>NZ_JBSKHS010000022.1:0-63189 GCF_057128685.1 Pseudomonas artemisiae
GAAGTCTTTTGAGTACTTACCCATGAAAAACGCCCCATAAGGTTGGATAGGTGTCCAACATTTGGGGCGCAGTTCAATTTGTAGGAGCCAGCAAAGCTGGCGAACAGGAGGTTGCAGGTGATGTATTGTCAGGGTGCAGTCACATTCGCCCGCTGCGCTGGCTCTTACTGGTGGCGGGGCTGAAAGGGGGGTGATATGAATACAGGTGGGTCTTTAAAAGCGTTTCCATTGCTCTGGGTCGCCCTTGCCCTGGCAGGCTTTCAAGGCCTTGCGTATGCAGACATGCGCTGTGGAACCGCTCTGGTTGCTCAGGGCAACTCCACTTACCAAGTGCAGCGCAAGTGCGGGCCGCCCGCGCACCGTGAGGTCATGCCTGCGGCGCCGAACCCTAATCAACGCGGCCACAATCACGCGGCAACCATTGAGCACTGGGTCTATGGGCCGCGAAACGGCGCCTCTTATCAGCTTAAGTTCATCGACGGGCAACTGGTCAAAATAGACTCGTCGCGTTGATCACTTCCGCTGCCAGGGCTTAGCTTGGCAAAAAGGTTACGGTACCGCCAACCAGCGACGCGACCCGCGCCAGGGACTCCACTCGGTAGCCTTGCTCATCCAACTGCGCGCGCCCGGTTTGGAAGGATTTCTCGATTACGATACCCAAGCCAGCCACATGGGCGCCGGCTTGATGGATGATGGAGATCAGTGCCTGGGACGCACGGCCGTTGGCCAGAAAATCATCGATGATCAGCACGTGATCGTCCTTGGCCAAGTGCCGAGGAGAGATGGCCACGGTGCTTTCGGTTTGCTTGGTGAACGAATACACCGACGCGGTGAGCAGGTGTTCGGTCAAGGTCAGCGAGGCATGTTTGCGGGCGAAGATCACCGGCACCCCAAGGCACAGGCCGGCCATGACAGCGGGAGCGATGCCAGAGGCCTCGATGGTGACGATCTTGTCAATCTTCACACCCGCGAAGCGGCGGGCGAATTCTTCACCGATGGCTTGCATCAGGGCAGGGTCGATCTGGTGGTTCAGGAAGGCGTCGACCTTCAATACCTGATCGGATAAAACGATACCTTCTTCGCGGATCTTGTTATGCAGGGCTTGCACGGTGGTTCCTCGGCTCAACGCTTGAGCATGGCACGAATGTCGGCCAATGCATGGTTGCCCCGGGCGGCTTTTACCTCCACGGGGGTGTCTTGCAAACCTTCCCAGGCCAGGTCGTCCGGGGGCAGTTCGTCCAGAAAGCGACTGGGTGAACAGTCGATGACCTCCCCATATTGCTTGCGCTTGGCCGCAAAGGTGAACGCCAGGGTTTGGCGGGCGCGGGTAATGCCCACGTAGGCCAAGCGACGTTCTTCCTCGATGGTATCGGCTTCGATACTGGAACGGTGGGGCAGGATTTCTTCTTCCATGCCCATGATGAACACATAGGGAAACTCTAGCCCCTTGGACGCATGCAGGGTCATCATCTGCACGCCATCGGCGCCTTCTTCTTCCTCTTGCTGGCGCTCAAGCATGTCCCGCAGCACCAGCTTGCCGATGGCGTCCTCGATGGTCATGTCGCCGTCTTCGTCTTTTTCGAGGGTGTTCTTCAAGGCCTCGATCAAGAACCACACGTTCCCGATACGGTAGTCGGCGGCCTTGTCGCTGGAGCTGTTCTGGCGAATCCAGTTCTCGTAGTCGATATCCGTGACCATGGCGCGCAGTGCGGCAATGGGGTCAGCCTGGGCTACCTGATGGCGAACGCTGTCCATCCAGCGCTTAAAGCGCTGTAGACGGTCTACGAAGCGGCTGTCCAGGTGTTCGCCCAGGCCGAGCTCGGCGCTGGCGGCATACATGGAAATACGCCGCTCGGTGGCGTAGTTGCCCAGCTTTTCCAGGGTCGTCGAGCCGATCTCCCGGCGGGGCACGTTGATCACCCGCAGGTAAGCGTTGTCGTCGTCCGGGTTCACCAGCAGGCGGAAGTAAGACATCAGGTCTTTGACTTCTTGGCGCGCGAAAAAGCTGGTGCCGCCACTCAACCGATAGGGCACCTGATGGTGCTGCAATTTCAGCTCGATCAGCTTGGCCTGGTAATTACCCCGGTACAGGATGGCGAAGTCTCGGTAGGGGCGGTCGGTGCGCAGGTGCAAGGTGAGGATCTCCATCGCTACCCGCTCGGCCTCGGCGTCCTCGTTCTTGCAACGGATCACCCGAATCTCGTCGCCATGACCCATTTCGCTCCACAGTTGCTTTTCGAACGCATGGGGGTTGTTGGCGATCAGGGTGTTGGCACAGCGCAGGATGCGGCTGGTAGAGCGGTAGTTCTGCTCCAGCATCACAACCTTGAGCGAGGGGTAATCCTCTTTGAGCAGCATCAGGTTTTCAGGCCGCGCGCCACGCCAGGCATAGATGGACTGGTCATCGTCGCCCACCACCGTAAACTGATTGCGCGTGCCGATCAGTTGCTTGACCAGCAGGTACTGGCTGGCGTTGGTGTCCTGATACTCGTCCACCAGCAGATAGCGCACGCGGTTCTGCCATTTTTCCAGGATGTCCGTGTGTTCCTGAAACAGTTTGACCGGCAGCAGGATCAGGTCATCGAAATCCAACGCGTTGTAGGCCTTGAGGGTGCGCTGGTAGGCGGCATACACCACGGCGGCGGTTTGCTCACGCGGGTTACGGGCATTGGCCAAGGCCTCTGGTGGCAATATCAGGTCGTTCTTCCAGTTGCCGATCATGTGCTTGATGTCGTCGGCGCCGTCGTCCCCGGAATATTCCTTTTGCATGATATCGGTCAGCAACGCCTTGATATCGCCCTCATCGAAGATCGAAAACCCTGGTTTGTAACCAAGCCGGGCATATTCCTTGCGGATGATGTTCAAGCCCAGGTTGTGGAAGGTCGATACGGTGAGGCCACGGCCCTCGCTGCCACGCAGCAGGCTGGTGACACGCTCTTTCATCTCCCGCGCCGCTTTGTTGGTGAAAGTCACCGCAACGATGTACTGGGCACGCACGCCGCACTGTTGCACCAGGTAGGCGATTTTGCGAGTGATGACACTGGTTTTGCCAGAACCCGCGCCGGCCAGCACCAGCAGCGGGCCACCAACGTAGTTCACGGCTTCTTGTTGCCTGGGGTTGAGCCGGGACATAGGTATCAGGGGTTTGCTGAAAAAAAGGTCGCGCATTTTAGCAGGACAGGCGCTATATGCCGCGACCGTCTCTCGTACCTCTATGTTTTTTTGCAAAATTTGTTACTTTGCTTGTACGTGCCAGCCAACCGCCGGGAAGTGCCCCTGGGGCGCAGGTTTGCGGCCACGTAAACGGACCATGCCTGGGTGTTGGCTGGCATTTGGGCGCCTTTGCCCGCAGCCTTGCCATGCTCATAAGGAGCTCGCTTGTCTACGCTCACCGAACCCATGCGGCTGCTGCTGATCGCGCCTCAGGAAGGCTGGGAGATAGCGTTACGCGATTGTCTGCCTGGCTTGGGCGAGCCCTGCACGCTGGCGTGCGCGCCCGTTTGGGCCCCGCCGTGGGACGCACCTGGCGTGGAGGGCGAAGGCGTGCTGGTTGTGCTGGCCGCCCCTGAAAGCCAGCCGCCGGCCGGGCGTTGCACCTGGCCGCAGGTGCTGTTGCTGGACCAAGAGCCCAAGGAATCGCCAGTGGGCGCCAGTGATTGGTTGGTGCTGCCTGAATTGAGCCCCGGCGTGCTGCGCCGCTGCCTGCGCCACGTGCGAGAGCGCAGCGTATTGCAAGGCACCCTACAGCGCTTGGCCGAGCAAGACCCCCTGACGGGTATCGCCAACCGCCAAGGCTTTCTGACCATGCTAGCGACCAGCCTGGCCAGTGGCGATGGGCGCGGCTTGGCCCTGGGTCACCTGGACCTGGACAACTTCCGCCATGCCAATGACTCCTTGGGTTACCAGGCGGGGGATCAGCTTATCTTGCAGATGGTAGAAAGGCTCAAGGCGCAGCTGGAGCCTGGAGACCGGCTGGCTCGCCTAGGCGGTGACGAATTTGCCCTGCTGATCGACACCCGGCGCGATGCCCAGCGCGCCGAGCGCTTGGCCGAGCGTATCGTCGAAGCCCTGGGCGACCCCTACTGGGTCGGCGGCGAAAGCCTGTTGATCGGTTGCAGCCTGGGGATTGCCCACGGCAGCTTGCATACCGAGCCCGACCCACTCATGTGGCATGCTCACATCGCCATGCGCCAGGCCAAAAGCGTTCAGGGCTGCGCCTTCCACGTGTTCAACGAGCAGACCTACCTGCATGCGCGCAGCTTGGCCGATCAAGAGGGCGAGCTGCGCAGGGCCCTTCGTCGCGACGAATTCGAGATGCACTATCAGCCACGACTGGACCTTTCCAGCCAGCGGATCGTCGGCCTTGAGGCATTAGTGCGCTGGCGGCACCCAGAGCGTGGGCTGTTGGCGCCCAGTGAGTTCGTGCCCCTGGCTGAGCAAAGCGGGTTGATCATACCCTTAGGGTATTGGGTGCTGGCGCGGGCGCTGGAGGATATGCAGCGGCTACACAAGGCCGGCCTGGAGCCTTTGCACATGGCCGTGAATCTGTCCTTCCGGCAGTTTCAAGACAGCCAACTACTGAGCACCCTTAGCCGCCTGATTACTGAACGGGGCATTGACGCCAGTTGGCTGGAATTCGAATTGACCGAAACAGCGGTGATGCGCCGTAACGATCAGGTACGCCACACCATGGATGCCCTCGGCCAATTGGGCGTGCGCTTTTCTCTGGACGATTTCGGCACGGGCTTTTCCTCGTTCGTTCACCTGAGCAGCCTGCCTATCACGCTGTTGAAGATCGATCGCAGTTTCGTCGCCAACATGGAAGAACGGGCCGAAAGCCGTCAATTGGTGAAGGCAATGGTGGACCTGGCCCATAACCTGCGGCTACAGGTGGTCGCCGAAGGGGTAGAAACGTTGCGGCAACTGCACGAGCTTCGCGCCTTTGGTTGCGATCAGGTGCAGGGCTTCTTGATCAGCCGCCCCATGCCCATGCAACCCTTGCTAACGTATTTACACGCGGGGATGGGCACGCGAGCCTGGGCAGTGAGCGTTACTAGGTAGAGGCCTGAGTGATAGGCGCGGCAGCCGCGCCCAGCGGTGGGCTAAGCCGTTTCATTTTGATTTCGAAGGCGAGGGTCAGGCTGATGGCGGCGCAGGCCAGCCCCAGCGCCAGCCCCCACCAAACGCCCACCGCGCCAAAACCTGAGTGAAAAGCCAGCAGCCAGGCACAAGGCGCGCCGATCAGCCAGTAGCAGGCCAGGCCTACCAGGAAGGTCAGCCGGGCATCCTTCAGGCCCCGAATCGCGCCCATGGCCAAGGTTTGCACCCCATCGAACAGCTCGAACCAGGCCGCTACGGCCAACAGCTTCAGCGCCAGCTCGAAAATACTGGCGAAGGCAGGGTCTTTGCCGTCGATAAACAGGCCCACCAACACTTGTGGCGCTACCCACAGCACTACCGAAAAGCTCAGCATGATGAGGGCACCCGTACCAATCCCGATGCGCCCAGCCCTGCGGGCCAGTGCCAGGTGCCCGGCGCCGTAGTGGCCGCCAATGCGCAAGGTCACGGCGTAGGACATGCCTGCGGGTACCATGAACGCCACGGAGACGATCTGCAACGCGATTTGGTGCGCGCCCAGTTGGGTTTGCCCCAGGTTGCCCATGCACAGTGCCGCGAACGCGAACAGGCCCACTTCCACAGCGTAAGTGCCACCGATAGGCAAGCCCAGGCGCCACAGTTCCTTGATTGCCTGCACCGGCGGGCGGCTCAAGCCCTTGAGGAAGGGGTAGGCCGCAAAGCCCCGGTGGCGATTGAGGTACCACGCCAGGCTCAGCGCCATTAGCGTGAACACCGTGGTGGTGACCAAACCGATGCCCTTGAGCCCCAACTGCGGTAACCCAAGCCAGCCGTCGATCAGCGCCAGGTTAAGCACCAGGTTGAGCAGGGTGCCGGCGATACTGATCACCATCACCGGCGTAGCCTTGCCCACTGCGCTGGTAAAGCCGCGCAAGGCCATGAAGCTCAGCGAGCCGGGCAGGGCAAAGGCCAGCACCTTAAGAAAATCACTGGCCGTGGCAACGTTTTCGGCGGTTTGCCCCAGGTGCGGCAGGATCAATGGCAGGCACCACAGCACCACGCCCGCCACCAGGGCCAGGCACCAAGCCAACCATAAGCCGCCTTGGGTCAGGCGAGTAACACCTGCTGTATCCGCCGCACCGTGGCGGATGGAGACCAAGGTGCCGACGGCGGCCATCACCCCGATGCAAAAAATCGAGACAAAGGAATAACTGGCCGCGCCCAGGCTCCCGCCCGCCAGCGCTTGGGGGCTAATACGGGCCATCATCACCGTATCGGTAAGGATCATCAGCATATGGGCCAGTTGCGAGGCGATCAAAGGCCCGGCCAGGCGCAACAGGGCAGTGAGTTCAGAGCGAGCAGTCATGGGCATGGGAGGGCAAGTTTTATCCGAAACCGCGATTCTGCGCTTTGGCAGCACACCCGACAAAAGGATAATAGCGATTGCTGGCATGAGTTTTACTCATACTTGAGCAATTTTCAGAAGGAACCGCTCGATGACGCCTCGTTTGCCGCCTCTCTATGCCCTGCGCGCCTTCGAAGCCGCCGCGCGGCATTGCTCGTTCACCCGCGCCGCCGAAGAACTTTCCATCACCCAAAGCGCCGTCAGCCGCCACATGCGTACCCTGGAGGATTACTTCGGCTGCCGGTTGTTTATCCGCGCAGGCCGCAGCCTGGCCTTGAGCGAGTCGGCAAGGTTGTTGTTGCCAGGTATACGTGAAGGGTTTTCGTCCCTTGAGCGGGCATGCGCCACACTCATGAACGAAGATGGCACTGTACGCATGAAGGCGCCGCCCACCCTGACCATGCGCTGGTTACTGGCGCGCATCAGCCGGTACCGTCACCTACAGACCGGCAGCGAGGTGCAGCTCACCAGTGCCTGGATGGATGTAGACAACGTGGACTTCAGCCTGGAGCCCTTCGATTGCGCGGTATTGGTCAGCAACGGTCATTTCCCCCCAACCTGGGAGGCGACCTGGCTGTTCGATGAGCTATTGATCCCCGTGGGCGGGCCGGAACTGACGGGCCAGGCCCCATGGACCGTTACCGACCTGATAGGCACCGAACTGCTTCATCCCACCCCAGACCGCCGTGACTGGCGCTACTGGCTAAAACACATGGGGCTGGATACCCAGGTGTCCCTTAGTGGCGGCCAGGTATTCGATACCCTTGAGCTTGGCATGCTCGCCGCTGCCCGTGGCTACGGGATTTCCATCGGCGATTTGTCCCTGGTGGCCGAGGACGTGGCCGCGGGGCGGCTGAGCTTGCCCTGGCCTACCGCGGTCGCCAGCGGTGACAGCTATTATCTGGTATGGCCTGCCACGCGGCCAGGCAATGAGCGCATTCACCGGCTCAGTGAATTTTTGCGGCTGGAAGCGGCTGCCATGGTGTTGCCAGAGGTCACGCGCTTACGCTGAGCTTGGCAAAAAACCTCGCGCTAGGCTCAAGTAAACGAACATGCCGCCGAACTCTTGGCTAGAGATCCGGTAGAGGATCCACAAACCAACGCTTATACCCTTGGAAGCTCACGCCCGGAGCAGCCGGCATTTTCATCAGGAGCTAGAATGACTCAACCCCGCGCCCTTATCGCCAGGCAACTTGGCATTGCCTTGACTTTAGTCCTGGTGGTGGTGATCAGTGGCAGCACGGCCTTTGCCTTGCGTTCGCTGGACCAGGCTAACCTGGCTACCCGCGAACAACACATGGCCAGCGAGGCGCGGTTGTTGTCCGATCAGCTCGATACCTTCCATGACACCCTCCGGGAGAGCACCCAGCGCCTGAGCGGGTTGTTCGAGTCCCGTTTCGCCGCCGGGCTGACCCATCACCCTGAGCAGCCGATAACCGTGGCCGGTACCGCTACCCCTGGGCTATGGCTGGGTGATGAAGTGCTTAACAACAACCTGGCCGAGGCAGACGACTTCCGCAAGATGACCGCGGGCGTGGCCACAGTGTTCGTGCGCAGTGGCGACGACTTTATCCGTATCAGCACCTCCGTGACCAAGCAAGACGGCAGCCGCGCCATCGGCACCGTGCTCGACCATGCCAGCCCCGCGTACCCGCGCCTGATCGCGGGCCAGAATTATGTAGGCGCCACCGTGCTGTTCGGGCGCAACTTCATGACCCAGTACACCCCCGTGCGGGACGCTGGCGGCAAGGTGATCGCAGTATTGTTCGTAGGCTTCGATTACACCGACGCGCAAAAAACCCAGTTCAACAACCTGGGCGAGTTCCGTATCGGCAAAAGCGGCTCGCTGGCCTTGCTTGATGCCCAGAATCAATGGCTGGTACCGCCCGCGGGCGTGAAAAACCTCGAAACGGCAGCCAAGGTTATTCGCGAAGACGGCGAAGCCATGAAAAAAGGCCACTTCTGGAACGACGGCGAAGGTGATTTCTATTCGGTGGCCGTTCCATTCGCCAAGGGCCCCTGGAGCGTGGTCGCCACCATGCCGATGGAAGAGCTGCGCGCAGTGACTTGGAGCGTGGGTACCAAGCTGGTGCTTGGCAGCCTGTTGGCTACGGTGCTGGCGGTCGCCGCGGCGATGATCCTGCTGCGTCGGCGGCTCAAGCCCTTGGGTGACTTGGTTCGCCAGGCAGAAGCCCTGGGCGCGGGGGACCTGGAAGCGCGGCTGAATGTGGCCGGCAACGACGAAATCGCCCAACTGGCGCGCAGCTTCAACCATATGGGCGACGCCCTGTCGACCATGGTTCGCCATATTCGCACCGCGGCTGGGCAAGTCAGCGACCGTGCCCAGGCGTTGTCCAGCCTGTCTGCCGGGGCTTACGAAGGCATGGAACAACAAAGCGGCGAAATCACCAGCATGGCCGGCGCCGTGGAAGAGTTCAGCGCTACCTCTTTAAACATCGCCGACAACATGAGCGAAACCGAACGCCTGGCCCAACAGAACGCCGAGCATACCCGCACCGGTCGCGCTTCCATGGAGCAAGCCTCCGCGTCCCTGGAACAGATCGCGGGGGCCTTGAGCGATACGGCCAAGGTGGTCGACACCCTTGGCCAGCGCTCTCAGGAAATCGGCGGGATTGTTGGGGTCATCACTTCCATTGCTGAGCAAACCAACCTGTTGGCGCTCAACGCGGCCATCGAAGCGGCACGGGCGGGTGAGCAGGGCCGGGGCTTTGCGGTGGTAGCGGACGAAGTGCGCAGTTTGGCCTCACGCACGCGGCAGGCGACCGATGAAATCTCCTCGATGATCGCTAACATTCAGCAGCAAACCGGCCAGGCGATCCAGACCATGGAGCAGGGCAACCACCTGATGCAAGAAGGCCTGTCCCGTAACGCTCGGGTAGCCGATGCCTTGTCGCGGATCGACGAACAAAGCCGTATGGCTGGCCAGCAGTTTGCGGCTATTTCCACGGCTACTCAGGAGCAAAGCGAAACCGCTACCTTGCTGAGCAGCAACCTGCAAAGTATCGCCTCGGTCAACAGCGAGCAGCGGGAAGTGGTATCCAACCTGGCGAGCACTGCCCGGGATTTGGAAAACCTCGCCGCTGGGCTGAACCGCGAAGTGGACCGGTTCCGCGTTCGCGGCTGATTCACCCCCCGCGCGAGCCTTGGACTAACGCGGGTGCGCGACAGGGTAGGGCTTATACCAGCCTTACCCCGAGCCGAGCCGCGCAGGCTTCCAGCGAGCGCTGCTGGGTTTGGGCGTACAGCGCCATTTCATCGACAACCGGCCGCCCCAGGGCCTGTTCGAACTGCTCGCGGTTGGCGTTACTGCCGTAATCGCTGCGGGCGTCCCCTCCCAGGTTGGACTGGAATATCCCGGCCGCACTGACCGGCAGAAAGTCTTCGTACACCACCGGTTCGCAGCGGATGGCGCCCTCTGTCAGCAACGCCTCCAGGCTTTTCTCCTGGCCCACCTGGGCCGTTCCTTCGGCCGTGGGCCAATAGCGAAACCACGCCAGTTTCTGGGTACGCAGTTGCTTGGCATCATCGGGGAAGCCCTTGAACGCGGCCTGTAGCAGGGCGTTATAAGCTTGAGGGTCGCGCTCGGCAGGTACACCCTTGAGGCCAGCGCGGGCTTCCTCTAACAATTGGTCATACAAGGCGCGCCCCTTGGGGGTCAGGGCCGCGCCGCGTTGTTCTATCTCGCCGAAGCGCGCGCTATGGGAGCCTGCCGCCGCGCCTTCTGGCCCATTGAAGGCAACTCCTTCTTCCAAGGCCTTGAAACTGGTTTGCCGTAGCAAGATCGGCTGGTGTCGAGCCGGCGGGCCCTCGACCACTGCCTTTGGGGCAATGCCATGGCTGGGCATCAGCTGCTGTACACGGTCGATATCCAGCGTGCGCGGGGTAAGGTGATTGATATGGGGCCCTTTGAATGCCACGACATCGGCGATCAACCGGTGCTGCCCAAGCAATTGCTCGTACTGCGCGCGGCTCACCCTGGCCTGCGGGTGCCAACGGAAGGTTTCCAGGGCATGGGTCACAAAGGTTTGGGCGTCTGCCTCGGTCAGCCCGCCTTGGGTTTCGTGCCGCTCGATCAACGCTAGCGCCTGAGGGGTGAATATCTGCCGGCTGGCCAGCAGCTGACTTGCCAGGGCGCGAAGCTCGGCACTGTCGATCAGCTCCAGGCGCAGCAACGAGGTGAACACCCGAAACGGGCTGACCTTAAGGCTGTCTTCGTGAACGGGCCTAAAGGCTGTGGAGTGCACTGGCACGCCGGCTGAAGACAAATCGTAGTAGCCCACCGGCTCCATGCCCATCACCGCGAACAATCGCGCCAGGGTGGCCAATTCCTGCGCGGTACCGACCCGGATCGCCCCATGGCGCTCCTCGCTCAGCCGCTCGAACTCACCCCCTTGGCGCAGTGCCTGGGCGATGTTCGGCTGGGCCTCAAGGGTATCGCGGTTCACCTGAGCGACCAGGTCGAGCAGGTTGCCATACAGGGGTACTTCTTCTCGATACATGGCGGACATCGCTTGGGAGAAGCGGGCACGGATGTCATCGGGGCGGGCAAAACCGGTGGTGGGCATGGGAGGCTCCGTGGCGGAAATCGGCAGGGGTATATAAGCGGCCACGCCTGTAGCCAGGCAAGCGAAAAAAAGTCCCAGGGTCATTCCTGGTTTTCCTGAATCAAAGCACTGGCCTGGCATGCTGTATTGGGTAGCTGTCGTCATTCCGGGTAGGAATGATGTGCTGCCAAAACCTCGCTTGAGGTATAGCCCATGACAAGGCGACTATCCTTGTCATCCTCGCCTGACCCGTTTTGGAGAAATCATATGATCGACGGCTTGCTGGAGCGCTTGGGTGTACCTGCCCCGGCCTACAAAGGCGGGGGGCACCCCGTGCGTACCCCCATCGATGGCAGCCAGATCGGCGCGGTGCGGCTGCAAGGCAAGGCCGAGGCTGACGCCTGCATCAGCACGGCCCATGACGCCTTTTTAGCCTGGCGCAACGTACCCGCGCCTCGCCGTGGTGAGCTGGTGCGGTTGCTGGCCGAAGTGCTACGCGAGCACAAGGCCGCGCTGGGCGAGCTGGTTTCGGTAGAAGCCGGCAAGATCACCCAGGAAGGGCTGGGTGAAGTGCAGGAAATGATCGACATTTGCGATTTCGCCGTTGGGCTGTCCCGCCAGCTTTACGGCCTGACCATCGCTTCGGAGCGCCCCGGCCACCATATGCGCGAAACCTGGCACCCGCTGGGTGTGATCGGGGTGATCAGCGCGTTCAACTTCCCCGTGGCGGTATGGGCCTGGAACACTGCGCTGGCGCTGGTGTGCGGCAATGCGGTGGTGTGGAAGCCTTCGGAAAAAACCCCGCTCACCGCGCTTGCCTCCCATGCCTTGCTCGAAGAAGCCATCAAGCGCTTTGGCGAGGCCCCGGCGGGCCTGTCGCAGGTCCTGATCGGTGACCGCGAAGCAGGCGAAGCCTTGGTGGATAATCCCAAGGTCGCGTTGCTTAGCGCCACGGGCAGCACCCGCATGGGCCGGGAAGTCGGCCCACGGGTGGCGGCACGCTTTGGCCGCAGCCTGCTGGAACTCGGTGGCAACAATGCGATGATCCTGGCGCCCAGTGCCGACCTGGACCTGGCGGTGCGCGGCATTCTATTTTCGGCGGTGGGAACGGCAGGCCAGCGTTGCACGACCTTGCGGCGGTTGATCGTCCATCGCTCCATAAAGGATGAAGTGGTCACCCGGGTAAAGGCGGCCTACGCCAAGGTACGCATTGGCGACCCCCGCGAGCACAATCTGGTTGGCCCGCTGATCGACCAACAAGCCTTCGAAGCCATGCAAGACGCCCTTGCCCGCGCCAGAGCCGAGGGTGGCCAGGTGCATGGCGGCGAGCGTCAGCTTCAGGCGCAATACCCCAATGCCTGGTACGTCTCCCCGGCATTGGTTGAAATGCCGGGGCAAACCGCTGTCGTGCGCCATGAAACCTTCGCGCCCATCCTCTATGTGATGGCCTACGATGACTTCGAGCAGGCGTTGGCCCTCAACAACGAGGTGCCGCAAGGCCTGAGCTCGTGCATCTTTACCACTGACCTGCGCGAAGCCGAACGCTTCCAGGGTGCGTCGGGCAGTGACTGCGGCATCGCCAACGTCAACATCGGCACCAGCGGCGCGGAGATTGGCGGCGCTTTCGGGGGTGAAAAGGAAACCGGCGGGGGTCGTGAGTCCGGTTCGGATGCCTGGCGGGCCTATATGCGTCGGCAAACCAACACGGTCAACTATTCCCGCGAACTGCCGCTGGCCCAGGGCATCGTGTTCGACTGACCCATCTAACCGCCACTTGCGGAGCGCTTGCGATGCCGCCACGCCCGTTGCGCCAAAGCTGTTTGTGGGAAGCCGTACTGCCCCCCGCGCATAACGGCAGGGCAAACCTGCCAGCGCGTGCTCAGGTATGCGTGATCGGTGGGGGCATCACCGGTTTGAGCGCGGCGATCCGCCTGCTGGAGCGGGGTTACCAAGTGCTATTGCTCGATGCTTATCGGGTAGGGCATGGAGGGTCCGGGCGCAACGTGGGCCTGGTCAACGCCGGTACCTGGATCAAACCTGATGAGGTGGAAGAAACCCTGGGTACCGAAGTGGGCAAGCGCCTGAACCAGGTACTGGGCGAGGCGCCGGCGAAGGTATTCGACACCATTGCCCGTCACGGTATCGACTGCCAGGCGCGCCACCAGGGCACCCTGCACATGGCCCACAATGCCCGTGGCGTGGCTGACCTTCAGGCTCGGCAGCAGCAATGGAGCCGCCGCGGTGCGCCAGTCGAGCTGCTGACCGGCGCCCGTTGCAGGGAGTATTGCGGCACTGACAAGGTGTCCGCGGCTTTGCTAGACCACCGGGCTGGCACCCTCAACCCCATGGCCTATACCCGTGGGCTGGCTGCTACCTTGGAGCGCCTCGGCGGCACCCTTTGCCAGGAGGCGCCGGTCACCGGGTTGCACCGAGAAGGCTCTGCCTGGCGGGTGACCACTAGCGCGGGCAGCGTGGAGGCAGACAACGTGGTGATCTCCACGGGTGCCTACACCGAGGGCGACTGGAACACCCTTAAGGCCAATTACTTTCGCGGCTATTACCTGCAAGTGGCGTCCACGCCGCTCAGCGGCCCAGCGGCAGACGCCATCCTGCCCCACGCCCAAGGCTCTTGGGACACCCGCACGGTACTCAGTAGCATTCGCCGCGACGATCAGGGCCGTCTGTTATTAGGCAGCCTGGGGCGGCTGGATAACAAGCCTGAGTGGTTCGTGCGCAGTTGGGCCGATCGCATCCAGCGCCATTACTTCCCCGAACTGGGCAAGGTGGAGTGGGAATGCCATTGGACAGGCGCGATCGACTTCACCCCCGATCACCTGATGCGCCTGTACGAACCTGCCGCCGGCCTGATTGCCGTGACAGGCTATAACGGCCGGGGCAACACCACTGGTACCGTGCTGGGGGCTGCCATGGCGGACTTTCTTATCAATGGCCGGGCCGATGACCTGCCCATGCCCTTTTCCAGCAGCCGCCCGGTCAGTTTGCCTGGCCTACGCACTGGGTTCTACGAAGCCGGCTTCTCGCTCTACCACGCTGGCCAGTGCCTGAGGGTGGTGCTGTAGGAAACATGCCGAATCTGCGCGCCTAATAACGTTCAAGTCAGTCATTGCCGGCAAAGCGGTTGCCTGTGCCGTGCCACTGCTGTTCGAATAGGCCTCTGTTAACGGACAGAGGCTGTGCCAGTGCTACACCGACGCCATGTGTTAACCCTCACCGCCGCTGTCGCGCTAGCGCCCTGGCTTGGCGCGGTCGCCTCCGACGCGTCGTCCTTCACTGAGCGCTTCCAGACCTTGGAGCACGCATTGAACGGCCGCCTGGGGGTGTGTGCGCTCGCGGTCGAAACCGGCCGTCTGCTCACTTGGCGAGGTGACGAGCGCTTCCCTGTGTGTAGCACCTTCAAATGGGTATTGGCCGCTGCCGTGCTGCACCAGTTCGGCCACGGGCAAGACCTGCTGCGGCGAATACGCTACGGCCAGGCTGACATGGTCGCTTACTCACCCATCAGCGAGCAGCACATGGCCGATGGCATGACCCTGGGCGAACTCTGCGCTGCGGCCGTGCAATACAGCGACAACACCGCTGCGAACCTGCTGCTGCGAGAAGTAGGCGGCCCTGCCGGGCTAACGGCCTTTGCCCGAGGGCGCGGTGATCAGCAGTTCCGCCTGGACCGGTGGGAGCCGGACCTCAACACTGCCATGCCCGGCGACCCTCGGGACACCAGCACCCCCAGCGCCATGGCGCACACGTTGCACAACCTGCTGCTCGGCAACGGCCTGACCGATGCCCAACGGCGACAATTGACCAACTGGATGCTGGGTAATACCACCGGTAACGCACGCATACGCGCAGGCGTGCCGAAAGGCTGGGCCGTGGCCGACAAAACCGGCACCGGCGCTTACGCCTCGGCTAGCGACGTGGGCATGGTCTGGCCAGCCCAAGGCGGCCCCGTAGCCATTGCCATCTACACCACGCAGCCGTCTTCGGCCAAGGCGGCTCCACGTGACGACATCATTGCCGGGGCCGCCAAGGTGGTTGTGGAGTGGGCGCGGGGCTAGGGTGGTGATCTTGAACAAGTCAGGCCATGGCGCAGGCCATCTCCACGAAATTGGCCAGCACCGGAATGTTGGCTTCGCGGGCATGTACCAGGGTGATGGGCGCGACCAACCGGGGCGTGGCTTCCAGTAGCTTGCAATACACCACGCTGGCGCCGTGAAACCCGCGCATGGACGCCGGCACCACAGACACGCCCGCACCGGCGGCCACCAGGTTGATGTTGGTCAGCATGCGCTCAACCTCGAAGGCAATGCGTGGAACGAAGCCTGCGTGCTCGCAAGCCTGTACCAGGTTACCGTAGAGCCCCGGCGCGCCGTGGCTGCGAACCAGAATAAACGCCTCCTGCGCCAGTTGGGCCAGGCTGAACCCGTGGTCCTCAGTGCCACGCTGAGCCAGCAGCGGATGGCCGACGGGCAATACCAATAGCATGTCTTCTTCAAGCAGCGCACGGAACGTCAGGTTTTCCGGGCGGGCTACGGGGGCGCGTAGAAACCCGATGTCTAGCCGCTGCTCGGCCAGCTCACAGGTCAACTCGCGGGCGTTGCCTTCACTGAGCAGCAGGCTGACGCCAGGGTACTGGGCGCGATAAGCCCTGAGCAGCGCCGGAATGGCCGGGTGCGCGGCGGCAGAGGTAGTGAACCCGACCTTTAGGCTGCCTGCATAGCCAGCGGCAGCCAGGGCCGCGTGACGGCTCGCATCTTGAACACGGTTGAGGATCTCTCGGGCCTCGGCAAGAAATACCTGCCCGCCAGGGGTCAGGTCTATGCCTTTGGGGTGGCGGATAAACAGCGCGAAACCCAACTCTTGCTCCAGCGCCTTGATTTGCTGACTTAGCGGCGGCTGCTGCATGTTTAGGCGGGCGGCGGCACGAGTGAAGTGGCGCTCCTCAGCGACCATCAGGAAGTAGCGCAGGTGTCGGAGTTCCATAGTGCCATGGCCATGAGAGCGAGGGATGGCACCAATGGCGCTACCCAGGCGGACGTTTTATTATGATTGCCCGCCGGTACCGGGCGCCGTTCGACAAGCCTGCCCAATCCCGCCCGAGATTGGCAAGGTGTTAAGCATCATAATAACGATTACAAGCGGACCGCCAATGCTCGTCAGGTTACTCAAAAGCTCAGCATTGCATATTGTTGTGGCGATCGTTGCAGGCGTGGCGTTAGGCCTGCTGGACCCGCCGCGGGCCATAAGCATGAAGGTGCTCAATGACTGCTTTATTCGAGTGGTCGGGTGGCTGTTGCCGGTCATGATGTTCCTGCTGGTGGCCTCTGGCGTAGCTGGGCTAATGGGCACAGGCCGCGCCCTGGCCCTGCGCGTGGCGCTGTATTTTCAAGCCATGGCGCTGTTGTCGCTGGCGATTGGCGCGGCAATCGCGCTAGTGATGCGCCCAGGCAGTAGCTACGGCCTGCCGTTGCTCCACACCACCGAGTGGCCCGCCGAGGTCAATTCATTGCCGGCCTACGGTGGTTTGCTGGAGCAGCATGGGCTATGGGTTGCTCAGGTGCTGGGCAAAGCGCTAAGCCATAGCTTGGTACTGCAGGTCATGCTCGCCGGGCTATTGTTCGGTGCTTTCGCGGGGCGTGCGGCGCCTACTTCCGTGGCACTGCGGGCCCACCTGGAGCAGTGTCTCGCATGGCTGTTCAAGCTATTGAGGAAGGTGCTGCTGTTCGCACCCTTAGCCGCTTTCGGCGCCATGGCCTTTACCTTCGGTAAGTTCGGGGTGGGGTCAGCCTGGCCGTTGCTTAAGTTTGTCGTAGTGATGTACTTGGCCTCTGCACTGCTCATAGGGTTAGCGTTCACCCTGCTGGCGCGCTTGGCCGGGGCGCGGTTGTGGCGCTTGATCTTGTTTATCAAGGAGGAGCTGCTACTGGTGGTGTTCACCGGTTCGTCTGTCGCGGCACTGCCCGGCTTGGTGAGCAAATTGCAACAGCTAGGCTGCGATCTCCACGTTGTAAGGTTGGTACTGTCCACCGGCTACACCTTCAACCTTAATGGCTCAAACCTTTACCTCATCACCGCCCTGTTGTTTCTGGCGCAGATGGCGGGGGTCGAGTTGAGCCTAGCCCAGGTAGCCACGCTACTAGCGGTGGCCATGGTGACCTCCCTTGGCTCTACCAGCATGGCCGGCTCGGCCTTCTTTACTCTTCTTCTTACCCTCGACCTGCTACAGCTGGTGCCGCTGGAGAGTGCGGGCCTTCTGTTGGGCGTTGAGCGCCTGCTGAAATGCCGCTCCGTGACCAATGTGCTGGGCAACTGCGTAGCCTGCCTGGTTATGGCGCGCTGGCAGCACACACTGGACCGCCCGGCATTGCAGCAAGGGTTAAGCGCAAGCTGAAGGGCCTGCGCTTAGGCTTATCAATTTTTCGACGGTGATAGCTTATTGAAGGCACGGTCGAGGCCGCTTTCGGCGTTGACCAGCTTGTCGCGCTTTTCCTTAAGCCACTGGCGGTCGCCATCGAGTGCCTTGTGAGCTTCGGCAAGCATGCGTTTGACCTCTTTAGGCTGCGGGCCACCAGTGCCTTTGCGGGTGTTGACCATATTCTGCGGGGATAGCGCGGCGCGGAAGGTGGCTTCATCCAACGGCAGGGTATTGGCCGTCCACTTGTACTTGTCAGCGGCCTGAGCATAAAGCTTCTGCGCATGATCGTAGGGGAAGGTCTTGGGGGTAAAACCGTTGTCGCGTGCTTCTTCCACAATCAGCGAAGCGAAGCTGTGGCCGATGCGGAAGGGTACTTTATGCAGCCGCTCAAGGGTGTCGGCCAACTCCATGGAGGTGGTCCATTCGTTTTCCAGCTCCTGAAGCGCGCGTTGCGGATTCACCTGTAGCGCATCGAGCACGGCGTCCATGGCGCCGAACATGTCACGGGTGGAATCGAACACGCCCAGGGAGTCGAAGGCAAACTTGTAATCGGTCATGCCGGTGGTCACGTTGTGCGCGCGCAGGGTCACGGTCTGGGCCAAGCCGACGACGTCTGAAGACGTCTCGCGGGCCCGCATCAACAGACCAGGGTTACGCTTCTGGGGCATGGCGCTGCTGGTGTAGGTTTTTTCTTCATCCAGCAGCAGCCAGGGGCGGATCTGGTGGTATTGGGTGTGGATGTCACCAATCATCGCGCCAATACGAATCGCCGCGGACGAAGTAATGTTCGCCGCCTCGATCGGAATGTCATAGGTCGATACCTGGCTGGAGTCCAAGGAGTTTTCCCGCACACCGTCAAAGCCCAGCAGCTCGGCCAGGCGCTCACGGTTCAAAGGGTAGGCAGAGTTGGCCAGTACGGCAGTACCCATTGGGCTGAGGTTCAGCCGCTGATATAACTCACGAACGCGCTGACCATCGCGGTCGAATGCCGCCTCGAAGGCTAGTAGGTAATGGGCATAGCTGATGGGCATGGCCTGCACGCCGTTGGTGTAAGCCGGCACCAGGGTGTCGATGTTTTTGCCAGCAAGCTCGAGAATGCGCTGGCGAGTAGCGTTCAGCGCTTCGTCCATGGCCAGTACGTCACTGCGCAATTTGGCCAGGCGGTAGGTAGCGAGCATGTCCTGGCGGCTGCGGCCAGAGTGAATCAGCGAAGCCTCTGGGCCGATCTTGTCGGTCATGATCTGCTCCAGCTGCAACACATCCGTAAGGCGCTTGCCGTTGGCCTGCTCGCCTTGGTCGATGGCGTAACGTACGCCGCCAGCGATCTTCTGGCCCAATTCTGGCGTGACGATGCCTTCTTCGGTAAGCATCACGATAGAGGCCTTGTTGATGCGGTTGAGCCAGGCGAATTGGCCCTCGCTTGGGTTGCCCTTGGCCTTGGGTTTCTCAACGGAGGCTCCGATCTTCGCGGCTTGGGCTGAACACTGTTCGGTGGTGGTGCAGGGCACCTCGGCGGTATTGGCGGCGTAAACCTGGTGGCTGCCGAACAAGGCAAAGGCGACGGCCAGGTGAAGCAGGCGTTTGGTGCTGGGCATAGCGGGCACTCCTAGTAGTGAGGGGTCAAAGCAGCGGCAGGGTGTAGCTCACGATTACCCGGTTCTGGTCGATGTTGTTGCCGCCGTTGCTGCGGTAGCTGCCGTTACGCCATTTAAATTCGAGGTGCTTCAATACGCCGCTCTGGAAGGCGTAGGCAATGTCGGTATTGCGCTCCCATTCGGTACCTTCCTTGGCACCACGGGCGAAGTTGTCGCCTTTGAGGTAACGGGTCATAAAGGTCAAACCGGGCAGGCCGATCGCAGCAAAATCGTAGTCATAGCGCGCCTGCCAAGAGCGTTCGCCAGGGCTGGCAAAGTCCGCGGAAATCATCACGTAGTTCACCAGGAACGAGTCCGTACCGGCCAAGTGGGGGAAGCCGGTATTGCCATTCATGCGTTGGTAGGCCACACCGAAGGCATGGCCGCTCAGGCTATAGGTGAGCTTGCCACCCAGCGCCGTATTGTCCACATTGGTGTTGCCATCGGCGGTAGAGCGGGCATAGCGCAGGTCGCTCTTGAAGGTTTGCCCGGCACCCAACGGAAAGCTGTGATTGAGGGTGACAATGTGCTGTTTGTAGTTGTTTTCCAGGGCGCCATAGTTGTAGGCGGTGTTTAAAGCCTTGGTCCAGTTGTAGCTGGCCGTGGCGAAATCAAACCTGTCGCTCGGCGTGCCCCCGCTGATGCCCTTGCCCTCTACTTCAATGTGGGCATGGCCGCTGTCGTTACGCTCGGTGTTGCTGGTCAAGCGGCCCAAGTGCAGGGTAAGGGCAGTGATCTCCTTGGACGTCAGCTGAGTGCCACGAAAGGTCTGCGGCAAAAGCCGCCCATCGTTGGGCACTACCGTGGGCAGCTTGGGAATCAACGTACCGACCTTCAGCACGCTTTTGGACATTTTGACCTTGGCGACAACCCCCGCGCGACCATAGTTATCCGGCGCGCGCTCGTCCCCCACCGGCAGCAGGCCCGTATTACGGCGGTCAGGGCTGGAGTCCAGTTTCAGGCCGAACGTGCCAATGGCATCCAGACCAAAGCCCACGGTGCCCGCAGTGAAGCCAGACTCATAGTTGAGAATAAAGCCTTGCCCCCACTCGTCACGCTTGGACTGCGTGGCGCCTGGCTGGCGATAGTCGCTGTTGAAGTAGAAGTTACGAAGTTCGAGGTCAGCCTTGCTGTCTTCGATAAAATCCGCTTCGGCGATGCAAGGAAAGGTCAGCGTAAGGCCAAGGGTGGCGCACCCAAGCCCGGAAGAAACGGCCATTCTTGTCATTGTTATGCCCACTGTATACAGCGCGTTTTTATTGGATTTTTAGGCCAGCAGGGCTGGCTCGAAAAAGCCTACAGGGGCGTTTGGCAAATTTGAAATATGTAAAAAAGGGTGGGTTGAGACGTTTTGAATATGGAGGTTTTGGCTAGGCGAGTTAGTCAGCCTTTTGGGGCTAGCTTTCCTCCCTCAACTTCTTGGAGATTTTCCTCGAATCATTGCAGCCTTCGACGACTCCTGAAATGGTTGAACTAAGTCCTCTGCAAGTGCGTCAAGCGCTACAAGGAGTTTAGCTAGCTCAGTCAGGTTGGCTGCCGTCACGATGTCATATTCTCCTCGGCTGCTCAGCCGATAAACCGCTCGAGCCTTTTTTACCCGTTCCAATAGGGGAACGATCGCAGAACGCGACGCATCGGGGGTCAGCCAGGCGATCATGAGCGGCAGGCAAAGAAGGTTGGATTGACAATTTGACGGTAATTGCTGAGCAGAGGCCTGTGGCTAATGTCGAGGAGTTCGACTTCAGGAAGGGGGTCTGTATACCACTTGAAGGCTTGGCGAGCAGTTCATATCCCTTCCTCGTCCGACTTTTGATAATGAGGAGCCCACCATCACCCCCCCGCCGGCCGATACTGCAACGCCTCGGCCAAATGCTCTCGCGCTATCTGAGGCTGGCTGTCGAGGTCGGCCAGGGTGCGGGCGACTTTCAACAGCCGGTGGGCGGCGCGTAGGGATAGGGTAAGGCGCTCGCAGGCTTGTTCCAGCCAGTGTTCATCCGCCTTGCTGAGCTGGCAGTGGGTGCGCAGGCGGTTGAGGTCGAGGAAGGCGTTGGCGCAGCCTTGGCGTTGCAGTTGAACGTCTCGGGCGCAAGCGACTTGGGCGGCGACTTGGGCGGTGGAGTCCCCTCGGGGGCCGTTGGGGCTGAGTGTGGTGGTTTCTCGGGCGACGGTTACGTGCAGGTCGATGCGGTCCAGCAGCGGGCCGGACAGTTTATTGCGGTAGCGGTCGATCTGTTCGGTGCTGCAACGGCAGCGGCCGGTGCTGTCGCCCAGGTAGCCACAAGGGCAAGGGTTCATGGCGGCTACCAGTTGGAAGCGGGCGGGAAAGCGGATTTTGTCCCGTGCCCGGGCGATCACGATTTCGCCGGATTCCAGCGGCTCACGCAGTACCTCCAATACCTTGCGGTCGAACTCTGGCAGTTCGTCCAGGAACAGCACCCCGTGGTGCGCCAGGGTGATCTCCCCCGGCTGAGGGCGCCCGCCGCCGCCCACCAAAGCGGCCCCGGAGGCGGAGTGGTGTGGGTGTCGAAACGGCCGTTGGGGCCAACTGCTCAAAGGGACATGGCTAGCCACGGAGTGAATAGCCGCCACTTCTAAGGCCTCATGTTCGCTCAAGGGGGGCAACAGGCCAGGCAAGCGGCTAGCGAGCAGGGTTTTGCCCGTGCCGGGAGGGCCACTGAACAAAAGGTTATGGGCGCCTGCCGCAGCCACCAGCAGCGCCCGTTTAGCGGCGATTTGACCTTGTACTTCGTTAAGGTCGGGATAGGGGCGCTGGACCAGGCACAAACCCTCGGCCTTGAACGGCGCCAAGGGGGCATGGGCGGTGAAGTGGGCCACCAGCTCCGTAAGGCTACCCACTGCGATTACCGTCAGGCCGTTGGCCAGGGAGGCTTCCTCGGCATTGGCGTGGGGGACGATCAACGCGCGCCCGGCGTCCCGCGCGGCCAGGGCGGCGGGCAATACCCCTTGCACGGGCCGCACCGCGCCAGACAGCGCCAGTTCTCCCAGGCACTCCACCGCGTGCAAGGCATCCGCTGGCACCTGCCCACTACCAGCGAGGATACCTAGGGCGATGGCCAAATCGAAACGCCCGCCATCCTTGGGCAAATCCGCAGGGGCCAGGTTAAGGGTGATACGCCGGGGCGGGAAGGTCAGCCCGGAATTGACGATAGCGCTGCGTACACGGTCTTTGCTTTCCTTGACCGAGGCCTCCGGCAGGCCGACCAGCGTCAGGGCTGGCAAGCCATTGGCCAGGTGCGCCTCAACCAATACCGAGGGCGCGCCGACGCCTACCTGAGCACGGCTGTGGACGATAGCGAGGGACATGGCAACTCCGGGATACGCTTCCTTGCGACTGGGGGAGCTTAACCCAGCATTGGTGACCAGCGAGGGGGAGTGTTTGGCTGGATGTGTACATACCAGCTTACCTCCCGAGCGACTGAGTGGTGCTGTGTGGATTACTCCAAATCGACTGTTAGCGAGGGTGCGCCAAAGCTTACTAGGTTCGCATGAGAGCGGGCCAGATAGTCGCGCCAGAACGCTTCGAGCTTTTGTACCGTAGTACCTGCCCGGTAGCCGTTCTTAGAGGCTTCCGGCACTAAGCCTGCACCCATTACATACACCCGGGCCCCACCTAGATCAGCGAACAGTTGATGCTGCTCTACTTTTTTCATCTCGGCGGCTGGGTCAATTCCGCGCATTTGATTTTTACTGTAGAAGCTGCTGGAAGCGCTGTTTTCGAGCATATCGCTGATCAATAGCACGACCTTTTGCTCTGCAGGGCGCTGGCTGATGTCCTCGCCAATCTGTTTGAGGCTAAAAAAAATCTCGCTTTTGGCAATGTCTTGCCCTGGTTGGGCGAAGCTTTCGACAAATTTCATGCCCAGGGCCTTCTGGAGAAAGGCGCGCTGCTTGCCCAGGCAAGTATCGAGTTGGCGCAAGCTATTCATGCCAATATCGCCCCGCACGTTTTCTTCTAAGGCGCCTTCTAGCTGGCCGCTATACATCAGTGCCATGTAATTGCCCGCCAGGTAGGCGGAAAATTGATACATTCGAACGCTGTCGCCGGGCTTAAGGTAGCGCAGGGCGTGATTGTAGGCGGAGGTTTGCAGCTCTTTCGGGAGTTGCACGGTTTTATCGACAATAATCATCAGTTCTCGCCCAGACCCGGGCGGGCGGGCGTGACTCAATTTCGCATAGTCATAGCAGCTGGGCAGATCGTTACGCTCGGCGGCTTGCAGCAGCGAAGCGCTAAGTACTGAGCAGACAAGCATTAGCGAGTTGTGCCATTTCACGTTACACCTCCCGTCTTGGGCTGGCCTTGGCTGCCATGCGTTGCAAGCGCTGTACTTTCTTGAGCTGTTCTACCGTGACGTTGAATTTGCTCGCCAAGAAGGCAAGATCAGCGTCATCGAAATCGCTCAGATCATCGAAAGTATTTGGATCTACTGTCGTGCCAACAGTAGGAATCACGACTGCGGTAGCCAAGGGGCTGGGAGTCGAAACGGGACTTGGCTCGGCCTCTACATAAACCGGAGTGGTCTTAGGTGATTCCTGGTTTAAAGGCGCTTGGGTTGGGCTGGTGTAGTTCTTTTGAGCGTTGCCGTGATATTTGGCCACGTATGCACTGAAGGTGCGATGACCAAAGCCCTTGAGCAAGTGTTCGCGCTCGTGGCCAGAAGTCGTGACGCGGCTAGCCAGGTTGCTTTGCAACGCTGTGAGCTTGGCTTGTGCGTCCCGTGCTACCCGCTCTCTCAGGTTTTGGAAGTGATTGGCAAATTCTTGAGCGTTATTGAAACCGCGGGTGTAATGCCATGCTTGGCCTGACTGTTTACCGGCAAAGCAGAAGCGATTAGCTAGGATGATGCCTACCCCCTGGATGCCGAGAAAGATAACCGACAGGATGATATAGGTGGTCAGTGATGCAGCGCGAATAGCTTCCATCTTGTCGTGTGCTGAAGTCTGGTCTGCCGATTGATTTTCCTGGGTACTTTCGGCAGGTAACTCAAAGGGTGAATCAGGTAGTTTGGCATCGCCGCCCTGTACCTGTGCAAATGCGTCTGGATTGCTGATCACGTCCACTTCCATGGACTTCAGGCTATAGTTGCGGATCGCGAACGCACCAATGGCGATTGCTAGAACGTATATCAGGCATATCGTAGTCCAAGTGTATTTGGGTGTGACGCGAGCGTTGCAATCTACGCGGTTGAGCAATTTCAGGTAATTGGGTTCATCGTTATCTCGGTAGGTGCGGTCGAGGTCGACCTCAGTACTGGCCTCCAGGTCGCGAGGCGTGCGTGACTGTTCATACCAGGCGCGAATCTTCTTGATCAGCCCGCTATGGTGCATTTCCCGGCCAGCCATTTCAGTGAAGAACACTGCGGCGACTGAAAGCAGGAACGCGGTGAACCAAGCCAGCATGCCGGCTACATTGGCGGATATGTTCTGTACCATAAAGGGTGCCAGCACATAGGCGAACCCCACAGCTTCGAAAAAGATCAGCCCGATCACCAACAGCCACAATAGAAAGCCTTTTTCACGCCGCCCTGTCTCGTGCACTTTGTTTAAGTAATCACGGCATTTATCGTAAAAGTCAGGGCTTTTATTAAGCTCGTTGTAGTAAGCATGGTAATCGGCGCAAAGTCGGGTTTCGCTATCCATCCACCCGTCTTTGTCCGTAATAGCTGGTTTTTTGCTTCTCGTAGCATTGCGGCCTATTATCGGAAAGGCGTAAGCCACGTTCATGCAGAAATAACTGACTTTCGACCACCAGACCATGATTGCTACCAGCAACACCATAGTACTGAGAATCAGCCCTACCGCTACGCGGTGCATCAGGAGAAAGGCAGACAGGCTGTCCATCGAGAACTGTTCCATGTTTTTCCTTGAAATGCAGTTTTAGGTGCGAATGGGCATGAATCGAGCTACATAGGTGTCGCCGGCTTTGTCGTAGAACAGCTCCCCGTCTACCGTCTTGCTGCCGAATTTATCCAGTACGATGTCCATGCAACTCACCGGTGCTGTACCGTCCTCAATAAACACTCGGTAAAGTAAGTTACCTTCCCCCTCGAAGGTATTGGCTACCGCATTGAGCGTAATGGCTTTGCCTTTCTTGTTTTGCGAGTAGCCTTTTACCAGTTGAATACGCGGTTGTTTGGCCACCTCAGCGTTATCTCGGAGTATCGCCAATGGGGTGATGGTCACCAGGTTGCCATTGACCGCATCCGCCCATACCTTGCCGTTGTACCCCGGAAGGTAGTCGCTGGTTTCATGGCTGTTCAGCGTTTGGCCGCTAGCAAGGTTTTTGACCGTACCACTCACCCGTGGTCGGTCGGCCGCGCAGGTAGCAATAGGTGGGCTGGCATAGGCTTTGGTGATCAGGCTGAAACCACCAGGGTTCACCGGCTTGATCAGTTGGGCAAGGTGGCTACTGCTGTTGTCGATAGCGTGGCCGCCAAAATCAATGTAGGTAGCAGGCAGGCTGCTTCCGGTATCAGGCATGGTAGCGGCGGTTCGAGGCGCTTCAGGCGTAGGCGCCTTGGTCTTGGGCGCCGCTTCAGAACGGGTGCCATGTGCCAGGTAGCGCGGGTTGCTACGTTCCTCGCGGGCACGGTGCGCCAGTAGCGCGGTGCTTTCCATCTGTACGATTTCCACACGGCGATTCTGCGCGCGCCCGTCGGTGGAGGTGTTGTCCGCCAACGGTCGTGCCGCGCCAACGCCTTGGAAGTATAGGGTTTGGGCAGGGATACCTTCCTGCGCTAATACCTTTCCGACAGTGCGGGCACGCCGTTCCGATAATTGTTGGTTGAATTCAGCGGTACCGGTAGCGTCGGTATGGCCTACAACCAATATGGACTGGGGCTTGGCCGCTGTTGCACCTGGCTTGAACGCTTCGGCCAACTTTCGCACTTGACGCAAGCCTTCGGGCGAGAGTTGATCGCTGCCGGTAGGAAACATGCCTTGGTCTTGGATTTGCGCCACGATGCCGGCTTCGGCCATGCCAGCCGCCTGACCTTGGGCCGCGGGTACAGCTACTTGTAGGGTCTGTACCTGCATGTTCAGGTGTTCTTCTTGGGCAATTCGTTCCAGCGCTTTTTGCCGGTCCTGCCACACATGGCCAATCGCACAGCCAGCCGTGCCGCCTAGCAGGCCGCCGGCGACTGCCTTGCCAGCATCTCGAGTTGCCGCGTAGGTCAAACCCGCGCCTAGCAATGCCCCGCCGGTACAGCCAATGACCATTCCATAATCACGGCCTGCCTGATTTACGCTGGCACAGCTGCCAAGGCTAAATGCCAAGGCAATGACTGCAAGCCTGCCCGGTTGACGGTAATTCATTACAGTACTCCTTGTATAACCCTAACCATCACTGACACGTGGTCGAGTAAATGGCCCGATTTCGTCCGTGAATAAAGGCTTGAAGGTGGATCCGTTTATAAAGCCGGCCATTTCAGCACAGCGTGATAGGGGATTCAATGTAAAGCGCTGTTAGGGCGTGCCAATGGAGCGCTCGATTTGCCAGCGGCTTGGGTACCTATCGCTTTGCTACACGCCGTCGCCTCCCGCAAATAGAAGGGAACCGGCCATTAACAAACACCACACAGGCCCTATTCACTGTACCCGTGGGGGTGTCGCATGAACATGAGAGTAGGTGGGCCGTCTGAGCAAAGTTTCAATCTAGACCTTAGCGATCTGGTTAGCACCAAGCAATATGGGGGTGGGCGCCAACAGCAAAGTGGGCAGGTTGATTTTGGTAATCTTTCTGGCAAGGGCGTGCAGAGTGAACAAGTAAACTTTGGCGGCCAATCCCCAGCCTTTAGCGATAGCCGAGTAGGCGGCGTTGAGAAAACGGCCGGTGATGGCGAGGGAGGGCTTAGCGCGCAGATACGTGACTTGATGCAACAGCTGCTTCAACTGCTCAGCCAGATGATGCAGCAAAATCAGGGCGACTCCGGCAAGCAGTCGGGTGACAAGGGTGGGGTAAGTAAGGCCTCGGCCCCTCAGGGCAATTCACCTGCGGCGTCCGCAGCGCCTGAGGCCTCATCCCCCACGCCTGCCGATGGCCAATTGGGCGACCTCAGCCGCAAACAGGCCTCCCCCGCAGGCGGGGCGCCTGGCCAACCCGCGGCCCAAGCGTCGGAAGGGGCGCAGCCGACTACCGCATCAGCCCAGCCCGTACAGTCAGCCGGCGCAACGGCGGCAGTGGGGGACGGACCTACGGCGGGTACCGGGCCACGCTCGTTCAGCATCACCAACACCTTTGACCATGACATTACCCTTGGTAAGCATGAGCAGGTCGACGGCAAGGAACAAATGACCGGCGAAATTACGTTGAAGCCTGGCCAGACCGGCACGTTGAAATTTGAAAACGACACCACCGGCTTGGTGAAGATGGCGAATGCCGAAGGCAAGTATCAGGCGGATGCGAGCCGTTTGGAGTATTACAACGGCTTTATCAACGTGAGCGACATCGATGGGCGTAACGCGGCCATTCACGCCACTGACGATAAGGGCTTCGAGATCGGCAACAAAAATAGCATTATTGACAAAGCCCCTAGTGACATCGTGTCCAAAGACTCAGGTGGTAGGGAGACCATCGCTGGATTCTACGATGGGTCCACCGAGAAAATGAGGAAAGGTGGAGAATTCATGACCAAGGAAAATGGCACGGGCATGACCTATCAACACCCGGATGATGACCAATTGGGCCCAGGCAACAACCCAATGCGCCAAACCCAGTCGATGGCCCTGAACGTTACGTTCGGCAAGCCGTGATTCGCAGCCAAGCGGCCTGAACCGCCGGTTCTTCTGATGCGCTGCCGTTAGGTTACCCTGGCAGCGCATCGGCCTCGATTTCCATCTATGCTGTTCCAACCTTCAGCTCGATGGCCGTTGTATCAATAGGTTGTGTAATGGGTTATTCATTCAATAGGTTGTGCTGCTGCCCCGGCTGGGCGCCGCTCTTGCTATGGGCGCTGTTGGCCGGCGCCGTAGGTGCCCAGGCTGGCCCTAAGGTTGTGCTCTACCTGCCTGAGGCCCCGCCGTTAAGCCTGTCTGGGGAGGTAGGGCAGCAGGGTATCGTCGGCGATGTGGTGGTGAAGGCCGCCACCATGGCAGGGTACGAATTGCAGTTTATGTCCCTGCCATGGTCCCGGGCCCAACTGACCGTAGAAGCTGGTCAGAGCTTGCTAATCATCCCCCTGTCCCGTACGCCGGCCCGAGAGGCGCGCTACACTTGGATTGCCCCTATCCTTACGCTGGATCGAGCGTTCTTCAGCCTGGATAAACGCGTGGAGAGCTTTGAGCAGGCTCGGCGAACGTTCGGGCGGATCGCGGTGGGCCGGGGCAGCGCACAGGAGCAAAAACTGCGAGACGAAGGCTTTAGCGAGCAACAGATCTACCCCCTGAAGATCGGTGAAAACCCTGCCCAAATGCTGCTGCTTGGGCGTGTGGATGCATGGTTCAACAGCATTCCAGAAAGCCGTTATATCTGGCGGGAAGTGTCAGACAGGCCTTTGCAGATGAGCCCGGTGCTAATGACCGCGGATGTGTATTTGGCGTGCTCCAAAGCGTGCGACAAAACCATGGCAAAGCGCTTGCGCGCGGCGGTCGATACCCTGCGCAAGGACGGTACGGTCACGCGAACCATCGATACCTATATGCCTGCGCCCAAACTGGGCAAAACCCCTTAAAGCTGGTACCGGTTTGGCCGGTTCGTTATCCTCGCGCCCCATGAAAATACCTATCTTGATTGCCGCGGCCCTGCTGCTCGATGCGCAAGGCCGCACCCTCTTGGTCCGCAAGCGCGGCACCGCCTTTTTTATGCAGCCTGGTGGCAAGATCGAGCCCCATGAGCAGCCGGTGCAAGCACTGGCGCGGGAGCTCGAAGAGGAGCTGGGCGTGCGTATCCAGCCGGAGCAAGCCCTCTATCTCGGCTGCTTCAGCGCGCCGGCCGCCAACGAGCCGGGCTATGAAGTGTGCTGCGAACTGTTTAAGGTGGTGATAGATCACGCCGTGGAGCCTGCGGCGGAAATCGAAGAAGCGGTGTGGGTGAGCGCGGAACAGGCGTATGAGCTGAATCTGGCGCCATTGACGCAACATTGGGTGCTGCCTAGCGTCTTCGCGCAGGCCTCCGTGAGTTAAGCGCCTAGGGGGAGGGCACGGGTGCCGCTACCATAGCGCCCCGTTGTGTAACGCTCGGCTATAGTCCTTCGACGCCTAACGCCGAAGGAGCGCCCCATGGAACGCCTTACCGCCAAAGACTTTGCCCCTGAGCTGCTTGAGCTCTATGACTACTATGCCCACGGGCGGATCAGCCGCCGGGCTTTCCTCGACTGTGCGGCAGCCTTTACCGTGGCGGGGCTCTCGGCCTCGGCGTTGCTGACGGCCTTGAGCCCCAACTATGCCCTGGCCGAGCAGGTAGCCTTCACCGACCCGGCCATCCTCGCTGAATATGTGACCTACCCCTCGCCCAATGGGCATGGCACGGTGCGGTCGTATCTGGTGCGGCCGGCGCAGGCACAGGGCAAGGTGCCCGCCGTGGTGGTGGTGCATGAGAACCGTGGGCTGAACCCCTATATCGAAGACGTAGCCAGGCGTCTGGCAAAGGCGGGTTACCTGGCCCTTGCACCGGATGGCCTGAGTTCAGTGGGCGGTTACCCGGGTAATGACGAAAAAGGCAAAGCCTTGCAGCAGAAAGTAAACCCCGAGCAACTGATGAACGACTTCTTCGCCGCCATCGACTGGCTGGAGAAGCATCCGGCAGCCACGGGGAAGGTGGGCATTACCGGCTTCTGTTACGGCGGCGGAGTGGCCAATGCCGGGGCCGTGGCCCATCCTGCCTTGGCGGCAGCGGTACCCTTTTACGGGCGCCAGCCCAAGGCAGAGGACGTAGCCCGCATCAAAGCACCTCTGCTGTTGCATTACGCGGAGCTAGACACTGCCATCAACGAAGGCTGGCCGGCCTATGAGCAGGCGCTGAAGGCGGCAGGTAAAACCTATGAAGCCTATGTGTACCCAGGCGTGAACCATGGCTTTCACAACGATTCTACCCCACGCTACGACGAAGCCGCGGCGAACCTTGCGTGGGAGCGCACCCTGGGCTGGTTCAAGCAGTATCTGGTGTGAAGCCCGTTAGTGAGTTAGCCCACCGTCGCCCATATGCTGTTCCAGGCGCATGCGCAGCCAACGCTCAGCGGGGTCGGTGTCGGTAATGCTCAGCCATACCATCGACAGCTCCAGCGCCTGGTTCTCAAACGGCAAAGGCTCGGCGCGCAGGGTACCCCAGGCTTCCATGGCCGTGGCCGCGTAGTCTGGGCAGCCTGCCAACAAGTCCGTGCCCGCCAGAATGGACGGCAATGAACTGAATTGGGGCACCGACAGCACTACCTTGCGGGTACGGCCGATCTCGTCCAGCCACTCGTCGGCGATTCCTCGGGTGTTGGCGGTATGGGACACCACCACATGAGGGCGAGCGCAGTATTCCTCCAAGGTTAGAGGATGGTCGGAGTGATCGGCCCTCAATACCCGGGCATACATGCGCCGCAGCAGCTTGCGCTTGGCGTTGGCCGGCAGGCCGCGGGTCTGGCTGATCCCTACGGTAATGTCCCCGGAGGCGAGCAGGTCAGGAATGCGCCAATAGTCCACATGCTGAACCACCACGATCACATCCGGCGCCTCCTGGCGCAGGGCACGCAGCAGCGGCGGCAGCAGCCCGAATTCCACATCATCCGACAGGCCGATGCGAAACGTCATTTTGCTGGTGGACGGGTCGAAATCGTGGCTCAGGCTCAGGGCGACGGACATGGCGTCCAGCGCTGGCGACAGGTGTTTGATCAGCTCTTCGGCACGGGCGGTGGGCTCCATCCGATGGCCCACGCGAATGAACAGCGGGTCGTTGAACAGTGTTCGCAGGCGATTGAGCGCCGCGCTGATGGTGGGTTGCCCCAAGAACAGTTTTTCCGCCACGCGGGTCACATTGCGCTCAAGCATCAGCGCCTCGAACACCACCATCAGGTTGATATCGGCCTTGCGCAGTTCGTTGCGGTTCATCGGCGAGCATCTGGGCTGGCGAAAGAGCTGCGCGGGCAGGGCGCCCGCGAGGGTTTACACGTCTTGGGGTGGCGTGAGCTTGGGTTCCGCGGGAAGGCGGGCTTCCAACTCGGCCAGGCGCGCTTCCAGAGCGTCCACTTTTTCGCGCGTGCGCGCCAGTACGACCATCTGGCTATCGAATTCTTCCCGGCTGACTAGGTCGAGGCGGGAGAAGGCGCCTTGTAGCAGCGCACGGAATTGGCTTTCGAATTCCTGGCGCGGTGGCAGGGCACTGCCGCCGAGCAAGCGGCTGGCCTGGTCGGTAAGGGCATCGAGGAAGGCTTTGGGTGCGAGCATGGGTGGCGGTTCCATGGCGGTTGAATGCGCAAAGTGTATCACGCGCTGGGCTAGCAGCCGGTTTTCAGGCATGCACAGTTATTGGGCGGCCCCCAGGTGGAAGTTGCACCAAGCCTGTGCGCGTGTGATGGGGCGCTGGGCTTTTTAGCTAATAGACCTGCGCCTGACGGCTGAATTACGGGCAGTGGCAAAGCTGGCAAGCTTTCTGCTTGGACCCAAGCGACCCCTGCACTGATGGTGGCCTGGAAGGCCAATGCAGCGCGCAGCGGCGGGGAAAACGTTTCGTCATAAGGCATGTTGAAGGCCGAGCCGGCAAAGGCCGCGGCGCGTTACAAAGCCAGACACTGCGCTTAGACTTGAGCCGGGTTTGTTTTCCTGGGGCAAGTCCACCATTTCGGGAGAGAGTTTCATGAAGCTAGTCACTGCCATCATCAAGCCGTTCAAGCTGGACGACGTACGCGAGTCGTTGTCGGAAATCGGCGTGCAGGGCATCACGGTCACCGAGGTCAAAGGCTTCGGGCGGCAGAAGGGCCATACCGAGTTATACCGTGGCGCGGAGTACGTGGTGGATTTTCTACCGAAAGTGAAGATCGACGTTGCCATCGATGACAAAGACCTGGACCGTGTGATCGAGGCCATCACCAAGGCCGCGAACACCGGCAAGATTGGCGACGGCAAGATCTTCGTGGTCAATCTGGAACAAGCCATCCGCATCCGTACCGGCGAAACCGATACCGACGCCATCTAAGCCGCCCTATAAAAAAAGCCCCAGGAGTAAACAATATGACTCTGCGTCAATTCGCAGGGCTAGGCGCCCTGTTGTCTCTTGTAATACCAGGCCTGGCCATGGCCGACGAGACAGCCGCCCCTGTGCTCAATTCTGGCGACACCGCCTGGATGCTGACTTCCACCGCCCTGGTGCTGTTCATGACCATTCCTGGGCTGGCCCTATTCTATGGCGGCATGGTGCGTTCCAAGAACGTGCTGTCGGTGATGATGCAGTGCTTCGCGATCACCGGGTTGATCACGGTATTGTGGTTCATCTATGGCTATAGCCTGGCGTTCGATACCACCGGTATGGAGCAGGGCGTTATCAACGTCCATTCGTTCTTTGGCGGCATGGGCAAAGCCTTCCTTGCCGGGATCACGCCTGCCAGTATCACCTCCGCCACCGCGCTGTTTCCCGAAGCGGTGTTCGTGACCTTCCAGATGACCTTCGCCATTATCACCCCCGCCCTGATCGTGGGTGCCTTTGCCGAGCGCATGAAGTTCTCGGCAATGCTGATCTTCATGGGCATCTGGTTCACCCTGGTATACGCGCCGATCGCCCATATGGTGTGGAGCGGTAACGGCGGCCTGATGTGGGACTGGGGCGTGCTGGACTTCGCGGGCGGCACCGTTGTGCACATCAACGCCGGTATCGCTGGCCTGGTGACCTGCCTGGTGTTGGGCAAGCGCAAGGGCTATCCCACCACCCCGATGGCACCCCATAACCTGGGCTATACCCTGGTGGGCGCCGCCATGTTGTGGGTTGGCTGGTTTGGTTTCAACGCAGGCTCGGCCGCAGCCGCCAATGGCACGGCGGGCATGGCCATGTTGGTCACCCAAATCGCCACCGGGGCTGCTGCCTTGGGCTGGATGTTTGCTGAATGGCTCAGCCACGGCAAGCCCAGCGCATTGGGGATCGCTTCGGGCGTAGTGGCGGGTTTGGTCGCCATCACCCCGGCCGCCGGTACCGTGGGCCCCATGGGGGCTCTGATCATTGGCCTGGTGGCGGGCGTGCTGTGCTTCTTCACCGCCACTACCCTCAAGCGCAAGCTGGGTTATGACGATTCGCTCGACGCTTTTGGCGTTCACGGCGTGGGTGGCATTATCGGCGCGCTGCTTACTGGCGTATTCGCAGCCCCCGCTCTGGGCGGCTTCGGTACCGTGGAAGACGTGGCAGGTCAGCTGTGGATTCAGGCCAAGGGCGTAGGCTTCACCGTGGTTTACACAGCGATCGTGACCTTTGTCATCTTGAAAGTGCTGGACCTGATCATGGGCCTGCGGGTTTCTGAAGAAGAGGAAGCCGTGGGGCTGGATTTGGCTCAACACAACGAGCGGGGTTACAACCTGTAAACCTTCTAACACCGTTCGAGAAAAATGCCCGGTTTGCCGGGCATTTTTTTATTCGGCATTTGTCACTGCTTGGAGCGTCTTCACAATGGCCGGCCAGCGGCAGTGGGGAGGGCCAGATTTTTTATGTCTGTAGGAAATGCCTACACAAATACAGGACTTTGCTTTTTTTTCGAGCGCGCTAGAATGCGCCCCGAATGCGCGGAGAACGCCATGTGGCAGCAAACGACTATCACTCTCAAGGCACGCCCCAGGGGCTTTCATCTGGTCACCGACGAAATCATCGGCGGGTTTCCAGCCCTGGCAGATTGCGAGGTTGGCTTGCTGCACATCTGGTTGCAACATACCTCCGCTTCACTGACGGTCAACGAAAACGCTGACCCTGCGGTGCGCCGAGATTTCGAGCGGTTCTTCAACCGCTTGGTACCCCAGCGCGAGCCTGGCTATGAGCACAATGACGAGGGTGAGGATGACCTTCCCGCGCATTTCAAAGCCAGCCTGCTGGGTTGTCAGCTCAGCCTGCCAATACGGGCAGGCCGCTTGGCAATGGGCACTTGGCAGGGTATTTACCTGGGCGAGCACCGGGATCACGGTGGCTCCCGGCGGCTGATCGCTACGTTACACGGTGAAGGGTAAGTACCCAGGCCTTTGGTATTTTTTCCGGCGCTGTCGACTTTCGGCGCGCTGGGCTTTAAACAACTGCTCCGGCAACACATGAGGTAGGACCATGAGCGACGACGATCTGGAAGATGACCTGGAAGTAGGTGACGAGGACGACACCGAGGAGGGCCTGGAAACGGCCGCTGAAGACGTTGCCGATGATAGCGGGGCCACTGATAGCCCAGCCCCCGCGGGCAAGGGTAAAAAAGCCGCTGTCAGCGTAGACGAGCTGCCCAGTATCGAAGCCAAGCAGAAGGAGCGTGATGCCCTGGCCCGCGCTATGGAGGAGTTTCTCTCGCGGGGTGGCAAGATCGAGGAAGTCGAGGCAAACGTCGTGGCCGACCCGCCCCGTAAGCCAGACAACAAGTACGGTAGCCGTCCTATCTAAAGCATCTGTGTGGGTTGGCTGTAGAGTTTGAAACGTCTTCGCGAGCTGTCGCTGGCTCCTACACGCCCACATCAGCGTAGGACCCAGCGAAGCTAGCGAAGATGATGCATCAGGCGCTTTCGGAATTCCAGGTAGCCAGCAGGGCAGGCAGCTCGCTTAAGGTGGCTACCTCGCCATGAGGCGCTGATCCCCCTTCCCAAGGCTGACGTGTTGGGTTGTACCAAACGGCGCGAAAGCCCGCCTGCAGCGCGCCTGCAATGTCGTCATGGGGGTTGTCGCCCACATGCACAGCCGTGGCTGCGCTAGCCCCGCCTCGGCGCAGGGCCTCTTGGAATGGCCGTGGGTCTGGCTTGCCCACGCCTACCTCTTCCGCGCACAGGGCAAAGCTGAAGTAGTCCGCAACACCTAGCCGACGCACATCTGCATTACCGTTGGTAAGCGCACCCAGGGTATAGCGCTGCGCCAGGGTTTCCAGCGTAGTTGCAGCATCCGGGAAGAAACTTACCTGATGCCTGGCTTGTAGAAACACTTCAAATGCCTGTTCGGCCAAGGGTTGGGCCTCCGCTTGCGGGTAACCCGCCTCTTGCAAGGCAATGAACAACACCTGCCGCCGCAAGCTACTGATGCGGTGCGCCAAGCCAGGCTCGGCGGTTACTAGCCGCTGGCGGATGGCGTGCAATTGTTCAGGAGGGAAGGGCCCCAACCGCGGGGCGTGATTGGCCAGCCATTCTCGCAATGCGACTTCCGCGCCCTGGATCACCGGGGCGGTATGCCATAGGGTGTCGTCCAGATCGAAGGTTACGAGCGTGATACTCATGGCTATTCATCGCCTTTGTTTCGCTTGGCCCGGGGGTGCGCGCTGTCGTACACACGAGCCAGGTGCTGGAAGTCCAGATGGGTGTAGATCTGGGTGGTAGAAATGTCGGCATGGCCAAGCATTTCCTGTACCGCGCGCAGGTCTTGAGAGGACTCAAGCACGTGGCTGGCGAACGAATGCCTCAACATGTGAGGGTGAAGGCGCTGACCCAGTTCCCGCTGCCCTGCCGCTTGCACTCTGAGACGAATCGCTTGCTGCCCCAGGCGTTCCCCGCGCTTGCTGATGAACAGGGCATTGCCCACCGGGTTTGCTAGCCCGCGAAAAGTCAGCCACTGTTTCACGGCGACCCTGGCCTTGCTGCCCATGGGCACCAACCGGGCCTTGTTGCGCTTGCCCTGTACCTGCACCAAGCCTTCGGCAAGGTCCACTGCGCTTAGGTCCAGGCCGGCGAGTTCCGACAGGCGCAGGCCAGAGGAATAGAAAAGTTCCAGCATGGCGTGGTCGCGGCGTCCAATAAAATCGTCTTCTATGGCGCCATCCAGCAGCTGTTGGGCACGGTCGGCATCCAACACCTTGGGCAGGCGTCGCTCACCCTTTGGGGCAGATAAACCCACTGCAGGGTTGTGCTCGCACAGCCCTTCGCGTAGCAGCCAGCCGTAGAAGCCCCGAACCGCCGATAGCAAGCGCGCCAGGCTGCGCGGGGCCTGCCCGTGCTGGTGCAAGCGGGCCACCAGGCGGCGCAATACAGGCGCGGTAAGGGCTGGCCAAGCGGCAATACCGGTTTGCTCGCAGTACTCGAGCACCTTGGCCAGGTCGTTACGGTAGGCTTGGAGGGTATGGGCGGATGCCTGGCGTTCGGTGCGCAGATGGTGGTAGTACCCGCCCAGTTGCGCTTGCATGGTCAGCGAACCGGCCGGGGGGCGCCGTTAAAGCGCGGTATCACACGGCTGAGCACTTCGGCGATATGAGAGAGGAACAGGGTCCCCACCGAGCTACGGTAGTGTTCCGCGTTGGCGCTGCCGATGGCGAGCACGCCGTGCAGCCCTTGATGAACCAGCGGTGCCAAGGCCGTGGAAGCCACTTGCCCGTGCTGGGCGGTGCCGAAGATGAACTCAAGCTCAGAGGGGCGTAACGTGCCCGTCACAGGCCTGGCATCGGTCAACAGGGCACCGATGGCCTGCTGCGCCTCGCCCAGGGTAACTGTGCGGCCCACCGGCGCGGGCGTATCGGCGAACAGAATAAGGCTGACGAAGGGCACCTTGAATGACTGACGCAAACTGTCATCCACGGCCATTACTACCTCTTCAAGGCTGGTGGCATCCAGGAGATCCAGCATTAGACGGCGGGTTTTTTCGAACAATCGGTCATTGTCACGGGCGACATCCATCAGTTGCCCCAAGCGCTGCCGGAGTTCGCTATTACGCTCGCGCAGCAGCTTGAGTTGGTGCTCGACCAGCGACACGGTATCCCCCCGTTTGTGGGAGATACGCAGGGTAGCCAGCAGTGCCTCTTGCCCCTCGAAGAAATCCGGGTGCTGTTGCAGGTAAGCCACCACCGCACCGGCACTGGCAGGCTCACCCTCATATGCCTGTGGCGTGGCAGGCTGAAGTGGCTCGTCGCTCATCGTGGCTTTGCTCCCATGGTCACAGGCGAACCTGACCTTCGTAAACGCGCACCGCAGGCCCGGTCATCATCACCGGTTGCCCTGGCCCTGCCCATTCCAACGCCAACTGACCGCCAGGCAATTCAAGGGTAAGGGGCGAGTCCATCCAGCCTTGGGCGATGGCTGTTACCGCCGCGGCGCAAGCCCCGGTACCGCAGGCCTGGGTTTCCCCGGCGCCACGCTCCCATACCCGCAACTTGGCGTGCTGGCGATCGATCACCTCTAAAAAGCCCACGTTTACCCGTTCGGGGAAGCGCGGATGGTGCTCGATGCGCGGCCCTAGGGTATGCACGGGGTAGCTCGCTACATCGTTGACGCGCATGACCGCGTGGGGGTTGCCCATGGACAGTGCGGCGATGTCGTAAGGCTGGCCGTCTACTTCCAATACATGGGTGAGTTGATCCATGTCTGCCTGGAAGGGCACTTGCGCCGGAGATAGGTAGGGCGGCCCCATGTCTACCCTAACCTGACCGTCGCTACGCACATCCAGCTCGATGATGCCTTTCTTGACCTGCACGCGGATTTTCTTTTTCGCGGTCAAGCGCTTGTCGAGCACGAACCGGGCAAAGCAGCGCGCGCCGTTGCCGCACTGCTCGACTTCCGAGCCATCGGCGTTGAAGATCCGATAACGAAAGTCTACATCCGGGTTGGTTGGGGCTTCTACCAGCAACAGTTGATCGAAACCTATGCCAGTGTGGCGGTCACCCCACTCGTGTGCATGCTTGGGGGTGATGTGCGCATGCTGGCTGACCAGGTCGATGACCATGAAGTCATTGCCCAGGCCGTGCATTTTAGTGAACCGCAGCAGCATGGCGAGTTACTCCGGCAGCAGGCTTTCGCCCGCATAGAGCTCGGCGATGGTTTCGCGGCGGCGAACCACGTGAGCGGCATTGCCGTCTACCAGCACCTCGGCGCAGCGGCCACGGGTGTTGTAGTTGGAGCTCATCACAAAGCCATAGGCACCGGCGGAATGCACCGCCAACAGGTCGCCCTCGGCCAGGGCCAGTTCGCGGTCCTTGGCCAGAAAATCCCCGGTTTCACAGATCGGCCCAACGATGTCATAGGGCCGAGCCTGGCCATCGCGAGGGCGCACCGCGGTCACGTTCATCCACGCCTGGTACAAGGCCGGGCGGATCAAATCGTTCATGGCGGCATCGACAATGGCGAAGTCTTTGTATTCGGTATGCTTGAGGTATTCGATGCGGGTAACCAGCACGCCGGCATTGGCTACGATATATCGGCCAGGCTCAAACATCAGCGCCAGGTCGCGGCCGGCCATGCGCTCACGCACTGCCTGGATATACGCGCTGACCTGGGGTGGCTGCTCGTCGCGATAACGCACGCCCACGCCGCCCCCCAAATCGATGTGGCGCAGGTGAATACCGCAGTCGCCAAGGCGATCGACCAGAGCCAGCAAGCGGTCCAGGGCATCGAGGAAAGGCGCCAGGGTAGTGAGCTGCGAGCCGATGTGGCAATCCACCCCAACCACATCCAGGTTAGGCAACTGGGCGGCACGCAGGTACACGGCCTCGGCCTGCTCGATGGAAATGCCGAACTTGTTTTCCTTAAGGCCCGTGGAGATATACGGGTGGGTACCTGCGTCGACGTCGGGGTTGACCCGCAGGGAAATCGGCGCCTGTACGCCCAGCTCGGCGGCCACGGCGTGCAGCCGCTCCAGCTCGTCAGTGGACTCCACATTGAAGCAATGCACGCCTACTTCCAGGGCGCGGCGCATGTCCGCGCGGGTTTTGCCCACGCCGGAGAACACCACGCGATCGGCACGGCCGCCAGCGGCCAATACCCGCTCCAGTTCGCCTCCGGACACGATATCGAAGCCAGCCCCCAGGCGCGCCAGCACATTGAGCACGGCCAGGTTGGCATTGGCTTTCACCGCGAAGCACACCAAGTGCTCCATGCCCTGCAAGGCATCGGCATAGGCCCGATATTGGGCTTCGATGTGGGCCCTTGAATAGACATAAAGGGGCGTGCCGAAGCGTTCGGCCAGGGTCGAAAGCGCTACCCCTTCGGCGAAGAGTTCACCGTCACGGTACTGAAAAGCATTCATAGGCGGCCTTATTCGTGTTTGTGCGACTGGCTATGGCCGTCGTGCTTGCCGTCATCGGGCAGGTACAGCGGGCCCTTTTGACCACAGGCGGACACAAGGCAGGCTACCGCGACGAGCGCAGCGAATGAGGCGATCAGGCGCTTCATGGGAAATCCTTTGGATAAACCGTCAGTTGCGCCGGAGTATACCGGCGAGGGGCCGCCTTGCCTACGAAATGACCACCCCGCCCAGCGGCGACCTTGCAACGGATAGGCTTTGCATTCGCCTTGATCTGCTCGTATCGTGCCGCAGTTGTTTCGCCCCATCCGATACCGAGGTTGCCATGAGTTTGACCGAAGCGCGTTTCCACGATCTGGTCGATGCCACCCAGCAGCAGTTGGATATTGTGTTCGAAGACAGCGGCCTGGACGTGGACGTAGAAAACTCCGCGGGCATCCTGACCGTGCGTTTCGATAACGGCACCCAGTTGATCTTCAGCCGTCAGCCGCCCCTGCGCCAGCTGTGGCTCGCGGCAAAGGCAGGGGGGTTCCATTTCGACTACGACGAAGACAACAAGCAGTGGATGTGCGAATCCACGGACGAGTTGCTCGGTGAAATGCTCCAGCGCCTGGTGTTCGATCAAACCGGCGAAAAACTGGACTTCGAAGACATCTGATGGCTGCCAAACCGCTGTATACGAACATCAGCACCGCGGTGAAGTCCCCTTGCGTGAGCCTGTGCAAGCTCGACGAAGACCGCTATTGCCAGGGTTGCCTGCGCCATGTGGAACACATCCGCGAATGGCGCGCGGCCAGCGACGAGCGTCGGCGAGAGATTCGTGCCTTGGCCGAGCAGCGTGCCAGTGCCTTGGCCACTAGCGAGCCAGCGCGGCATTGAGCGCTGCCTCTAGCGTGGTTTTATAGCGCAGGTAGCTGCTGCTGGGCAGCACCTGATCACCGGCCAGGCCAGACACGTCCAGGTCGGTGATATAGCACCGGTACGGCTCGTGGCCGCGGCGCTGGCTCAGGATCTCCCGGGCCACTTCTTCATACAGGCGGTCGGTGTATTCCGCGTCGCTGAACTCTCTGTCCTTGCAGAACAATGTTACCCGCGGCGGCCCGTCCGGGTTCTTACCCAGAATGGCCTGCACTTCGTAAAAGCCCGCTTCATTGGCCCCGCGCGGTGGCGGGCGACGCTCTACCGCTCGGGGTTGCCCACCACTGCTGACGATCTGGTAGAACAAGGTCCCCAGGCCGTTGGGCTGGTCCAGCGTCAGCAATGCTTCGCGCCTATAGGCCACCGCTTGCAGAAAGCGGTGTAAGGGCAGTAGCAGGCTGGTTTCGTCAAAGAACGGAAGCTGCTGGCGCCACAGGCCGTTGTGTTCGTCCAGTACGTACACCATGGCCTCTTCGCCTTGTCGGCTGTAGAACACCTGCACGCAATCGGGGTGGCCATGGGGCAGCACCAGCGCCAGCTCATGGCCGGCCAATGCGTAAGCATCCAAATGCAACGGGCTATAGCGTTTCAAGGGGCGCGCCAGGTAGTCGAGCAACACCTGTACACCGGGCAGGGGAATATGGCGCACGTTGCCAGGGTGTAGCTCCAGTATGTGATAGCGTTGCTCGACCTGAATCAGATAGCGGTGGCCCAGTTGCCCCTCCAGTAACCGCGCCGCGGCGTCGAACAATGCCTGCACCCGTGTGCTGATGGCCTGGGCCCGATTATGGCAGTAGCAGTACACCTGTAAGCGCGGCGCTGGCCGTTGCGCGGTCAAGCCATTGAGGTAGTCGCGCAGGCAGTCGAGCAGGGCGTGGCGGCCGTCATAACGGTGATATAAGGTCTCGTTCCAACTGTTGAGGGTGACCTGATCCAAGGTCAGCACCAGATTGTCGCGCACCCCCGCGTAACTCAACGAGTCGGTGCGCTCGGTGGTCATCAGGATGTTCAACTCACGGTGGTGCTTGAGCGGGTCTACGCCAACGTTTACCAGCAGCATGATCTCGGCAGGGGCGCTGGGCTGAAGCAGTTGGGCTTCGCTCACCAGGGGCATGGGCAATGCGAGGGTGCGCTGCAAGGCCCCCAGCAGGTTGAACAGCTCCTGCTCGGTCAGATCGGACTCACCAGGGTGCAACGCCAGGCGAGTGCCGGTATCGATCACGCCATTGCGATGGCACCAGGTCAGCAACTCGATCAGTTCATGGCTGCGCTTGAGCGGGCTGTATAGTTCACACTCGGTTGCGCTGTAGTTACCTCGATACAGGTACCACAAGCGCTTGCCAGGCTCGCGCCGGTTTGGGCCTTCCAGCAGTGTCAGGGTGCCTTCCGCCAAATCGGGGGCGATGCCTGGGTTGATCAGCTCGACCTTGCCGGCGCGGCGCTCGAAGGCGGCATACAGGCGCCGCCCCAGCACAGTGAGGTCTTTGCGGTTAGCGGCGTTGTCGGCTTGTTGCTCTCGGGAAAAACGGTTGAGGAAGCGGTAACTGGTATTGAGCTCACCCACCAGTGCTTGGCGCTCGGCCAGTACCTGGGCGACTTTCCATTGCCCCCGGCTGTCCAGCAGGCGCAGTTGTGGTTCGCCCCAGCCCCATTCGGTGGTAAGCCGCTGCATGGCGTGCAGCTGCCAGCCGCCTGATCGGGCCACACTGACCTTACGGTTGACCTTCAGGTACAGGGCGCGCCGCACCAGCTCCAGCCGGGCGTCCTCGCCGCGAGCCAGCAGGTAGCTTTCGATGCGGCGATAGACCAGCACATAGGGGTCGAGCTCATCGAGGTTCAGGGCGCCTTGATAAACCGCCTGTTTGAGCTGAAGGCTGATGCACTGCACGGCGGGGTGTTGATCGGCATAGACCTCGGCCAGCAATAGCTTGAGTAGAGACTTGTAAGGCGACTCGAGGCCTTTGAACAACTGCCATAGCCCAGCGCCGATGTACTCGCCTGGCGGGATGCGAGACAGGTTGCCCAGGTCGAGCACCTCCTGCGCCCGGATAAACCGTTTGTTCAGTAGCGCTTGGGTGAAGGCTGCGTAGTTCGCTTCTTCGTATACCGGCACCAGCCACCACAAAGGAGTACGCCCGGCCAGCCAAATGGCCGTGCGATAGAACTCATCCAGCAACAGGTAATGCTGGGTCGTGCCGCTGTCATCGGAGCTGAGCTGGTTGTCGCGGTCTTCCCGCACGAAACGTTCACAGTCGATCAAAAAGAAGTGTGCCTCGGCGCCCAAGCTAGCGGCCCAGCTTTCGATGGCCTGGCATTTGCGACGCAGCTCATCAAGCGCTTGGGCAGGCAGGTTGGGGCCGTGACAGACCCATACGTCCATGTCACTCCCTTCGTCCTGGGCCAGGCTGCCCAGGCTGCCCATCAGAAACAACCCGAGTATGGGCGCGGGGGCGTTGCCTCGGCGCGGCTTATAAGTAAACGAACGGGTTAGCCGTTGCGCCTCGGCCAGTACATCCTCGCCCGGTTCATAGGTGCTTACCCCGGCAGGGGTAAACCCGGATACATACCCGGGCAGTAGCGGGTGGTTCACATGGAACAGCAGCGGGATCAGGCGTAATACGGCTTGTTGTCGGCTCGCGAACCCGCCCAAGGCACGGGTTAACCGCCCTTGGTTGACCGATAAAAATCGCTGGCGCAGTTGGGTCAGCACCTTGCGGTCGATGCCAGCGCCCAAGTCGGGCCGAATTTCTCGGGTACGTTTCATTTCAAGCTCGGGTGCCGGGCCGACAACGGGTTATGGGCGTTATCGGCAGGCCACCGCAGAGGTTGAGCGCCGTCAGGCAGTTTGCGCGGTGCGCAGAATGGTCACCAGGCTTTGGGCATGTTCGGCGGCGTCCAGCCCAAGGCTGGTAAGGTAACCCCCATCGGGGCGGGTGATGAGTTCTTTCTCATGCAGCCGGGCAGCGGCGGCAATGGCCTCGGGCGTAGCGCTTTGATGCACTTTCAACCCTTCCTGGGTGTTGGCAAGGTTGAACAGGGCGAGCAATTCGATTTCGGCGATCAGTTCTGGGCTGTAGGTCATTGAGCGGCCTCGCTGTTGTTATTGTAGGAAGGCCGCATCGACAGCGACTGGTCAGGCTTCGTCTGGAAGCTCGGGCAAGGCCCGGAGCGCAGCCTCGTACCAGTCACCGTCAAAGGGCCGGTCGGCCTTGAGCATGTTGTCGATTTCGATCGCCAACACGTGGGCCATGAGGTTGAGAATATCTGCTTCTTCGTATCCCACCAGCTTGAGTTTGTTAAAAGTTGCCTGAGCGGCAGCAGGCTCGCCGCTTTCCAGTTGGTTACGGACCGCTTCGGTCAGGGTCACCTCGGCGAAGCTTTCGTCATCCAGTTCATCAGTCATGGGGCAGTTCTCAACGTTGAGCCAGTAGGGATTGGCCGCGAATGACGGCAGTACGTACTTGTGCCGGGGCCGTGCCGCCAATGTGATCGCGAGCATTGACCGACCCCTCCAGGGTCAGTACGTCGAACACGTCAGCGTCGATCTGGTCACTGAATTGACGAAGCTCCTCCAGGCTCATTTCCGCGAGGTCCTTGCTGGCGTGCAAGCCGTATTTCACGGCGTGGCCGACAATCTCGTGGCAATCCCGGAAGGGCAGGCCGCGGCGGACCAAATAATCGGCAAGGTCCGTGGCGGTGGAGAAACCGCGCAGGGCAGCCTCACGCATTACTGCGTGGCGAGGCTTGATCGCCGGGACCATGTCCGCGAAGGCGCGTAGCGAGTCACGTAGGGTGTCAGCGGCATCGAACAGCGGCTCTTTGTCTTCCTGGTTGTCCTTGTTATAGGCCAGCGGCTGGCCTTTCATCAGGGTCAACAGGCCGGTGAGGGCGCCGAACACGCGGCCAGCCTTGCCGCGAACCAGCTCGGGCACGTCTGGGTTTTTCTTCTGCGGCATGATGGAGCTACCGGTGCAGAAGCGATCCGGCAGGTCGATGAACTGGAACTGCGCGCTGGTCCACAGCACCAGCTCTTCGGAGAAGCGCGACAGGTGCATCATCGCCAGGCTGGCGGCGGCACAGAATTCAATGGCGAAGTCCCGGTCAGACACGCCGTCCAGGGAATTGCCGCTTACCGCCTCGAAGCCCAGCAGCGCGCAGGTCGCTTCGCGGTCGATGGGGTAAGTGGTGCCGGCCAGTGCCGCGCTGCCCAGGGGCATGCGGTTGGTACGCTTGCGGCAGTCCACCAGGCGCTCGTAATCGCGGCTGAGCATTTCGAACCAGGCCAGCAGGTGATGCCCGAAGGTTACCGGTTGCGCGGTTTGCAGGTGCGTAAAGCCTGGCATGATGGTCTCGGCCTCACGCTCGGCGACGTCCAGCAAGCCCTTCTGCAGGCGAGTGATCTCACCGAGAATGGCGTCGATCTCGTCTCGCAGCCAGAGGCGTATGTCCGTGGCGACCTGGTCGTTACGGCTGCGGCCGGTGTGCAGCTTTTTGCCCGTGACCCCGATGCGGTCAGTCAACCGGGCTTCGATGTTCATATGCACGTCTTCCAAGTCCACCCGCCAGTCGAAGCTGCCTGCTTCGATTTCAGCCTGGATGGCATGGAGCCCCTCGATGATGGCGTCGCGCTCAGCCTCGGTCAGCACGCCCACTTGGGCCAGCATGGTTGCATGAGCCACAGAGCCCATGATGTCGTGGCGGTACAGGCGCCGGTCGAAAGTGACCGAAGCGGTAAAACGGGCGACGAAGGCGTCGACGGGTTCGCTGAAGCGGCCGCCCCAGGATTGGTTGGTCTTGTCGGTGCTCATGACTGGCTCGTTCAAAAGTGAAACGGAAAGTGCCGCATCATAGCAGGCTCGGATAGCCGTTGGCGGTCAAGGCCTCTAAGGCAAGCGGCGATAGATCCAAACCGATTGAGCAATGTGCTGTCGACGAGCGTCTACAGTATATGGAAGCCGCGAGCTCGATAACGGCAGGCTGCAAGGCGACCCCAGCGTGGGGCGGCGGCAGGCGACCATAGGGAGAGTCCAGTTGCGCCCCAATCACTGTGCGGCACCCGCGGTAAATCTGGCCTTGCAGGCCGTTGCGAAGAAGCGAAACAGCGCGTCGCTGCGTTTTCGGGCACTTTTCAGCACTGCCGCCAGTCTCAGCGTGGAACGCCGCCACGGCCGTCAGTTCACCTGTCTACGCTATCTATCCGCGAGACTCATGCAGGAATCCGGCACGCTATGAATGTCCTGATCGTTGATGACGAACCCATGGCCCGCGAGAAACTGAGCCGAATGGTCAGCGACCTCGAAGGGTATAGCGTCTTGGAGCCTGGCGCCGGAAGCGGCGACGAGGCCCTGACGCTCATTGAAAGCCTAAAGCCCGATGTTGTACTGCTGGATGTGCGCATGCCTGGCCTTGATGGCCTGCAAGTCGCGGCCAAGTTGTGCGAGCGCGATACTCCGCCCGCGGTGGTATTTTGCACCGGTCAGGATGAGTTCGCAGTCAATGCGTTTGAAAGCAACGCCGTGCATTACCTGATGAAACCGGTAAGCTCGGAAAAACTGTCCGATGCCCTGAAGCAGGCCGAGCGCCCCAATAGGGCAACGCTGGCCGCGTTGACTCGGCCTGCGGCCAACAATGGCAATGGCCCACGTACTCATATCAGTGCCCGTACCCGCAAAGGCATCGAGCTGATTCCGCTGGACCAAGTGATTTACTTCATCGCAGATCATAAATACGTCACCTTGCGCCACGATCACGGCGAAGTGCTGCTTGATGAACCGTTGAAGGCCTTGGAAGACGAATTCGGGGACCGCTTCGTGCGTATCCACCGCAATGCGTTGGTCGCCCGTGAACGAATCGAACGCTTGCAGCGTACGCCTCTGGGGCATTTTCAGTTGTTCCTCAAGGGCCTTAACGGCGATGCGCTGATTGTTAGCCGCCGCCATGTGGCGGGCGTTCGCAAGATGATGCAGCAGCTATAAGCGAGCAGTGTTCCAGTTGATTTTTCAGGCGTTTCTATCCACCCAATAGGGGCGCTTGAAGGTCAACCCTGATGCTGAGCTGGTATGATTGGCTGTATTTCGGCCTCTGGTATTTCCCATGTACGCTCGACCGGTCCGCATCGCCACGCGCAAAAGCGCCCTAGCCCTTTGGCAAGCCAACTATGTCAAAGCTCGCCTTGAGCAGGCACACCCAGGGTTGCAGGTAAGCCTGGTGCCCATGGTCAGCCGCGGCGACAAACTGCTCGATTCCCCTTTGGCCAAGATTGGCGGCAAGGGGTTATTCGTCAAAGAGCTTGAAACAGCGTTGCTGGAGAACCACGCGGATATCGCGGTGCACTCGATGAAAGACGTGCCTATGGATTTTCCAGAGGGGTTGGGGTTGTACTGCATTTGTGAACGCGAAGACCCTCGCGATGCGTTCGTGTCCACTACCTATGGCAGCCTCGCCAGTTTGCCTAAAGGTAGTGTAGTGGGCACGTCTAGCCTGCGTCGTCAGGCACAGTTGTTGGCGCGGCGCCCAGACCTGCAAATCCGCTTCCTTCGCGGTAACGTAAATACTCGCCTGGCTAAGCTCGATGCTGGTGAATATGACGCGATCATCCTGGCAGCCGCTGGGTTGATCCGATTAGGATTCGAAGATCGCATTCGGGATAACCTTGATGTAACCGACAGCCTGCCGGCTGGTGGGCAGGGGGCCGTAGGTATCGAATGCCGCACGGGCGACCTTGAACTGCATGCTTTGCTCGAACCCCTGCACCACGGGCCTACGGCGGCCCGGGTGGAAGCGGAGCGGGCCATGAACCGTCGACTCAACGGCGGCTGTCAGGTCCCTATCGCTGCCTATGCAGTGCTGGAAGACGATCAGTTGTGGCTGCGAGGCCTGGTAGGCCGCCCAGACGGCAACGCTCTGTTGTTGGCTCAGGGTCGCGCCCCTAAAGCAGAGGCCGAAGCCTTGGGTCAACGGGTGGCCGATGAGCTGCTGGCCCAAGGCGCGCAGATCATACTGGACGAAATCTACGCCCCGGACGCTACCCCTTGAGCGAGTGGCGGTTGTTGCTGACCCGCCCTGAGGCGGAATCTCGAGCACTAGCCGAGGCCTTGGCCAGTCATGGGCATTACTGCAGCCTGTTGCCCATGTTGAAGATTGAGCCCCCATCAACGCTACCGGTTTATCCGCCAAGTTGGCTTGAGGGGTTCAGCGCGGTGATTGTAGTCAGCAAACCCGCCGCGCAGCTTTGCCTGCGCGCGCTTTCACCCCGCCTTTACGCCACGGGGCCGCGTTGGTTCGCCGTAGGCGCGGCGACCGCGGCTATTCTTCAAGCCTACGGGCTGAGCGTTAACTACCCTGCGCAACGGGATGATAGCGAAGCGTTGTGGCGGCTCCCCGCGTTGGCAGCCGTATTGGCCACGCCCGGGGCCCGTGTGCTGATCGTGCGAGGCGAGGGCGGCCGTGAGTGGCTGGCCGAGCAATTGACAGCCCAAGGCGCCGAAGTCCATTACCTGGAATTGTACCGGCGTGCCGTTCCTGATTATTCTCCCACCCTTATCGCCGAGCGGCTGCAAGCGGAACACTTGAATGCCGTGGTGGTCAGCAGTGGTCAGGGGCTGGAGCATTTGCACTGCCTGGCGGGTGACGCCTGGTCGACGATCACGGCCTTGCCGTTGTTCGTTCCCAGTGCCCGTGTGGCTAGCCTCGCCCAAGCGTTGGGCAGCCGTGACCCGATCAACTGCCAAGGTGCGGGCAGCGCGGCGCTGGTGGCCGCCCTGGCCACTCGAAGCCCCTGAACCGCGCCCTCTACAAAGGAAGGACACGTGAGCGAAACAGCCCCGCCCCAAGACCCCAAGGAACCGCCCCGCAAGCCTGTGCCGGACCCGGTCAAAGCCCCCGCGCCTGACCCAGTGGTAAAGCCGGCTACCGCTCCGGTCACGCCTGTTCCGTCTGTTCCCGTTCGGACAAAGGGTTCCAAGGGCTTGGCACTGCTGGCCTTGCTAGTAGCCGCCGCAGGCGTGGGCGTTGGTGGTTGGGCCGCCTGGCAATTGCGCCAGCTCGACGCCGGGCAGCGCCAGCAAAGCATTCAGTTCCAAAGCCTGAGCGCCACCAGCCATACCTTGAGCGAGCAAGCCCGCAGCCTGGATGAGCGCCTGGCGCAGTTGCCTGCCGCTGACGAGCTGGAAAACCGTCGTCGTTTGGTCGCGCAGTTGCAGAGCGATCAGCAGCGCCTGGGGCAACGGTTGGAGACCGTGTTGGGTGCAAGCCGCCAAGACTGGCGCCTCACTGAGGCTGAACACTTGGTGCGGCTTGCCAGCCTACGGCTTTCGGCGCTCCAGGATGTAAACAGCGCCAGGGCGCTGGTGCAAGGGGCCGATGATATTCTGCGTGAGCAGGACGACCCCAATGCCTTTGCCGCCCGTGAGCAATTGGCCCGCAGCCTGGCGGCCTTGCAGGCCACCGAGCAGCCCGATCGCACGGGTTTGTTCCTGCAACTGGCCGCCCTGCGCGAACAGGCGGTGCAATTGTCGGCCCTGGCGCCACAGTTCGAAGCCGATCGCGAAGCTGCCGTACTGGCCAACGACGACAGCGCGTTACACTGGCGGCAGTGGTGGGCGCGTATTTCTGGCTTTTTCCGCGTGGACTTCAATCCTGATGCCAACGTGCGCCCGCTACTCGCCGGGCAGAGTCTGAACCAGGTACGTCTTGCCTTGGGCCTGGCCTTGGAGCAAGCCCAGTGGGCCGCGCTCAATGGCGAACAACCGGTATTCAGGCAAGCGATGGCTCAGGCGCAAGAGATCCTCAGCGCCAACTTCAATCAGGACAATACCCAGAGCCAGAACTTGGTGGCGCGATTGAAGGAGCTGGCCAGCAGCCGCGTCACCGTGGCAACGCCTGACCTGGCTGACAGCCTGGCTGCGCTGCAAGGGTACATGGCGCGGCGTCACCAGGCCGCTGGAGCCGCCCCAGGCCAGCAGGAGCATCAACCATGAAGCGCCTGTATGTGCTGCTGTTCGTAACCATTGCCCTGGCGTTGGTTGTTGGGCTGGGGGTCTCGCTGCACCCAGGGTATGTATTGATTGATTACCCCCATGTGTTTCGCTATGAGTCTGGGCTCTGGACCACCCTGGCAGCCCTACTGGCAGTGGTGCTGTTAGCCATGCTGTTGCTCGGCCTGGTGCGCTTGCTCACCACCTCCAGCGGCGTGGTCAACCCTTGGTCTCGGCGTAACCGTCGCCGGCGCGTGCAAACGGCTGTTGCCCGCGGTCAGATCGACTTGGCCGAAGGCCGTTGGGCCAGCGCGCAAAAGCACTTGAAGGTCGCGGCGGAAAGTGAACGGTATCCCTTGTTCTATTATTTGGGCGCTGCCAGGGCCGCCAATGAACAGGGCTTGCATGACGAAAGCGACGCCTTGTTGGAGCGTGCCCTTGAACGTCAGCCCAAGGCAGAACTGGCCATCGCGCTGAGCCATGCGCAATTGCAGGCCGACCGAGGTGATAGTGAAGGCGCGCTTGCCACATTGCAGGTAATGCATGAGCGCCATTCTGGCAATAGCCAGGTCCTACGCCAGCTAACAGGGCTGTGTGTGCAACGTAACGAATGGGCCACGGTGATTCGCCTGCTGCCCGAGTTGCGCAAACATAAAGTAATGGTGGCCGCGGACCTCGCCGACTTGGAACAGCGCGCATTGGGTGAGCGCTTGCTACCCGCCATTCCTCAAACTGAAACCGACGACGAAGCCGGTGTCGACAAAGCCTGGCAGCAGCTCAGCAAGCATCAGTGCCAGGAACCTGCATTGGTGCTGAGCTACGCCGAACGCCTGCGCCGCCTGGGCGCCACTGCCAAGGCAGAGGTCGCGCTGCGCGAAGCCCTCAAGCGCGGCTATGACAGTCATTTGGTACGGTTGTATGGCGTTGTGCCGGGGGACGAGCCGACCAAGGCGTTGGCTTTTGCCGAAGGACTGCTCGAAGAACATCCAGAGGACCCTAGCCTGCTGTTGACCCTTGGCAGGCTATGTTTGCAGAACCGGCTGTGGGGCAAGGCGCGGGATTACCTCGAAGCCAGCCTTCGCCAGCAGCGTAATGCCGAGGCCTGCGCAGAGTTGGCTCGGCTTTTAGCGCAGTTGGGCGATACTCAGCGCAGTAATGCATTGTTCCAGGAAGGCTTGGGTTTGCTAGATGAGCGTTTGCTTGCAATCCCACTGCCGGGCCCGGTGCGGGCTTAGGTAATAGTTATAGCCGCCGTGCCTGTTTTGACAGTAAGGCACGGCAGGCGCTGACAGGCATACGTGGTAGACGAATCCGCGCTAGCCGCTACCCGCGTGGTTTGAAATGCGTAGGGCTTTTTTCAGAGCTGTTCTTATACCCACTATCTTGAAAGGGTATCTGCGTTTCCACTAACGTTGGTGCTCGTTAATCGAGCATCTGGATCGCCCATGCCTTCGGCCCGTTCGCGTTATCTGTTCGTGCTGGCCGGTTCCCTGGCCATGTTGGCTCTAAGCGCATCTATCTACCTTGAAAAGATAGTCATGCTGCGGCCTTGCTCCCTATGCTTGGTGCAACGTGGGTGTGTTGCCCTGATAGCACTTATGTGCGCGTTGGCCAGGCTGCATCGACCAAGCCTTGCGGGTACCCGCGCCTATGCCGTCGGCGCATTGGGATTGGCTTGCATCGGTGCCGCGTCTGCTACTCGTCAAATATGGATGCAGCTCCAAACCTCCTTGTCGGCACTGATGTGCTACCCGAACCTTTTCCATAGTGGTCAGTCTCAGCCTCTGCTCGAAACATTGAAGATGTATGCGTTGGGCTCGCCCGACTGCGGCGTCATCAATTGGACGCTATCAGGCATGAGCCTGCCGGAGTGGAGCTTGCTGGTGTTCGCAGGGCTTGGGATGATCAGCCTGCTTCAACTGTTCGAGCGGTGATTGCACCCTGGCTGCGTCGGTACGTCGCATCGGCCATGAAACGCTTGGCTTGCCGCCAAGATCACCAAGGCATACTCTCTAAACGCACCGGATCGTGGCCCTTTGCTACGGCCGTTAGGACGTACAGTACTGGTTCGCTGGCCATTGGCTGGTTTGCGTTCCGTCCTTCAACGTGAACCTCAAGGGAAGAACAGACCATGCTGGAAAGTTGTCAGAATGCGCAGGAACGTTGGGGTGGAGTTCACCTGATCATCGATCGCTGGTTACAGGATCGTCAACGGCTGATCCTGGCCTTCGGGGGCATTGAGGAGGCGTCCGAAGAAGGGCGCCTGCGACGGGCCGGGCTGCAGGATTTCTGCGGCATCTTGATGGATTACATCTCGGCCGGGCATTTCGGCGTTTACGTTGAATTGCAGCGGGAAGCCAAGGCGTTCGGTGACGATCGCGGCCTGGAGCTGGCAAAGCAAATTTGCCCCCGGCTGGATGTGCTTACCGAAGGCTGCTTGAAATTCAATGACCACTGCGACAAAGGTGATTGCTCCGACTACGCGGACCTTTCCGCGCGCTTGCGGCACCTGGGCGGGATCATGCACGAACGCTTCGAGCTCGAAGACTGCCTGATCGAAGTGCTGCATACCTCACACCGCGAAGAAGCCGCTCAAGCCTGAACGGCCTAATTGGCCACGTTGCGTAATTCGATTTCGAACACCAACGGTGTATAGGGTGGAATCAGCTCACCGGCGCCATCCGCGCCGTAGGCTTGGTCTGATGGCACCACCACACGCCAGCTTGCCCCTTGCGGCATCTGCTGCAGGGCGACCTTCCAGCCATCGATCACGCTGTCCAGCCGGAACCATTGAGGCTGGTTGTTTTGGTCGAACACCGTGCCGTCCGGTAATAACCCTTTGTAACTTACCTCTACCCGTGAGTTCAGGGTGGGTTTGCTGCCCTGCCCGGGTGCAAGCTCTGCATACAGCACGCCATCGCTTAGCTCGTGTGTGCCGGCCTTGGCACGTTCGGTGGCCATAAAGCGTTTCTCAGCCTGCAATGCCGCTTCAGTGCCAGACCCTTGCGCGGAAGCGTCAACCCGGGCTTCGTGGGCGGCCAGTATTTGCCGGATGCGCTCGTTTCCCAGCGCCAGCGGCTGATTGCGATACGATTGCCGCAGGCCCTCTAGCAATGCGTCAAGGTCCAGCTGAGGCTGGTCATCTCGCAAACGTTCCCCGATGCTGGCGCCGAGGCTATAACCCAGGTCGTGAGCCGAAGGCGCGGCCTCTTGCGCCATGACCGCTGGCGCGGCGAGGCAGAGCGTGAGCAGCAGGCGACGCGACATGTAATAGCTCCTTGAGTGAACATCGATTATCGCTGGCCAATCCTGACCTTTCAAACCCTGTACTTACTGGCTGCTTGAACTCAGGGCTTACAAAATTTATATATGCTCGCTAGCGAGTCGGCCCAGCCCGGCATAACATGAGCAACCATTTGGTGAGGAAGAACGTCATGTCGGCCAAGAAGAAGCCTGTAAGCACACCGTTGCACCTGCTCCAGCAACTGACCGCAAGCCTGCTGGACCATTTCGAGCAAGCGTGCGCTCAAGCCCTCGCCGATGCCGAGAAAGTCCTCGCCAAGCTGGAAAAGCAACGGGTCAAGGTACAGGAAAAACTCCATAAGCAGCACGAGCGGATCGAAACCGCCGCTGTCGCCGGCAAGCGCAAGGCCCAGGCCAAGGCTCGCGCCAATGTTGAAGCCCTGGACGCTTCCTTGAATGAGCTGCAAGGCCGCCAGGCTGAAACTCGCCAGTACATCGGCGAGCTTAAAAATGATATCCAGGCCAGCTTGGCGCTGGTGCAGGGCGTTAGCAAAGTGCGTGAAGCCGCGAGCAAGGCTTTGCAAAGCCGCCCGGCGAAGTCGGCCGCAGCCTGGGGCGCGAGCGTACCCCCCACCGAGCCTGGCAGCCTAGCCCAAAAGCAAACCGCTGCCGTGCAGGCCATTGCCAATGCCTCCATCGGTGAGGTTGTGTTAGGCGCGCCAAAGCCCAGGTCCCGCAAGCCCGCACCTAGTCAGCTTGCGCCCCTGGCAGACGGCGTAGCCCAAGCCACCGTGACGGCAACCGTGCGACGAGCCCCACGTAAACCTCGCTCGGCCGCTAGCTCGCTGCCTATGAATAACGCAACGCTGCCCGAATCACAGGCTGGGGAAGCGCCATCCTCAGATAACGCCTCTTAAGCCAGGCCCAGGGCGGCGCGCACCGCCGCCTGGATGGCTGGGCTTGGTACTATCAGGCTTAGCCATTGAAGTTGGTCGGTTTCCCCTTCAGGCCAGGTTTGGGCAGTGACCTGCAAGCGCGCCAAAAGGGTTCGCTCCGCATTCAGCTCAAGCTGTTTAACGCCATTTCTGATATACGCCAGCTCATCGCTTGTCTGCGCGGCTGGCCGCCACTGTTGACGTAGCGCGCGTAAGGGCTGGATCACCTCGCGTGCCCAAGGCAGGGTGGTCTCCTCCAGGGCTTGAGCCCGGCTAGGGGACCACGCTACCCCGTGCTGCTCCAGCCATAGGCCACAGAGCACCAGGCATACTTCTTGACCGTCGGCCTGGGCCGCCATACAAGCGGCCTCCATGCCAGGGCGTGCGTAAACATCGCATGCGAAGCGCCATAGATCGTTGTGCATCACGCCCTCACGCCATGGGGCAGGGAAGCTGGTAAACTCCGCCGCCATTATGATCCGAATACATAACCTTACTTTACAGCGTGGCCCGCAACGTCTGCTAGAAGACGCCGAGCTCACTCTGCACGCCGGCCAAAAAGCCGGTTTGATCGGCGCCAACGGTGCTGGTAAATCCACATTGTTCGCCCTGCTGCGTGGCGAGCTTACGCCTGATGCAGGTACCTGCGATCTGCCGCCAGACTGGCGTATCGCCCATATGCGGCAAGAGATCGATACCCTTGAGCGCATCGCTGTGGATTATGTCCTAGACGGCGACCAGCACTTGCGTGCCATCGAACAAGCCCTCGCCAGTGCCGAGGCAGCCCAGGATGGAACCGTGCTTGGGCGCTTGCATGCCGAGCTGGACGGCGCCGACGGGTACACCGCTGACGCGCGTGCCCGCAAGCTGCTGGCGGGGCTGGGCTTCAGCAACGCGCAAATGGACCAGCCGGTGGGGGATTTTTCCGGCGGTTGGCGCATGCGGCTCAACCTTGCCCAGGCATTGATGTGCCCGTCCGACCTGCTGTTGCTTGACGAGCCCACCAACCACTTGGACCTTGACGCCATTCTGTGGCTGGAAGACTGGCTCAAGGGTTACCCCGGTACCTTGCTACTGATTTCCCACGACCGTGATTTTCTCGATGCGGTGGTGGACCATATTGCCCATGTGGACCAGCGCAAGCTGGTGCTCTACCGCGGCGGTTATACCGCCTTCGAGCGGGCCCGGGCCGAACGCCTGGCACAACAGCAGCAAGCCTACGACAAGCAGCAGGCACGCCGCGCCCACATGGAAAAATACATCGCCCGCTTCAAGGCGCAGGCGACCAAGGCGCGTCAGGCACAGAGCCGAATCAAAGCCCTGGAGCGGATGGAAGAGATTTCAGCCGCCCATGTGGACTCGCCTTTTGAGTTCATCTTCCGTGAGGCGCACAAGCTTTCCAGCCCCTTGCTGGATATCTCCGAGGCACGCTTGGGCTATGGCGCCAAGGTAGTGCTGGAGAAGGTGAAACTGCAACTGACACCAGGGGCACGGATCGGCTTGCTCGGCCCGAATGGCGCGGGTAAGTCCACCTTGATCAAGAACCTTGCGGGCGAGCTTGAGCCCTTGGCGGGCACCCTGCGTCGCGGCGAGAACCTGGAGGTAGGTTACTTTGCTCAGCATCAACTGGACTCGCTCGATGGCAAGGCCAGCCCTTTGTTGCACCTGCAGCGCTTGGCGCCAAGCGAGCGCGAACAAACCCTGAAGGATTTTCTCGGTGGCTTTGATTTTCGCGGCGCCCGTATCGACGAGCCGGTGCTGAATTTCTCTGGGGGTGAGAAAGCGCGCCTGGCGTTGGCGCTGATCGCCTGGGGGCGGCCGAACCTGCTGCTGCTGGACGAACCTACCAACCACCTGGACCTGGAAATGCGCCTGGCACTGACCATGGCGCTGCAGGAGTTCGGTGGGGCGGTATTGGTCGTCTCCCACGATCGGCACTTGCTCAAGAGCACCACAGACGACTTCTTGCTGGTAGCCGACGGTAAGGTGGCGCCCTTCGACGGCGACCTGGACGATTATGCCCGCTGGCTGGTGGACTATCGCCAGCGCAATGCTCCAGCTGGCGCGCCCTCCGGTGGCGGTGAGCGTACGGACAAAAAGGCCCAACGCCAGGCCGCCGCGGCCCTGCGCCAACAACTGGCCCCTCATAAGCGTGAGGCCGAACGCCTGGAAAAGGCGTTGGGCAAAGTACATGAGGCCTTGGCGCAGATTGAAACCCGGCTTGGGGATGCCGCTGTATATGAGGTAGCACGCAAGGATGAATTGCGCCAGCTGCTGGCCAAGCAGGCAACCCTCAAGGTAGAGGAGGGCAACCTCGAAGATGCCTGGATGCATGCCCTAGAACAACTGGAGAGCCTTCAGGCCCAACTGGAAACCCTGGCTTAACAACCCCCCTTGGCACCGATGGAGGCAACACATGGCGCTGCATACATGGCTGGCGTTTTTAGCCGCGAGTTGGGTAATTAGCCTGTCGCCGGGCGCGGGCGCCATTGCCTCTATGTCTTCAGGTTTGCGCTACGGGTTCACCAGAGGATACTGGAACGCCCTGGGGCTGCAGTTGGGGTTAGCCTTGCAAATCGCGGTGGTCGCCGCGGGTGTAGGCGCCATTCTCGCCGCTTCGGCAACCGCCTTTACCTTCATCAAGTGGTTCGGCGTGTTGTATTTGCTTTACCTGGCCATTCGGCAATGGCGTGCCGCGCCCATGCCAGTAGAGACGCAGGCGCCGCCCAGCGCGGAAGCTAGCCGGTTCAACCTGGTGCTACGCGGGCTGTTGGTCAACGCCAGCAACCCCAAGGCACTGGTATTCATGCTGGCGGTATTGCCTCAGTTCATCGACCCTACGGCACCCTTGCCGGGCCAGTACCTGATCATCGGCGTGACCATGGTGTGCGTGGACATGATCGTGATGGCGGGCTACACCGGGCTGGCCGCCAAGGTATTGCGCCTGCTGCGCAGCCCTCGCCAGCAACGGCGCATGAACCGAACCTTCGCCAGCTTGTTCGTGGGGGCGGCAGTGTTTCTGGCAAGCCTGCGGCGGGCCGGCACGTAGTGCTCGAACCGATTTCCAAGGTGGCGCTTACACCTGGCGCGGTAGCTTTATTCTTCGGGTGTATCTGAAAGCTTTTGGGCCTTTTCTTCACGGCGAGCGATGCGAGCGGCTTTGATGCGCCTGCTAACCCATAGCACTACACCCAGTATGAGCAGGGCCCCTAGCACCCACAACTCGTACTTTTTAACGTTACCCAGCAAGCCTTCGAGGACCGACCCGAAATGGTAGGCCGCTTGGCCGAGGGCAATGGCCCATACCATCGCGCCGATACCATTGAGCAACAGGTAGCGGCGGGGCGGATAGCCGGAAAGGCCGATGGCCACGGGCATGACCGTGCGCAGCCCATAGACGAAGCGGAAAGACAGCACCCACAGGTCGGGGTGCTTGCGTATGTGCTCCAGTGCTTTATCGCCCATGGTTTGCCAGCGAGGCTTGCGGGCAAGCAGGTGCCGCCCGTGGCGTCGGCCCAGGAAATACCACAGCTGGTCCCCGGCATAACTGCCAAGGAACGCCACCAACATCACCATGTTGATGTCCATGTAGCCGCGGAACGCAAGAAACCCGGCAAGGACCAAGATGGTTTCGCCTTCGAAGAACGTCCCCAGGAACAGGGCCAGGTATCCGAAATCATTAAGAAATTGTTGGAGCATTTTGAAGATGCTGGCGAAGTGAACGCGCAGCCTAACCCTTAAGAGAAATTCATGAAAGTGTCGATATGTGTCTCAACGTGAACATTGATGCCCATATGACCTCTACGTGTATGCCGCTTTTAGTGTCATGCGGCTGTCATACAGGGACCTTATAACAGCCAAGCCGTCTTCGACGGCGCTTTTGGCCAATGGCCTGGCTGCCTACGGTAGGCGCCGTGACCTCACCTCCCGAGCCAGCGTCACTGTGGCTGACCGACCTTGCCGTGCGTGCCGCCAATCGTGTCAGGGCCGCTGGCCCTTCAGGATATTCACATGAATAATGAAGCGCTCCCCGATATTGTCGTAGACGAGGCTCAACCGGTGCTCGAACCTATTCAGGACGTGTTCGCTGACACGCCGCCCGAAGCGCCCCCCGCACCCGCGGTGCCGCCGCCGGGCTTGGATGACGCGGTACTGTACAGCCACCGGGAGCTCTCTCAGCTGCAGTTCAACATTCGTGTGCTTGAGCAGGCACTGGATGAAAGCTACCCGCTGCTAGAGCGGTTGAAGTTTTTGCTGATCTTCTCCAGCAACCTGGACGAATTCTTTGAAATCCGCGTAGCGGGCCTCAAGAAGCAGATCACCTTCGCCCGTGAACAGGCCGGCGCCGATGGCCTGCAACCGCATCAAGCGCTGGCGCGCATCAGCGAGCTGGTGCATGTACAGGTGGACCGCCAATACGCCATCCTTAATGACATTCTGCTACCAGCGCTCGAAAAGCATCAGGTGCGTTTCATCCGCCGCAGGCACTGGACGGCCAAGCTCAAAACCTGGGTGAGGCGCTACTTCCGTGACGAGATCGCGCCTATCGTCACCCCTATCGGGCTGGACCCAACCCACCCGTTCCCTCTGCTGGTGAATAAAAGCCTCAACTTTATCGTTGAGCTGGAGGGGGTAGACGCTTTCGGGCGTGACTCGGGGCTAGCGATCATCCCTGCCCCGAGGTTGCTCCCCAGGGTCATCAAAGTGCCGGAAGACGTAGGCGGTACCGGGGATAACTTCGTGTTCCTGTCGTCGATGATCCATGCCCACGCCGATGACCTGTTCCAAGGCATGAAGGTCAAGGGCTGCTATCAGTTCCGGCTTACTCGCAACGCCGACCTGTCGCTGGACTCCGAGGATGTAGAAGATCTCGCCCGTGCCCTGCGCGGTGAGCTGTTCTCCCGCCGCTATGGTGACGCCGTGCGCCTGGAAGTGGCCGACACCTGCCCCAAGCACCTGTCGGATTACCTGCTCAAGCAATTCAACCTGGCCGAATCGGAGCTGTACCAGGTTAAAGGGCCGGTCAACCTTACCCGGTTGTTCAGCATCACTGGCCTGGATAGCCACCCTGAGCTGCAGCACATGCCGTTTACGCCGGCCATCCCGAAGATGCTGCAAAACAGCGAAAATATTTTCAGCGTAATCAGTAAGCAGGACATTCTGCTGTTGCACCCGTTCGAGTCGTTCACGCCGGTGATCGACCTGTTGCGCCAGGCCGCCAAAGATCCTCATGTACTGGCTATTCGGCAAACCCTGTATCGCAGCGGGACCAACTCGGAAATCGTCGATGCCCTGGTGGATGCCGCACGCAACGGCAAGGAAGTCACCGCAGTGATCGAGCTTCGAGCTCGCTTCGATGAAGAATCCAACCTGCAGATGGCCAGCCGACTCCAGGCTGCTGGCGCGGTGGTGATTTATGGGGTGGTTGGGTTCAAGACTCACGCCAAGATGATGCTGATCTTGCGCCGAGAGGGCGGCGATATCGTCCGCTACGCTCACTTGGGTACGGGTAACTACCACGCCAACAATGCCCGGCTGTACACCGATTACAGCTTGCTCACCGCCGATGACGCCTTGTGCGAGGACCTGGGCAAACTGTTCACGCAGCTGATCGGCATGGGTAAGACCCTGCGCATGAAAAAGTTGCTGCACGCGCCCTTTACCTTGAAAAAGGGCATGCTGGACATGATCGCTCGGGAAACCCAGTTCGCCTCTGAAGGCAAGCCTGCGCATATCGTTGCCAAGTGTAATGGCTTGACCGATCCGAAGATCATTCGCGCCCTTTACAAGGCGAGTCAGGCAGGGGTGCGGATCGATTTGATCGTGCGTGGCATGTGTTGTTTGCGCCCGGGGGTGCCGGGAGTGTCCCACAACATCCATGTGCGCTCGATCATAGGCCGTTTTCTGGAGCACACGCGAATCTACTACTTCCTCAATGGCGGCGACGAGCAGCTATTCCTGTCCAGTGCCGACTGGATGGAGCGCAACCTCGATCGAAGGGTAGAAAGCTGTTTCCCGGTGGAAGGCAAGAAGCTGATCACCCGGGTGAAGAAAGAGGTGGAGGCCTACCTGACCGACAACACCCACGCGTGGATCTTGCAGCCGGACGGTACCTATGCGCGGCTGACCCCGACCGGCAACCAGAACCCGCGCCATGCGCAGGCCACGTTGCTCGATCGGCTCAGCAACCAGGCCCTTACCGTACGGTAAGGGTAAAGCCTACCCGGGTCAGCCACTCTGCTTCACGGGCAAAGTCGGCCTGGGTCAGCGGGTTGTTTTCCAGCCAGCCCGTGGGGAACACCACATCCAGGGCAGCTGCACTGGCATGCAGTTGAACCTGGGGCATTTCTTGGGTGCCACGGATATGGTGGAAGAGAATCGCGAAACGAAGCAGCACGCAGAGGCGGATCAACGTGTCACCGTTGTCCCCGAACTCTGCGAAGCGCTCCTTGGGTATGTTACGGCGATGGCCACGTACCAGCAGTGCCAGCATATGTTGGTCTTCCCGGGAGAAGCCTGCCAGGTCGGAGTGCTCGATCAAGTACGCGCCGTGCTTGTGGTAGTGATAGTGGGCAATGTCCAACCCCACTTCATGCACCTTGGCTGCCCAACCTAGCAGGTCGCGCCATACGCCATCATCCAGGCCCCAGGCGTTAGCCACTTGATCAAAGGCGGCCAAGGCCTTTTCTTCTACTCGTGCTGCCTGATCCAGGTCCACATGGTAGCGCTCCATCAGCGAGCTGAGGGTGCGCTCGCGCACGTCTTCGTGGCCATGGCGGCCCATCAGGTCATAGAGTACGCCCTCACGTAGCGCCCCTTCACAGTGGTCCATGCGTTGCAGTTCCAGAGCGTCGAAGATCGCTTCCAGAATGGCCAGGCCCGCAGGGAAGATAGCGCGACGGTCCGGCTTGATACCGTCAAAATCGATTTTGTCCACGTCGCCCAGCTTGAACAACTTGCGCTTGAGCCACGCCAGCCCTTCGGCATTGACTTCGCCAGAGCCTTGACCCCCGGCCTTGAGCGCTAGGCCGATGGCCCGAATGGTGCCCGAGGAACCGATGGCCTGCTCCCAGCCCAATCTGCGCAGAGCGTTTTCAATGCTCATGATTTCCAGGCGCGCGGCGGTATAGGCCTGGGCATAGCGGGCAGGGGTGATCTTGCCGTCGCGGAAATAACGCTGGGTAAAACTCACGCAGCCCATTTGCAGGCTTTCACGCATCAAGGGCTCGAAGCGATGGCCGATGATGAATTCGGTACTGCCACCGCCGATGTCTGTTACCAATCGCTTGCCGGGGGTGTCGGCCAAGGTATGGGAGACCCCAAGATAAATCAGGCGTGCTTCTTCGCGACCAGAAATCACTTCTACCGGGTGGCCCAGCAGGGCTTCGGCGCGGCGAATGAACTCGCCTCGGTTGCGAGCTTCCCTCAGCGCGTTGGTGCCTACAATACGCACCGCGCCCAAGGGCAGGCCGTTGATCAGCTGAGCGAAGCGCTTCAGGCAGTCCAGGCCGCGCTGCATGGACTCTTCGTTAAGCTGCCGCTGCTCATCAATGCCAGCGGCCAGTTGGACCTTCTCACCGAGCCGTTCAAGGATACGAATTTCGCCCTGGTTCGTTTTGGCCACGACCATATGAAAGCTGTTGGAGCCCAAGTCTATGGCGGCGATAAGGGATAGGTTCGTCGGCTTGAGTGACGGCATGTTCGAAGTTCTCGGTGGATAACCCACGCATCCTGCCACGATCTGCCTTATTCGCCAACGCTGCGTGGTCGAGGATAAGCCAATCAGGGCCGTGGTCAGCCGCGGGTATGTCACAGCCACTGCATTTTCTCGACAGCTGCCTGTCATATGCAAAATGGTAAACCACCATAGCTAGAGTCAATGGCCCCACGCTTTCGGTTACAAATCGGGAACGGTATGATGGTCCAAACTTTTCAAGGCCCTGACCGGGGCCTGACCGGGAGATGTTCATGAGCAGCGACAAAATCAAACATGTAACTGACGCGAGCTTCGACGCGGATGTACTAAAAGCGCAGGGCCCTGTACTGGTCGATTACTGGGCGGAGTGGTGTGGCCCTTGCAAAATGATCGCGCCCGTTCTGGACGAAATCGCCAACACCTACGACGGCAAACTCACCGTGGCCAAGCTCAACATCGACGAAAACCAGGAAACTCCCGCCAAGCATGGCGTGCGTGGCATCCCTACGCTGATGCTGTTCAAGAATGGCAACGTCGAAGCCACTAAAGTAGGCGCACTGTCCAAGTCGCAGCTCGCTGCCTTCCTAGACGCGAACATCTAATCTTACGATTAGTGTGGAAAAGCCCCGCATTTTGCGGGGTTTTTCATTTTGCCGACTAGACGCACCCGTATTCAGGTGTTAAATTCGGCTCTGCACTGGCCTCTCCAGTGCCCCCTGCAAGTCGTCGCCGACGCATTCCAATTCGAATTTGTGCGCGATCCTATCGCCTCCCCCCGGCGCGGCCTCTCTAAGCCCAATGCTTATTCCCTCCATACAGAACACGTCATTCCCTCTATGAATCTGACTGAACTCAAGCAAAAGCCGATCACCGACCTGCTCGAAATGGCCGAGCAGATGGGCATCGAAAACATGGCCCGCTCGCGTAAGCAGGATGTGATTTTCTCCCTCCTGAAGAAACACGCGAAAAGCGGCGAGGAGATATCCGGTGATGGCGTGCTGGAGATCCTCCAGGACGGTTTCGGTTTCCTCCGCTCCGCCGATGCCTCTTACCTGGCCGGCCCGGATGACATCTATGTATCCCCAAGCCAAATCCGCCGGTTCAACCTGCGTACGGGTGATACCATTGTGGGCAAGATTCGCCCACCGAAGGAAGGCGAGCGGTACTTCGCCCTGTTGAAGGTCGATACCATCAACTTCGACCGTCCAGAAAACGCCAAGAACAAAATCCTCTTCGAAAACCTCACGCCCTTGTTCCCTAACAAGCGCCTGAAGATGGAAGCTGGCAACGGCTCTACCGAAGACCTCACCGGTCGCGTCATCGACCTGTGTGCCCCGATCGGCAAGGGCCAGCGTGGCTTGATCGTCGCCCCGCCGAAAGCGGGCAAGACCATCATGTTGCAGAACATCGCCGCCAACATCACCCGTAACAACCCTGAGTGCCACCTGATCGTTCTGTTGATCGATGAGCGCCCGGAAGAAGTGACCGAAATGCAGCGCACCGTGCGCGGCGAAGTGGTCGCCTCTACCTTCGACGAGCCACCGACCCGCCACGTGCAAGTGGCCGAGATGGTGATCGAGAAGGCCAAGCGCCTGGTCGAGCACAAGAAAGATGTAGTCATTCTGCTGGACTCCATTACCCGCTTGGCGCGTGCCTACAACACCGTGATCCCAAGCTCCGGCAAGGTACTGACCGGTGGTGTGGATGCCCACGCCCTGGAAAAGCCAAAGCGGTTCTTCGGCGCGGCGCGCAACATCGAAGAAGGCGGGTCCTTGACCATCATCGCCACCGCGCTGGTGGAAACCGGCTCGAAGATGGACGAAGTCATCTACGAGGAGTTCAAGGGCACGGGTAACATGGAGTTGCCGCTTGATCGCCGTATCGCTGAAAAACGCGTATTCCCGGCTATCAACATCAACCGCTCTGGTACCCGCCGCGAAGAGTTGCTGACTGCCGACGACGAACTGCAGCGCATGTGGATTCTGCGCAAGCTGCTGCACCCGATGGACGAAATCGCCGCCATCGAGTTCTTGATCGACAAGCTCAAGCAAACCAAGACCAACGACGAGTTCTTCTTGTCGATGAAGCGTAAGTAAGCTTTAGCTTTAACGCTTAAACCCTTCGCCAGCTGGCGCTGGCTCCTACACACTTGAACTGCGCCCCAAATGTTGGACACCTATCCAACCTTATGGGGCGTTTTTCATGGGTAAGTACTCAAAAGACTTC
>NZ_JBSKHS010000023.1:0-45718 GCF_057128685.1 Pseudomonas artemisiae
TGCGCCGGGAGGCCAGTCAGGCTGCGGTCGCTCACAAGCGGGCGCCCAGCGAAGTAAGTTTCAAGTTTGCCTGTCAGTACATTGCCAGTCATCTGGTGGTCATGGCCGGGGCCGTGTCGCCATCACATACGCCGAGGCGCCTGGAGGAACTGCGTGGCAGCATTGGTGTGCTCTTCATAACAAAACGCCCTAGGCCAGCGAGGCCCAGAGTGGTGAAGATGTCAAAAACCCGGTATCCGGTTAACCGCAAGGCTGCTCCGCTTAAGTGAACAGCATTGCGCAACTGAGCAGGCATTTTTGTTAGTCAACACAGGTCCCTTAGGGGGCGTAGGCTCACTCCCACTCTATTATCAATTGAACAGAAAAGTCCTTATAATACAGGAAATTCATAGATAAAACAGTCAAAAAACCATGAAAAGTGCCATGATAGAACCAAAGCCCGCTCAAGAATCCGAGCTTGCCTCTCTCATGGCAGAGGCAGCCGATAGCTGACGCTTTAGGATGGCCCACTCATCCGCATCACCGTCACGAACAACCTCGGCCAGCAGCTCAATCGCGTACGACGGATCAACCCGGAAAAGCTCTGCCATTGCCTCATCGTGACTACCGTCTTTCATGAATCGCCCCTAGTTTATAGATACCCTCAGCCTCAAGAATAGCCTACTCAGACCACGACAAAACCGTCCGACTCTGGCCGGTACTGCATGCATATATGACTGATAGAAACCGGCCAAAAACTGCCTGTCGGCCGGCTGCAAGCGAGTGCCTCTGAGCGCCTAGCTAAAAAGGACCTCGTAAGGCATCATCGCTCGGACGAGATGCCTTCATCAAAGGCTGAAATGCTTGCCCTCTGATTAGCCAAATTTGTCTAAATACACATAGGATGTGAAATGACATTAGTGGTAGCCCATCTTACTTGGCTCAAGCAAATCAATACTTATAAATCAGCTTGTGGGCGGCCTATCCCAGTCTATAAGCTTGAACATGATGCTTTGGACAGCGAAATTATGTCAGCATGGGCAAAGCACTTCAGAAACCATTACTGCCAAGATGAAGAACTCCAGTTTCTTAAAAACCCATTAAAAACAAACTCTGAATACTTATTGACTGAAAAATTCCCACATCAGTCAGTTGCTCCCGGCCCGAGCACACGAGCAGGTGATTTCGCTGAGATATTGGTAGCCGATTACCTCGAATATATCCAAAGCTATCAGGTTCCCCGGACGCGATATGATCGCAAGGGTATAGCCAATGAATCAACCAAAGGCTCTGATGTTATTGCTTTCAAGAAAACACCAGATGTTATTAGTGACAATGATGAGTTGTTGATTTTCGAAGTTAAAGCCAAGGCAAGTGAAAACACCAAGCTAAATGTCCTTCAGGATGCAATTGATCATTCAGTCAAAGATGAAATGCGCTTAGCAGAATCTTTGAACGCGATGCGACAAAAATTATTCGACAGAAAAGATTTCGACGGATTGCAAATGGTCGATCGTTTTCAAAGAGAGCCAGATCATCCCTGCAAGCGTAGGTACGGAGCCGCGGCAGTCTATACAGAGTCATCAATGCACGAAACCGTAGTGGCTACGTCGACTACTAACAACCACCCCAATTCAGAAAAATTGGAATTGCTGATCATAAGCGGAAGCCAATTGATGACACTTATTCACGAGCTTTACCGGAGAGCCGCAGATGAAGCTTGAAGTTAAAGCACGCGTCATTCTTGACGTTACTCGCGCCAAAGCAAAGCAGTACGAGTTCGGGATCGATGAAAAGCACCATATTGAACTCCCCCAAGACCCTAAGCGGCTACTTGTATTTACCGTAGGTATCCTTGGTGAGTTAGCCGCCCTTGAGTCCAGAGAGGACGATAAGCGACACGAATACAGGCTAATACTCAAAGAGCAGTTGGTACTAGCGGGGCAGTATTTTGAGTCGATGAGTACAGCCAGACTGACTCCTGAAACAGACGAATATCTAAGAATTTTAAGCTCCGCCTCTTATTATCTGGCGGACATGCCAGGCAGCTCATTAGTATTGGCTCGTTCGATATCAGACACTCCTAACGACTTAACCAATAGCAAGTTGGAGCGGCTTCTGACTTGGTTGTTAAAGTCGGAACTTAACAGAAATTTTAGCCTATCCCCAACTGGCGCCTATAATCATCAGATACGAAGTGTTGCCTTAGCCTATCGAGCTTTTACAAACTTGGATGCTGACCTTTTAGATGTAGAAGATGAGCTTTCAAACATTCGTAGATTGGTCTATTCCAGTGGAACAGATCGCGAATTGTTGCTCGTAGACACCATCGTGGCATTGATAAAGAGGAAGATTGATAACTCTTCGCTTGTATGCCTCCCGAAATATTCCGGCCTGTCGGTAGATCATTGGAAACAAACACTTGCTAATGATCGTTTTATTAAAGAGTTTTGGCCTGGGCAGCGTCTCGTTGGGGAACTAGGAGTGTTGAGAGGTGCTTCAGCAGTCATGCAGATGCCCACTAGCGCAGGAAAGACTAAATCAGCGGAATTGATAATTCGGAGCGCCTTCCTTTCAGGACGAGCAAAACTCGCAATCATAGTGGCCCCGTTTCGAGCGCTGTGCCGTGAAATCACTCAGGGATTCATGCATACTTTTGAATATGACTCGGTTAATGTCAATGAGCTTAGAGATATTACCAATGTTGATGATGACGAGCAGGAATTTCTAAAATTTCTCTTGGGCGAAGCTTATAAAGGAAGGTACGACCATACCATAATCGTCTCCACACCTGAGAAGCTAGTATATTTACTACGCCATGAGCCATCGCTTGCTGAAAAAATCGATCTTCTTATATTCGATGAAGGACACCAGTTTGACAGCGGAAAACGCGGGGTCACTTACGAGCTTCTTATCGCTTCCCTAAAAGAGACTATTCCATCCAATACTCAGAAAGTGCTGATTTCTGCTGTAATGTCTAACGCGGAAACTATTGGGGAGTGGCTTAACGGCGAGTCCAGCGTAAACATTCAAGGTAGCAACTGGCTCCCATCCATAAAGAGCGTGGCGTTCCTCAGCTGGATTACAGACATGGGTCAACTGAGCTATCTCGGACGAGATAACAAATACGACAGCGGACTCTATGTACCTAAAATTATTCAACAGGTAAATCTTGGCCGTCGCGGACTCGAGAAAAAAGATTTTATATTTCCAATCAGAGAGAAGACCCAAACAATTTCATGTTATCTCGGCTTAAAACTCTGCCATCAAGGGCCTGTAGCTATTTTTTGTGGGGACAAAAGGTCTATTGTCACTCTATGCAAAACAGTGGTCAAAGTTTACGACCGTGGTCTGTCGACTCCAAAACCCAGCGAAATATCCGATGAGAAGGAACTGTCGAAAATCGCATTCCTGTCAAAGCTACACTTTTCAGACAAACACATTTTTTCGGAAGCGATCCCTCTAGGAGTTCTGCCACACAGCTCAGCCGTGCCAAATGGTTTGAGAATAGCTATCGAATGGGCAATGGATAAAAAAGCTGCCCATCTCGTGATATGTACCTCAACCCTGGCACAAGGTGTAAATCTTCCAATTAAGTATTTGCTTGTATCAAGCGTAATGCAGGCAGGACGGCGGATCTCCACGAGAGAGTTTCAAAATTTGATCGGGCGCGCTGGACGATCAGGGTATCACACGGAGGGGGGTATAATCTTCACCGATCCCAAAGTCTACGATGGTCGCCACAATTGGAAAGGAAGGTTTAAGTGGAATGACACTCTCAAATTGTTAGACTTCAACAATTCGGAAGCTTGCCTAAGCAGCCTAATTGACATTATAAAGCCTTTCACATTTGAACAAGCCAAAGATGACCTTCTAGAGTTTGTTCAAAGGCCTGCGGCTCGGCGGACTGAATGGTGGCAATGGGGACTCGCGAGTAAAAATGATGTAACTGAACTCATGAAAGAAATGGATACAAAAGAACAAACACTCAATGCAATAGAAAGTTATTTTCTATCAATGCTTAAGGATGACGACTCTCTACTTAAACTAGAAGTATTCTTAGATCTCGCCAAAGAAACTCTAGCCTACTACCTTGCTGAGGACGATGAGAAGGCGCAATTACTAGCAATTTTCGCAATAATCCATACACGCCTACAATCCGTGCCGTCTGAAAAATTTCCATACTACGGAAAAACTTTACTCGGCCTCGACCAACTTAGGTTTATTGAGAACTGGATTGATGAAAACTTATGGGATCTTGAGCTCAGTGAATCACCGCAAGAGTTACTCAATGTTTGCTGGCCACTAATAGCAAAATTTTCCATCAGCAAAGTTATTTCCAATATACGCCCAGAAAACCATGCTGTAGAAATTGCGAAGCGTTGGTGCAATGGCGATAGCTACCACAGTATATTGACCTACGCAAAAAAAAGCGCCATAAAGGTGCAAGCCAAAACACAAATTCGCACCATCACTCAAGAGCATATTGTGGATTTTTGCTCTGCCCTTTCCTATGATGGGATGCTCTTAGTTGGTGGATTAGCCGATATAGTCGAAGGGAAATCTATAGGCGACGTAATTTTAACCAATGCCAGATCGCTTCAAAATCAGCTGAAGCTCGGTTTATCAGACGAATTTCATATGTGGCTGTATGGCCAAGGATACTCGGACAGAGAAGTATCGAAGCATATTGCAGAAAATTTGGAAAAAGTTATGAGCGCAAACAATACTTTTGATTTTAAGATACTTAAAGCAAATCAAGGGCTTTTGGCTGATATACTATCTAACCTGCCCACTGTTTTCTCCGAGGTAAAGGTTCGCTAAGATTCTATCGCTGTGACTTTGGCTTACTAAAAAATTAAGAGTTTTAGAGTTTTAGATAGTAGTTGTTCATAGTGACTGCGCTTTGGGGTTGCCGAACGTCCGCTTCTGGCCGTTTTTAGCCCATGGTGAGCGACAGCTTTGCTTTGCCCGCTGCCTATCACAATAGGGCAGCAGTTAGCGGATATTTGCCTATCGTGACCGTCAGCTATGGGTTTATAGCGGTCACCAGCGGCTGGCAGCTTTCAACCATAGTAGTCTCCTGCCCTTGCCGCCTGTTGATCTATAAATTTAGTATCTGGCAAAATCTGGATAGGAGAAAAGCTCGCCACTCCTAGATCTTTCAAGCCATTTGAGTGATGAATCAACTTGATATCTATCAACAACAGCTTCAGCCAAAACATTATGACCTAACGCATAAAGCGAAGTTACCATGCTGGACATTGCATTTGTTTTATCATAAATATGCATAAAGCTTTCTTTCACACTTTGAATGCCAAGTCTAAAATCTCCATTAATTTCCCGGAGCGTATTTTCATATAGCTCTTCGTAAAACTCTATGTATAACCTGTCGCGCGCAAAATAAAACAAAGTATGCAATCCTGCGAGATATTCAGGCGTCAGCCTCGTCTCAAATTCACTCCAAACTAAACTCCTAGTGCTGACTCTTTCCTTTATGCTATCAAGCATTGACTCCGTTCGATCCCAGTAATCTAGACCAAGGCTTGGTGCTTCTGGGATTAAGCTCTTGGCATTCTGAGGTGCCCACTGATCAAAGAAGAAAAATAGCTGATCTGGGATTATGCCTTTAAGTGGTAACGGGTCGCCTATCAGAGAAGAAAGAAAATAATGCGATTTTATTTTTTCAACAGCTTTCGACAGATCTCTGCTACCAATACCGTACTTACACATAATCTGTTGTTTGATATCTTTAAATCCTGGTGTTGCCCATTCAGATTTCGGAGGTAGATCTCTGGCCAGTCTATAAATCATTGGGCGTGAAAGCCTTGATATAAAAGTTCCTTGAGCATATTCATCCTTAAGCCACAGATTCAAATTATGTAGTTTATCCAAGTTGCTTTCTAGCTGCCCAAATTTTTCTTTTAAACGAAAAAAATTAATAGATGCGACGTCAGTCAGGTGTTTTTTGCTTTCATTGCTTAAAGGGTAACGAAACGTCTGCCCGGTGGCGTCTACCTCTGCAATATCCGAGATGGTTTCGGCAATTAGGTTGTTAATATCTTCATAACGGCCATCCAGAATCTCAGAGTTAAGCTTGAAAAAGCTCCAAATGTTTCCAATATCATGCGACCCGGATAAATCGAACGAAAATTCGTATTTTTTCGCTTTGGCTACGAACGACAGTTCCTGAATTGCTCCTTTCAGCCTTAACTCCACCGAATGGCGCATATTAAAACAAACGGGATATACTAGATCATCAATTTCCATATCCATTTTCTTGGAAAGAACTTGATCAATCAGTAAGTTAGCAGCGGTGGAAAAACCTTTGGAATACTCAAAATATCCTGGGCTGCCGTTGTCTCCTACGCAGGCATTTGCCCATGTAGGCTCCGAACCACAGAAAGTTGAATTTTTATTTCCGACCATGATTAAACCCTATTTTTACTTAGGCGAGTTTGGACAGTGCTCAGCTAATGATTTTGCCAAAAGCAGCTAGCCGCGACTATGATTCCGTTCAGTGCTTGCGATGGTCATCAGCGTAGCTGACTTTGCCCTGTAGCGGTCACCCGTGAGGGGCAGCTATTGGCCGATAGCCGCCTCTTACTGGCGTCCGCTATTCGCCAAAACCAGCTGTTAATAAGTTCACCCTTTATCTATAGCGTCCTGGCGGATGCCACGCGTCAATTGCTCGACTAGATTAAGCGCTTCAGCCACAGCCTCGCGCTTGATTACCAACCGCTGCCCAGATTTATACCGTGTGTCACCGGTTTTTCGGATGTAATCATCATCAACAACACCCTGCGTGTGCGCGAGCAGATGACGCTGCTGGAAGACAGTTGTCAGTTGTTCCATCTCGACGACCGTAAGATGCTTGTCGTAACCGCCTCCTGTTGCGGCCGCCCAGAGAGCTGAACCCTCGGCAAGATTCTGAAATGCGTTGCGCCGGGTCTTCGCTGTCGGCGCTACGCGCGCGTGAAGCGCTTCTGTAACCCTCTGAAATGCCGTCACCGCGTTCTGCAAAGCGCTCTAAACGATCAGACGGCACGTGTTCTCAGCAGTATCCGCGTCTGCTATAGCAACTCTGATGGCGTTAACTGCTTCAAGCGACTGCCGGATGCCCTGTGCCGTGAGGTCGAAGACAAGTTCCGCAGCGTTTGTCCCGCAAGATGGACAGAAATACGCCGCCCCGACAACGGCATACCGACATCTGCATTCGCCACAGGTGATCTTGAGACGCATGGGCGCTGCCGCTGCATAGGGGATCGGAACATTTTGAGGCCTGCTGTCCACTTTCATGCTCATGGAGATGAATCCACCGCTAGGCTGCCTCTGATTAAATCTCTGCGCATCAACGCGAAGCGCCCCCCCTATAGCCGCTTGAACATTCGCTAGAGCAGCGTCCCGCACATGATTCAGTTGTTCCTGGGCCCACCAACTCTGAGCATCAGCGGTATGGCCGCAGAACGGGCAAAAGACCTCCTCGTCCCTAACTTTGTCCTCCCAATCTGCCATCAGAACCTTGAACTGAGCTAGGCATTCTGGGGCGGGACACTCGCGATCAAAGTAGTTCTCATCGTCTGCGGAAATGGCGACAGTAGATTTTTCTTCGCCAAGCTTTTTTAATGCACGGATTGTTTCTTCGAACATCGCCAGCCTCCCAGCAGCGGCACCGTGAGTAAGCAGTCGCAGTACCGATCCGATCCATGTACTGGTACATCAGCGGAATTTCATCAGGCGTCAACGCCCGGTCGCGTGGCTCGAATTTAGCGATGCTGGCAGGCCTTACTAGATCCGCGGGGTTTTCAACCTTCTGACCACGCTCAACGGCCCAACGAAAGACCTGCAGCACGATCTCACGCGAATGGACAGCGGTTGCAGGCGCACCCCGCTCCACTATCGCGTCGGTCAGTGCTCGCAGATCCTCATGAGTGATTTCAGCGAGCTTCTGATTGCCAAACTTCGGCTTCAATTCGCGCTCATAGACTGACCGGCGCATATCTCGTGTCGAGTCCGCCATCTGATAGCCGCGCAGCCATTTTTCAGCCCAATCATCAAAGGTCTCTGCGCCCTTCGTGCGAGCCTTCGCACGCGCTTTCTCCTTTGCCGGAGACTTGCCAGTGGCGATTATCTTCTTCGCCTCCCCTAGCAGCTCGCGGGCCTCTGCCAGCGTGATCCCCCCTAAGCCATAACGACCGAAGGTGCTGGTCTCCTGCCGGCCGTTGATGGAGTAGTTGTAGCGAAAGCAGATCAAGCCGGCCGGGGTGACGACTACGTACAAACCGTCACGGTCAATCACCTTGTAGAGCTTGTCCTGGGGCTTGAGATTTCGAAGCTTGGTATCGGTGAGCATGGCTTCCACTATTCCCATAAAGAAGTACCATGCCCTGAAAAGCGCGGAAAATTGGGTCTATCCCCAGTAAAACCGGGACTTTACTCGATACCATGCCAGCACTGGGAGAATGAACATGATATCGAGCACCAAGCATGGCATTTGGCTCAGTCAATACCCCGTACCATGCCACATAAACACGGTGCTTGGCGATGCACAAAACTGCCGGAATTTGCCAGACCCAAAAAGCCAAAAGCCCGCAATTACGCGGGCTCCAGGGCGTTTATTGCTAGATCGTGCCCGGCAATGCCGGACGCCCAATCATTCCCACTCAATAGTAGCCGGCGGCTTGCTGCTCACGTCGTACGTCACCCGCGAAATCCCCTCAATCTCGTTGATGATCCGCCCACTGACTTTTTCCAGCAGTTCATACGGCAAATGTGCCCAGCGGGCGGTCATGAAGTCGATGGTTTCTACCGCGCGCAGCGCCACGACCCAGGCGTAACGGCGGCCGTCGCCGACCACGCCTACGGATTTCACGGGCTGGAACACCACGAACGCCTGGCTGACTTTGTGGTACCAGTCGGCGTTGCGCAGTTCTTCGATAAAGATATGGTCGGCCTGGCGCAGCAGGTCGGCGTATTCCTTTTTCACCTCACCGAGGATGCGCACGCCCAGGCCTGGGCCTGGGAAGGGGTGGCGGTAGACCATGTCGTAGGGCAGGCCGAGTTCCAGGCCAAGGCGGCGGACCTCGTCCTTGAACAGCTCGCGCAGGGGTTCTACCAGCTTGAGGTTCATTTCCTCCGGCAGGCCGCCCACGTTGTGGTGGGACTTGATCACGTGCGCCTTGCCGCTTTTGGCGCCAGCGGACTCGATTACATCGGGGTAGATGGTGCCTTGGGCCAGGAACTGAATATTGTGCAACTGGCTCGCCTGGGCGTCGAACACGTCGATAAAGGTGCGGCCGATGATCTTGCGCTTTTTCTCTGGGTCCGCTTCGCCGGCCAGGTTGTCCAGGAACTGCTGTTCGGCGTTGGCGCGGATGACCTTCACACCCATGTTCTCGGCGAACATGGCCATCACCTGCTCACCTTCGTGCAGGCGCAGCAGGCCGTTGTCTACAAATACGCAGGTGAGCTGGTCACCGATGGCCTTATGTAGCAAGGCCGCGACTACTGAAGAATCCACGCCGCCGGAGAGGCCCAGCAGTACGTTGGCATCGCCTACCTGGGCGCGCACGTGTTCAATGGCGTCGTCGGCGATGCGTGAAGGGGTCCACAGGGCTTCACAGCCGCAGATGTCCAGCACGAAGCGCGAGAGGATGCGCCCGCCTTGCTTGGTGTGGGTGACTTCTGGGTGGAACTGCACGCCGTAGTAGCCACGCTCGTCGTCGGCCATGCCGGCGATGGGGCAGCTTGGGGTGCTGGCCAGCACGTGGAAGCTGGGCGGGATTTCGGTGACCTTGTCGCCGTGGCTCATCCACACGTCCAGGCCCAATACGCCGTCGGCGTCGATATGGTCTTCGATCCCGCCGAGCAAGCGGCTTTTGCCGACCACGTCTACGCGAGCGTAGCCGAATTCACGCAGGCTGGAGCCCTCTACCCGGCCGCCGAGCTGTTCGGCCATGGTTTGCATGCCGTAGCAGATACCGAACAGCGGCACGCCCAGGTCGAACACGGCCTGGGGCGCGCGTGGGCTGTTGGCCATGTGTACGGATTCCGGGCCACCGGCGAGGATGATCCCACGCGGCGCGAATTCGCGGATCGCTTCATCGCTCATGTCAAACGGATGCAGCTCGCAATACACGCCGATTTCCCGCACGCGGCGGGCGATCAGCTGAGTGTACTGGGAACCGAAATCGAGGATCAGGATACGGTGGGCGTGAATATCGAGGGCCATGGGGAAACCTTGGAGGGCAGCTGCAAGCCATAAGCCGCAAGCTGCAAGTAGTGTGAATAGCGGCAGGCAGCCCTGCTCGGACCACTTGCCGCTTGAAGCTTATGGCTTGAAGCTGTCAGCCTTAGCCGACCCTGTAGTTGGGCGCTTCCTTGGTGATCTGCACGTCATGCACGTGGGACTCGGCCATGCCGGCACCGGTGATGCGTACGAATTCCGGCTTGGTGCGCATCTCGTGGATGTTGGCGCTGCCAGTGTAGCCCATGGAAGACCGCAGGCCGCCCATCAACTGATGGATGATGGCTGACAGTACGCCCTTGTAGGGCACGCGGCCTTCGATGCCTTCAGGGACCAGCTTCTCGGCGCCTTCGGAGGAATCCTGGAAGTAGCGGTCCGAAGAGCCTTGTGCCTGCGCCATGGCGCCCAGGGAGCCCATGCCACGGTAGGCCTTATAGGAGCGGCCCTGGAACAGCTCCACTTCGCCCGGGGCTTCTTCGGTACCGGCGAACATCGAGCCCATCATCACGCAATAGGCGCCGGCTACAATAGCCTTGGAGAGGTCACCGGAGAAACGGATGCCGCCGTCGGCGATCAGGGGAACGTCAGTGCCTTTCAGGGCTTCGGCCACGTTGGCCACGGCGCTGATTTGCGGCACGCCAACCCCTGCGACGATACGGGTGGTGCAGATGGAGCCCGGGCCGATACCGACCTTCACGCCATCAGCGCCTGCCTCTACCAACGCGCGAGCGGCGGCGCCGGTGGCGATGTTGCCGCCGATCACCTGCACCTGTGGGAAGGTTTGCTTGACCCAGCGAACGCGATCGATCACGCCCTTGGAATGGCCGTGGGCGGTGTCCACCACCACGACGTCCACGCCAGCGGCGACCAAGGCGGCAACACGGTCACCGGTGTCTTTGCCGGTACCGACCGCGGCGCCCACGCGCAAGCGACCCTGGTCGTCCTTGCTGGCCAGCGGATAGGCCTTGGCTTTCTCGATGTCCTTGACGGTCATCATGCCCTTGAGCTGGAAGTCGCCATCGACGATCAGGACCTTCTCCAGGCGGTGCTTGTGCAGCAGCTGGCGAACTTCTTCCTTGGTGGCGCCTTCACGCACGGTCACCAAGCGATCGCGCGGGGTCATCACTTCGCGCACCGGGATGTCCAGGCGGTTTTCGAAGCGCACATCGCGGGAAGTGACGATACCGACCAGGTCCCCATCATGCAGCACGGGTACGCCAGAGATATTGTGCAGGCGGGTAAGCTCGAACAGGTCACGTACCGTGGCGTCGGCCTCGATGGTGATCGGGTCCTTTACCACGCCGGCCTCGAACTTCTTGACCTTGCGCACTTCCGCGGCCTGTTGTTCGACGGTCATGTTCTTGTGGATGATACCGATGCCACCTTCTTGGGCCATGGCAATGGCCAAACGGGCCTCGGTCACCGTGTCCATGGCAGCGGACACCAGAGGGATATTCAGTTCGATGCCACGGGTCAAACGGGTCTTGAGGCTGACTTCATTGGGCAGTACCTCGGAATAACCGGGGACCAACAGAATGTCATCGAAAGTCAGGGCTTCTTGGCTGATACGCAGCATCGCGGGGGCTCCCGGGCGGGAAAATGGAAGCGCGTCATGATACCTGTTTATCCCCACAGGCTCAATGCGCGCATGCTTTACAGTTGCACGTCGACCAAGCGCACCGGCCAATCCAGCCGCTGCGCGAAGGCCTCTACGAAGGCCTCGGTAAACCCGGCTTCGCTCCAGCCTTCGAAGATAAACCCCAGGTTGGAGAAGCCACAGGGTTGCAGGAACAGAAAGCCGTTGATGTCGTCCTCGAAGCCGCACAAGGGGCAAGTGAAGTTATCGGTCACGCCGGGGTACCACTCATCCAGGCTCTCGAACAATGGCTCCCCCACTTCGCGCCGGCATTTGGGGCAACCGGCCTCTTCGAGAAAGCCTTTTTGCGGCGTATAGATGCAGCGCTTGGTTACGATACGTACACCGTTGAAGCGCTCCTTGAAGGGTAGCAGCTCCGGGCGCTTGACCACGCGCCGGGCACCTTCGGTGATGGCATAGCCCATGCCGTTGCCGCCTCGGCAGCAGGTGGTGGCCTGACCGTCAACGATGTTTTTATGCACCAGCCAGCGCAGCATCAGGCTAGCGGCGCCTTCGTTGCCGGGAACGGAAGAGAGTTGTGGAACCAGAATGCTTTGCGAAGCCATGTGAACGCCATACAACGACGGAACGGTTGGTGATTCTACCATCAGCAGCCGCGACAGCCGACCTGCTTGGCATTATCATCGGCTTATGAATACCGACCCCTTTGCCAGGCTAGGCCTGGACCGCCAAGTCCTCACCGTTTCCCAACTCAACGGGCGCGCCCGGGTGTTGCTGGAGGATGTGTTCAGCAGCGTCTGGGTGGAAGGCGAGATCTCCAACCTCGCGCGCCCGGCCTCGGGCCATTTGTACTTCACCTTGAAAGACGCCAGCGCCCAAGTGCGTTGCGCGCTGTTCCGGCAGAACACTACGCGGGTGCGCCAGGCGCTGCGCGATGGGCTCGCGGTCAAGGTGCGTGGCAAGGTGTCATTGTTCGAAGGCCGAGGCGATTACCAGCTGATACTCGATACCGTGGAGCCTGCAGGGGATGGCGCGCTACGCCTGGCGTTTGAGGCGCTGAAAGATAAGCTTAGCGCCGAGGGCCTGTTCAGCGCCGAGCGTAAGCAAGCCTTGCCAGCGCACCCTCGCCGCATCGGCATTGTGACCTCCCCAGGCGGGGCGGTTATTCGGGACATCATCAGTGTATTCCGCCGCCGGGCACCCCAAGTTCAGCTCACGGTCATCCCCACCGCCGTGCAAGGGCGCGAGGCCATTGGGCAGATTGTAAAAGCCCTAAGCTTGGCGGACCGGCACGGCTTCGATGCAATCATCCTCGCGCGGGGCGGCGGCTCGCTGGAGGACCTCTGGTGTTTTAACGAAGAAGCCGTGGCACGGGCGATTGACGCCTGCGTCACACCAGTGGTCAGCGCCGTAGGGCATGAAACCGATGTCTCCATCAGTGACTTTGTAGCGGACGTGCGTGCCCCAACGCCCACGGCTGCCGCCGAACTGCTGGCGCCGGACAGCAACGACCTGCAACGCCAATTGGCCAGCCTCAAACGCCGCCTGTTACTGCGCATGCAGCACCGCCTGGCCCATGATCGCCTGCAGTTGGAAGGCCTTACCCGCCGCTTGCGCCACCCTGGCGAAAAGCTGCGCCAGCAGGCGCAACGGCTTGATGACCTGGACATGCGCCTGCGCCGCGCCTTCACCGCCGCGCTGGCGCACCGCCGCCAACGCCTGACGCACCTGGATGCGCGCCTGGCCGCGCAGCACCCCGGGCGCACCCTGGCCCTGCTGGGCCAACGCCTGGAGCAATTGCGCCAGCGGCTTCCCAAGGCGATCCAGGCCCGGCTGCATCGGGATCGCCTTCGCCTGCAAGCGCAGGCCCAAGCGCTCAATATCATCAGCCCGCTGGCCACCTTGGGGCGCGGCTACAGCATTTTGCTAGACGCTCGCGGACAGGCGATCCGCGGCGCTAGCCAGGCCCAGCCCGGCCAGCGGTTGACGGCAAGGCTGGGCGAAGGGGAATTGACCGTGCGGGTGGAAGACAACAGCCACACACCCGTGACCCTGCCCTTGTTCGATTGATCTACGGTGGCGACGGGCTTCATAACCGTGTCGCCCCGGGCGCGGGTAACCCCGCCGCTACGCGGGCGGGGCCGAACAATAAAGCCTGGGCATGGCGATAGCGCCCAACGCGCGGGCATGCTCCCCGACCCTCATCACTTGCAGGTAGTAATCGCTGTCCGGCTCATGAAAATACTCCAGCGCCCACTTGGCCGGCATGGTATCCCCCATTCCGCGGGCGACCTTGTCTATGCGTTTTTTCAGGTAAGGGCCGGCCTGGCCATAGGCGAACTCGGCTACGCGATGGAACGTGCGCGCCTGTAATGGCATGCCCTGCGTAAGGGTTTCCACGCGCCCATTGAGCCGTTCCAGGCCGCGCCCGTTGGGATGGTAGTACTGGCTGAGCCGGGCGAACACCCGGATTTGCTGGCCTTGGGGCGTGAGCCGCAGCACCTCGAAGGGTGTATCGCACTGCCACTGGAGCCTTGCTGGCGTGAACACCCCGGTGGCCAGTACCCATGGGGCAATGGCCAACAGCAGCACGCAACCTACGCGCAGTACATTGAGCGCGCTCATTGAACACGCTCATCGACGATCAGGTACGACAGGCAGGCGGCCTGGGCATGGTCAATAGGCGCGTCGCACAGGAAATAACTGTACACATCGTCGCGCAGCGTGCCGTTGATATACACGTAAGGGCGCTCGGCCAAAGGCATGGCGCCGGGCGGCAGCCGTTGCAACCTGCGGATGTGCCGCCCTATAGCCTCGGGCTTGCCCGCCAAGGTAGCCCCTGCAAAGAAGCGCGGCGGGCCATGGCTTGCCACCGGCATATACGGGGCAAGCACTTCGCTGCCTAAGGGGGATGCACTGCGCCGCGCCTCCCAATTGAACGCAAGCGCGGTATTGAGCCCCAGGAACGCACCGGTGTAGGCCAGCAGGCGAACGCGCCGCCACAGGGCCCGGGCACGTGCGCCTCGAACGATGCCAGGGCGTCTTGCCCTTCCAGGCACGGCCGGAGGATCAAGTTCGGCGGGCAGTACCTTCGCCACGGTCGGAACGGCCACCGGCGCTTGCGTACGCTCGCCGTCCAGCTTGTCGATAGGCAGGCAGTCGGCCACTTTGTAGCCGATGCGTGGCACGGTCACCAGCCAGTCCGGCGACTGCCCCAGGCTTACCAGGCAGCGCCGGATCTGCGCCACCGACTGGTTGACGCTATTGCCAGACACCTGCTGCCCATAGCGTTCCCAGCCTTTATAAAGCAGCTCTTTTTTCGTGACGATAGTGCCTTGCGCCTCAAGCAGCGCCGTCAGGCAGCGGCTGGCCGCCGCGCCCAGCAGCACCATGGCAGTTGGGTCTGCAACACAAGACAATTCAAACGCTTCATCGTCGAAGAGGGTAGTTTGGTCTATCACATAGCGCGTCACGCGGCCTCCCAAGACATTCAAACGTCAAGCCGCACTCCCTGGCCCATCATCCTGTCTAGGAACCTACCGCGCGGCCCTCGGCACCCGCTCACCTAGAGGCTGGCGTCGAACACGACCGTGGCTACCCCTGTGTAGGTTTGCCCGGCGTACGCCGCCATCTGCGCGGTGGCGCTGGCCGCCATATCATAGTAAAGCGTGGCCGTGCGATCGAACTGAACCACCTTGGTCTGAAACACCTGGGCATTGTTGCTGCCCATGAGCAGCCTGTGGCGTTGCACCGGTTGCTGGCTATCCCGCGCCACCACCCCGTAGGGCAAGCTCAGTGAAATATCCACCGGGACTTTCGATTGCCCACTCGGCTCCTGTATCGCGCAGGTGCCCGCTACGGTGTATTCGCACTCAAGGTGCACGCTGAACGCCCCGGAGCTGGACAGCTTGAAGCGCTGCTGCGCCGCCAATGATGGGGCGTTTTTACCGGTATTGATCCACGCTTGCCAGCCCCCAGGGGGCTGCAAGATCGCGCGGTCCGAGCCGGGCGGGAAATCCACCTTGAGCAGGTGATTCACCGCCAGGTCGAAATTGATGGTGAGCTCTTCGTCCGAGGGCAGCGAATTGTCGCCAAAGTCGAAGTCCCGCCCTGGGCCAACCCCCAGGGTCAGGCTGCCATGGTAGCGGCCAAGGTCCATATTGAGCGGGTCTGGCGTGATCAGCTCGTAGGCAATCGATAGCGTTCTGTACATAAAGGGCGCGGGAATGGTCATCCTCGCCTTTTTGATACACGCGCCCACCCCTTCGGGGACTCGCCAGAACCACCCATACCACCTTAACCCGTAGTACCCCACTCCTGAATACCGGCAGGGCGCTGGGGTGTTAACCCAGGTGTAGTCCCACATATCCCTGTGGGCGGGAACCGGATCAGGCATGGACACCTGATATTCGCCCCCAAAGCCCGACACCCTGAATTTGAGTTCCGCCGTGGCCCCGGTCTTTTCGTGGGTAACCCTAACGGTACGGAAACTCGACGGCAGCTGAAAATACGCACCCTTGCGCGGATCGGGCTCAACGTCCGGCGGCTCGATGGGGGTTGTGGTCTGAAAGGTCACGGGTAACAAAATGCTGAACATGTCCGGGCACTGCCCAGGGTACCGATCACAATACCCCTCGTTGGGCGTGGTGTTCACAAACCTGTTATGGGCAGGGTTAGCCTTGTCCGGGGAGTACACCGCCGTGACGTTCAGCTGCGCCGCCTGGGCAACGGGTGCGAACAGCGTGGTGAAGCCGCTGGCCATGACCAGCGCGATAGCGGTACGCATCATCGCTCCCCTTGTTCCATTGGCCAGGCCGCTGAGTTGGCGCCCGAAAGCGCCTTTTGCAATAAGCAGGTTGCGCACTTTAACCCTCCTGCCGCGCGACCGCCGGGGCGTTTGGCCGGCAAGTGAGGTCCGCGACCATCAATACGTCGTTTTCACGCCTGTGCTGGCCTGGGTCGAGCACGATGGTGCACGCCGGTCGGCCGCCATGACTCACCTCCAGGGTGGGCGTGGATTCGCTCATTTCCAGCACGAAGAAGCCGTCGGCCTCGGTCACGCCGGAGCTGGCGTGGTTGTTGATGCGCGCGCCACGCATGGGGCGGCCTTGAGGGTCGAGCAGGCGGCCAAGTACCGAGACCGTCTTGAAGACCCGCACCTGTTGGTACTGCACCGCGCCCTTGTTCAGGTGATAGCGGCTCAGGGACGGCTGGATATGCGCGGCATAGGCGTCGGCCGTGGCAAAGTCGAATTGCACCGCACCGCTCTTGAAGGCCCCTACCGGGATGAGGTTGCGCCCTGGCTTGAGTTCGCCACTGTGGCCGCCGCCCAGGTCATCGGCGCGCAAAGCCAGGCCGGGCAGGTCGGAGTCAACATCCACGATCATCGCCGCCTGGTTCCCGTAATACCGCCCGCTGACCGCCACCTGGCCGCCACCCAGCGCCAGGGTGCTGTCCAGGTTCAGGCCGCCGCTCAGGTCATCGTTATAAGACGAGCGCTGGGCATAGAGGTCGCCGTTGAACTGCGACGTCTGGAAATACGCCTGGCCCGCGAGGCCCGTGCCGTAGGTATCGGCCGTAAGCGTGCCGGAATAGCCACGCAGCAATCCATCGTCATAATGGCGCTGGTAGCCCAGCGAGGCATTGAGGTCGCGGCTGCCATCCGGGCCAGTACGGCTACCGAGGCTGGCGGAAATATTACTGCCGGCACCGCCCAGCGCCATATTGATACCTACCTCCACGCCCCGGTTGCGTTGGCTGCCGGTGGTCACGGTGGCGGGCCGGTCAAACAGCGATACCCGCCAGTTGACGTTGCTGCCAAACAACTTGCCGTTGCGCAGCCAGCTCAGGTCCAGGGCGACACCCTGTACATTACCGGTGCTGTGAGCAATCCGGGCATTGAGGCTGCTGTCCAGATTCAACCGGTGGTTGATCGAGAACGACGTGGTTTGGGTGCGGCCGGTGTAATTGTTGCGACGGCGTACCCTCACGCCGTCGAGGTAATCATAGGTCTTGCGAGTATCGAGCCAGGCGCGGTTGTGGTTGAACGAGAGGCTGCCGCTGCCGTACCGGTAAATGCCTTGCACGTCCATGCCGGTGCCGTACTGGCGGGTCTGGTACAGGTTGGCGTACAGGCTGCCCCTGTCGCTGACGGTCCAGTCCATGGACGTGCCCAACTGGTTTTTCTCCGCGATGCGCTGGGCAGAGAGCCCCAGCACAAGCCGTGGGTGGGCCAGGTAGTTGAATAGCCCGCCAAAGGTCGCGCTCTGATTGGGCGTGTCGTCCCAATTATTGAGCAGTTGGGCATTGCGGCCCGCGTAAAGGTTATAGCGCCAGCGCTGTTCGGCGTTATGCCAGTTGTTAGGCTTGTAGATCACTTCTTCGGTAGTGGAGGTCACCGTGCCATCTTCCACTACCCGTACTTCAACCGGGTAGATGCCGCCGGGCAGCTTGCGGGTATCGATCGCTTGCAGCCCCGTTTGCACGGCCTGACTGTTGATCAATACTCCGTTGCGATAGATCTCGACCACGCCTGGGCGGGCCGGGGTGACATAGACCGGGTAGGTACTGGGGCTGGCGGTTTCGACGGCCAGGCTGTCGCTGCTGCCGTACATCAGCCCCAAGGTGGTGTCTGGGCTGCCACCGAACTGGCGTGGACGTTGGTACAGGCCCAGCGCGTCAGGGGTGAAATAACCCAGGCGGAAAAACTGCCCTTGCAGTTCGCGCTGGGTGTAAAGCTCGTTGATCGAATGGTACAGCGGCGCGCCCGGCTCGCCGGTCTTGGCGAGCTGCGCGGTGGCCGTCTGGCTCCAGTCGCCCAGGCTGCCGCTGGCTTGCAGGTAGTAGCGCCCGGCGTTCTCGTCGCTACCGCCGGCGATGTTCAATTGGTTTTGCAGCACCAGGCCATAGGTGCCTGCTTCGGGCAGGCTGTTGAACCGCGCTGGAACCGCGCCCCTTTCCACGTTTTGCGTGAGAATAAACAGCTGGGAGTCTTCGAGTTGGTAGTGAAGGGCAATCAGCCCGTTCGGGCAATTGCTGGCACAGGTGCCCAGTGGCGTGTCTTCGGCCAGCGCTTGAGCCCAGAGCTGACGCTCCGTCTCCGGGATGCTGCTGTCCTGGGTATCGGTAAAGCTGAGCAAGCGAACGGTTTCATCGCGGCTGACCACGGCTAAGGCATCCCCCAGAAAGCGGCCGTCCACTTCAACGCGCATGGCCAGGGGCACGTCGAAAAAGTGCGCTTCGAAGCCTTCCGGCAAGTCGGCGGCCTGGTTAAGCACGGGCAAGTGGGCCTTGGCATTCCCGGCGTTTGCGAGGTCTATTGGCAGTACCGCCAGGCAATAGCACGCCAGCAAGGCACCTTTGAGTGCATTGTTGAACATTGTTTTCCCGTTTAGGCGTAAGTCGAGGGGCCCTTGCGAGGCGCTTGATTCATCAGCAGGGGCCCGCCGGCGTCGTTCTGCCGGGCGGGCCTGTTGCCAGAAGGTGCCGGTACCGTTACGGCGCCACCACGGCATCGAAGGTCATGTTGACGTTGCCCGAATACTCACCCGGCGCGAAGCCACCAGCAGGCTTGGCCCCTGGCGCGATCTCCAGGGTTACCCGTTGGCCGGCGGCGGCTTCGCTGGCGCTGGCCACTTCTATCGGCGTTGTGCTGCTCAGCACTTTGTCGTTGAACCTGACCACCAAGGGGATGGAGTTGGTGCCATTGCTCAGGTACGCGTCGGTATCCGTCAGGCGCGCCTGGATGGACCCGGCCGTATGCTTGATATCGAATGGCTTACGGAAGCGATCCAGGGTTTCCTGCACCAGGTTCCATTCCATGCGCTGGGGCAAGCCGATCCAGCCGCTGTCCGCTGGCTGTACATAGAACGAGGTGGTGGGCACGGTTGCAATCAGCTGCACCTGATGTTCCACCACGTCATCGGCCGCGACGGCGGTACCGGCGAACAGTCCCAGTGCCAGGGCTACGGCCAGTGGTGAGCGTTTGAGGGTATTGAACAGCATTGGTTACTTCCTTTTGGGTTGGGGGGTTGTGTGGGTGGCGACTGGCAAGCCGGCGGCTTCGCCGAGCGCCACGGGTTGTTCCTTCGCGCCCTCTTGCAGCACAAAGCTGTAGGTGCGGTCAGGTAACCTGGTGAACTGGTAGTGCCTGCCAGGCAGCACGTAATGCTGGGTAAGCGGCTTGCAGTTGGTAGGCTCGGCACGGGCGCAATCCTTGAACTGGTCCAGCACGACCACCGAGTTGCCGGCGTTCTCGACCGTATAAAGGCTGCCCTTGTCCAGTAGCCGGGTGTCGTAGGTCACCTGATCGGGCCGTACGAACAGCACGGTGCCAAAGCCGGACAGCACAGTGACGCCGGCGGACAGCGCCTTCTTATAGGCATCCTGCTGTGCGTCGCTCAGGTCGAAGCGCTCGGCGCGGTTGGGCAGCACAGGCATGAAGCGCACCCGGAAATAACGCTCCTTGGGGCGCGCGCCGAGAAACAACAAGCGTGTGGACTGCCTGCCGTTGGCTGGCACGATCAACCGCGCGGGGCTGGCGATAAGGGTGTTGTGCTGGAGCATGGCCGCGTCCCCCAGCGCCTGGGGCGCCAGCTCGCGTTGATTGCCCTGCTCGTCGATAACGATTTCCTGCACCGTGACCTTGATAAAGGCGGTGCTGGTGCCAGAGTTGTACACCCGCTTGAGCAAGGCGCTTTTGCCAGCATCCAAGAAATTAAACATCGCGCCAGGGTTGATCGCTGGCGACCCTGTCGCTGAACCATTGGCGCCGAGCAAGAGCGCCGCGAGCATGAAAAACCTGTGCATGGCATACCCATATGCAGTACGAGAACAGTGCGGAGCACAGGGTTGCGCTTGGGTAACACTTGCTGGCAGCAAGCGATGCGGCAACCCGGTGACCACGAATGGCGCACAGTGTTGCAGCGACGAACGGTCATGGGGAGCGACCGGCAGCACAGATCAGCGAGCACAGGCGTGCATCACGGCGTTTCATGGTTTCTTATGGGTTTACACAGGCTTCCCGTTCAACCCACTGCCCCCAGGCAAGCGCTTGACCGCTCGCCAGGCCAAGGGCGAGCATAGCGTTCGCGCCCAAGACCACCCGGTGGCTTCGGTCACCCCTTCGCTGTTGGACTGACCATGTACCGATCACTGCTCACCCTGCTGCTTGCCCTCTGTGCCCTGCCCGCCTGGGCCGACAGCTACCTCACCCGCCAGTTGAACGCACCGGTACCGGGCGGCGTGGCCGTGGTGGACCTCGGCAACGCGCCTGGCGCGCCCCAGGCCTTTCTAGGCAACAAGCCAGTGCTGGTGGTCAAGGAGCAGGACACCTGGCGGGCCGTGGTAGGCATCGCCTTGAACACCCCACCTGGGCCACTGGCCTTGCAGGTGCGTCAGGGAAGCAGCCAGCGCAGCGTGGCTTTTACCGTGGGCAGCAAGACCTACCCCGAGCAACGCATCACCCTTAAGAACAAACGGCAGGTCAACCCCGAGCCCGACGACCTTGTACGTATCAATAAAGAGTTGGCGGAACAAAACCGCGCCTATGCCAGCTTCAGCCCCGGTACGCCCAGCAACCTGCTGTTGGATAAACCCGTGAATGGCCCCCTGTCGAGCCGCTTCGGCGTACGCCGCTTCTTCAATGGCGAAGAGCGCAACCCTCACGCCGGTCTGGATTTCGCGGTGCCCGCAGGCACACCTATCAAAACCCCGGCCGCCGGGAAGGTCATCCTGGTGGGCAACTACTTCTTCAACGGCAACACGGTGTTCGTGGACCATGGTCAAGGCTTTATCAGCATGTTTTGCCATATGTCGAAGATAGGTGTCAGCGCTGGCCAGTTACTGGCGCGCGGCGCGGTGGTAGGCAAGGTGGGCAGCACAGGCCGCGCTACCGGGCCGCATATGCATTGGAATGTGAGCTTGAACGATGCGCGTGTGGACCCGGCGATCTTCATTGGCGCGCGATGAGTGGGTGCGCCAGGGATGCCAGACAGTACGCGATCTAGCCTGACAGAGTGCCAGGAATACCATGGGCCTATGAACTTGTATGCTGCGGGTTCAGAGTTTGTGGACCTATGGCCATGTTATTCATCACCGACACACTTGATACCGTAAATGCACTCCTGCCCTCCACACGTGAACGCCGCGCGGTCCCCCTGACGGCCTGGGGCCACAGGCGTCTGGACGCACCCAACCCTGGTTTGCATGGCGCCTGGTACGAATCAGGGGGTTATTATCTTCTAGGTAACGGCTACCGGATGTACTCGCCGCGGCTAATGCGTTTTACGTCCGCCGATAGCCTCAGCCCTTTTGGGAAGGGCGGGCTGAACGCTTATGGGTTTTGTTCAGGCGATCCCCTGAATGTAACTGACCCCACAGGGCACATGCCCCTACCTGTTACTGCTATAGCTCGCTCCCTTGATGAAGTGCTTGAGGTAAGCCGGACGATTGCGTCGCATCTAGACCCTGTAAGCGTCATGGCGCTGAGCTCTACATCGAAAGCCTGGAGGGGGGCATTACAGGTAGAGCGCACAGCGGCTATACGCGCCGGTCAATACGCCCAGTACGCGCGTGAACTCGCCGAACCCTATGTCATCTCTCGACTTAGCCGCGCAGGCGTGCCCAGCGATAAATTACTGACCAGTTATCGATATGGCGGTCGGGGCATGTCCGGCAAGGCGCGCAGCTTTTTAGAAGGTCGGGAAGGAAGGCATCTGGCTAATGGCAGTAACGTCAAACGTCTGGATACCGCTCATGAGGTGCTAACCACGGAATTCCCACTGTCACAAACGGCCGAAGGACGGCTTGGCTACGTTGTTACGCGAACCAGGGCCAACAAGGCCAAGATTGAGACAGTACGTTACTACGCCAGCCAGCTCGACTTTTGGTACAGCCGATTACCACCTCTCTACTAGCCGGGAATTCGTCATTGCATTTTTTACAGTGTTGAGAGAACGAGAGCCTGGGCCAAACATACGCTTGGCGCGTTACCTCCCTTGCTCAGGAAGGACGCAACACCCCTCTGTTTTTCAGTGATTAATAAGATTTTCTGCCTAAAAATCGAATTAAATTGGCTTCTTCTACTAATTTTTATGACGTACTTGCGACTCCTCCCTGCACTGGTTAGGGTTTGAGGCATGAGTAATCCCACTACCCACATTCTGCTTCGCCAGCACCTGAGCCTGAACCTGGTCAGTGACCGACTGCCGGGCTAAACAGTTGCGCCTCGCCTTACTCAGCCTATTGAAGCCAAGCCGACCCGTTGCCGTCGTTGCGAAAGGATTTTCACCCCATGACCATGCTCAAGAACCCCTCCAGCAAGTACCGCGCCTTCCCTACCATTGACCTGCCTAACCGCACCTGGCCCTCCAAGGCCATCACCACGGCGCCTATCTGGTGCAGTTCGGACCTGCGTGATGGCAATCAGTCTCTGATTGAGCCAATGGATGCCGAGAAAAAGCTGCGGTTCTGGAAAACCCTGGTCAAGGTAGGGGTCAAGGAAATTGAAGCCGCCTTCCCTTCCGCCTCGCAAACCGATTTCGACTTTATCCGCACCCTGATCGAGGACGGCCACGTACCCGAGGACACCACCATTCAAGTGCTGACCCAGGCTCGTGAAGACCTGATTGCACGCACGTTCGAATCCTTGCGCGGTGCCAAGAAGGCCATTGTTCACCTATACAACGCCACCTCGCCTTCCTTCCGCCGCATCGTGTTCAACCAGGACAAACACGGCGTGAAGGACATCGCGGTCAGCGCCGCCAAGCTGTTTGTGAAATACGCCGAACAGCAGCCGGATACCGAATGGACTTTCCAGTACTCACCAGAAACCTTCAGCGCAACCGAGCTGGAATTCGCCAAAGAGGTGTGCGACGCGGTGATCGAGGTGTGGAACCCCACGCCCGAGAAGAAAATCATTCTTAACTTGCCGGCCACCGTGGAAGTGTCCACGCCCAATGTGTATGCCGACCAGATCGAGTGGTTCTGCCGGAACATCAACCGCCGCGACAGCGTGTTGATCAGCCTGCATACCCACAACGACCGTGGCACTGGCGTAGCGGCCACCGAGCTGGGCTTGATGGCCGGTGCCGATCGCGTGGAAGGCTGCCTGTTCGGTAACGGCGAGCGTACCGGTAACGTAGACCTGGTGACCCTTGGGCTGAACCTCTATACCCAGGGCATTGACCCGTTGCTGGACTTTTCGGACATCGACGGCGTGCGCAAGGTGGTCGAGGAATGCAACCAGTTGCCCGTACACCCGCGCCACCCCTACGTGGGGGACCTGGTCCACACCGCGTTCTCCGGCTCCCACCAGGACGCTATCCGCAAGGGCTTTACCCAGCAGAAAGAAGGCAGCTTGTGGGAGGTGCCCTATCTGCCCATCGACCCGGCGGACATTGGCCGCAGCTATGAGGCGGTGATCCGCGTGAACAGCCAGTCCGGCAAGGGCGGCATCACCTACTTGCTGGAACAGGAATACGGCATCAACCTGCCGCGCCGCATGCAGATCGAATTCAGCCAGGTCGTGCAGGGCGAGACCGACCGCCTGGGCCTGGAAATGACCGCCGAGCAACTCTACAAGTTGCTGCAAAAGGAATATCTGCAAGCCAACCTGCCTTACGCTTTGGTCAGCCATCGGTTGAGCGAAGAGAATGGTAACAGCCAGGTATTCGTGGAGATCAGCAGCGAGGGCGAAACCCTGCACTGGCACGGCAAAGGCAACGGTGCGCTGGAAGCGCTGGTCACCAGCCTGCCGGTGGACGTGGAAATCATGGATTACAACGAGCACGCTATTAGTTCGGGCACCAATGCCAAGGCCGCGGCCTATATTGAATTGCGCGTGGCGGGCGAACGCCCCGTGCATGGCATTGGCATAGACGAGAACATCACCACCGCCAGCTTCAAAGCCCTGTTCAGCGCCCTTAACCGCTCCTTGAGCCAGCGCGCCGCACAGGCCGCTTGATACGAGGGCGTGCTGGTATCGCTACAACCATCCGCGCGCATCCCATAATGGGTAATCCGCTACCGACGTCGCCAACCTTGCCCTTAAGGGGTTGGCGATGATGTATCGGGCCGCAGCCCTTACGGAGTCTTCCGCGCGTAGGGCGCGGTCATGGTAGCCCTTTTGCCATAAGCGCCCTTGGTTGCCCATTTCCCTGTTATAGGCCACCGTTGATCGCGACTTCAATCGCGCTATAACGGTACTCAGGGTATGGCGTTCAAGTGAAAACAGCCAATGAAGATGGTCTGGCATTATTACCCACGCGTGGGTGATGGTATGGCCTTCTGTATCCGCAGCCTGGAATGCGCGAACAACGGGCCGGGCGCTAGGCCAGTCCAAGAATCGCTCGCGGCGCCTGTCGGTCGTGATCGTAACGAGGTAGATGCGGCCTTCTTCGGAAAAGCGGCCTTTGCGCAAGGTATGCGTCCTATACATGCCCGGGCCTCCCTGCCCGCTTCGTTTGCGAAACAAACCCTAGCATGACCGCAAGCCATTCTGGCAACCAACCGTGTTACACCCTATGGCTGGGCTCTAAGGTATAGCAGCCAGGCTTGCCTGCGACTGGGCATACAACGTGGTGAGGCCGGTCGCCGGCAAGCCGGGCTGCTACGGGGCGAGGGTGTGCCTAGCGTCGGATGTGAACGTGGCCATTCCGTAGCAGCCAGGCTTGCCTGCGACTGGGCATACAACCGTGGTGAGGCCGGTCGCCGGCAAGCCGGGCTGCTACAGGGCGGGGCGTGCCTAGCGTCGGGTGTGAACGCGGCCATTCCGTAGCAGCCAGGCTTGCCTGCGACTGGGCATACAACGTGGTGAGGCTGGTCGCCGGCAAGCCGGGCTGCTACGGGGGCGGATTCGTGTGAGGTTTATGTTATCTCGAACCGGTCTGCATCCAAATGGGCAGGAAAGCGGGTGCGGTAGGCGGCCAGTTCGGCGCTGCTTAGGCTCAGGTGGAACACCCCCTCCGCTTCTCCGGCGTTGAGCAAGGTTTCCCCCTGAAAATCCAGCACCTGGCTGTCCCCGGTATAGCCATAGCCCTTACCGTCCGTACCCACACGGTTCACTGCCGCCACATAGCAGAGGTTCTCGATAGCGCGGGCAGGCAGCAGCCGGTTCCAATGATGGCGGCGTGCACCGGGCCAGTTGGCGGTGTACAGCAACAGGTCAGTGTCGTGGGGGTCGCGGCTCCATACGGGGAAGCGCAGGTCGTAGCAAATCAGTGGGCGTACTCGCCAACCCTTGAGTTCCAGGCGTACCTGTCGCTCGCCGGCCGCGTAATGCTCATGCTCGCCTGCCATGCGGAATAAATGGCGCTTATCGTAGTGCAGCAGGGTGCCATCTGGTCGGGCCCACAACAAGCGGTTGCGGTAACTGCCGTCCGCGGCCTGGATGATCACACTGCCGGTGACCACCGCGTCCAAGGCTTCGGCCTGGGCCCGAAGCCAATCACTGGTGGGGCCCTCCTCCGGCTCCGCCCATTCAGCCGACGCCATGGAAAACCCGGTGGTAAACATCTCTGGCAGAATCACCAGGTCTGCGCCACGGGCATCTTTCAACCGCTCGGCAAACTGTTCCAGGTTGGCCTGGCGGTCGTGCCAGGCCAGGTCGCATTGCACCAAGGCCAGTTTAAGGTCGGGTAGTTCGCTCAAATCGCGCATAGTTTCTCCGCCGCTGCTCGCAAGGTGTCTTCGCGTTTAGCAAAGCATAGGCGCACCAAGCGCTGGCCTTCCACCGGGGTGTGGTAGAACACCGAGATCGGGATGGTGGCCACGCCGTGTTCCCTAGTCAGCCAGAGGGCCATGTCCACGTCGTTCAAGTCAGGGCGAATGGCGGAATAGTCCACCGTCTGGAAATACGTGCCAGGGGTGCGGCTGAAGGTAAAGCGCGAGCGGTCCAGCAGGTCGCAGAACAGGTCGCGCTTAGCCTGGTAGAAGTCAGGCAATTCGCTCACGTGTTCCGGGTGCGCCGCCATGTAATCCGCCAACCCGCACTGCAAGGGCGTGACCGCGCAGAAATTCACATACTGGTGGATCTTGCGCAGCTCAGCGGTCAGCGCGGGTGGCGCTACCACATAACCGGTTTTCCACCCGGTCACGTGGTAGGTTTTGCCAAACGAACTCACCACGAAGCTGCGCTGGTACAACTCCGGGTGGGCCAGCACGCTGGCATGGTGGGCACCGTCGTACACCAGGTGCTCGTACACCTCATCACTGATCAGGTACAGCCCACGGGCTTCCACCAACACCGCCAGGCGATCCAGGTCCTCGCGGCTGGTCAGCGCACCGCTGGGGTTGTGGGGGCTATTGAGCATGATCAACCGAGTGCGCGGGCTCAAGGCCGCGTTCAGGCGCTCCCAGTCGATAGCAAAGGTATCCGGCGCCAACTGCACATGCACACAATGCCCACCGGCCAGTTCTACCGAAGGGGCATAGCAGTCGTACACCGGGTCGAACACGATGACCTCGTCCCCCGGCCGCACTACCGCTTGCACCGCGCAGAAAATCGCCTCGGTTGCCCCTGGGGTAATGGTCACTTCGTGGTCCGCGCTTACCTGGGCGCCATAGCCACGGGCAATCTGTGCAGCCACCTGCTCACGCAGCGCCGGCAAGCCCGCCATGGGGGCGTATTGGTTGTGCCCACCCATCACATACTTGGCCACGGCCTCGCGCAGGGCCAGGGGCCCGTCGAAGTCCGGAAAGCCCTGGCTTAGGTTGATAGCGCCAGTTTGCGCCGCCAACTGTGACATGGTGGTGAAGATGGTAGTGCCGACAGTGGGCAGTTTAGAAACGATCATCTGGGTTCCCCGCTAGCCTATCGCCCGTGGAACCGGGCGAAGGCGCAGGATAGCCGATCGCAACGGCCCTTAGCGCTTGTCCTTGCGCTTTTTCTCGGCTTTCTTGTGGTGCGACATCAAGCGGCGCTTCTTGTTGACCTGGCGGTCGGTCAGGGTGTTTTTCTTGCCCTCGTAGGGGTTTTCACCGCCCTTGTATTCAATGCGGATGGGCGTACCCACCAGCTTGAGCACGCGCCTGTAGGTGTTCTCCAGGAACCGCGTATAGGAGCGCGGGACTTTCTCCACCTGGTTGCCGTGGATCACGATCAGCGGCGGGTTGGCGCCGCCCAAGTGAGCGTAGCGCAGCTTGATACGGCGGCCATTGACCATCGGTGGCTGGTGGTCGCTCACCGCGTCTTCAAGGATCTGCGTCAAGCGGCTGGTAGGCCAGCGGGTGATGGCAGACTTGAACGCAGCTTGCACCGACCCGTACAGGTGGCCCACACCGGTACCGTGCAAGGCGGAGATAAAGTGAATGTCGGCGAAGTCCACGAAGAACAACCGGCGCTGCAGCTCGGTTTTCACGTACTCACGCTCACCGGGCTCCATGCCATCCCATTTGTTCAGGGCGATCACAATGGCCCGGCCGGTTTCCAGGGCAAAGCCCAGCAGGTTCAGGTCGTGGTCCACCACGCCTTCGCGGGCGTCCATCACGAAGATCACCACGTTGGCGTCCTTGATGGCTTGCAGGGTTTTTACCACGGAGAATTTTTCGACTTCCTCGTGGATCTTGCCGCGCTTACGCACCCCTGCCGTGTCGATCAGCGTGTACTTATCGCCATCGCGTTCGAAGGGGATATAGATACTGTCACGCGTGGTACCTGGCTCGTCATAGGTGATAACCCGGTCTTCGCCCAACATGCGGTTAACCAAGGTGGACTTGCCCACGTTTGGCCGGCCGATAATGGCAAGCTTTACACCGTCTTTTTCGCTAGGGCCCGGAATGCGGACTGCTTCCTCGCCCTCGGCGACGTCTTCACCCAGTTCGTCTTCAGAAGGGTCACGGGGGTATTGGCCCAGTGCCGCTTCCAGGAGCGCGTTCATGCCACGGCCTTGAGAGGCTGCAACCGGGACGGCATCACCCATGCCCAACGGCGCGAACTCGGCGCGGGCCATTTCCGGGTCGATATTGTCGACCTTGTTGGCTACCAGCAGCGAGCGCTTGTTTCGCTTGCGCAGGTGCTCGGCGATCATCTGGTCGGCCGCGGTGAAGCCGGCCTTGGCGTCCACCATGAACAGCACCAGGTCGGCTTCTTCGATGGCCATGAGCGACTGCTCGGCCATCTTCTCGTCCATGCCATGTTCGTCACCGGTAATACCACCGGTGTCGATCACGATATACGAACGGCCCTGCCACAGCGCTTCGCCGTATTGACGGTCACGGGTCAGGCCAGACAAGTCGCCGACGATGGCGTCGCGGCTCTTGGTCAGACGGTTGAACATGGTGGACTTGCCCACATTAGGGCGGCCAACCAGAGCGATTACGGGAACCATGCGGCTCTCCACTTTACAATTTCAGAAAGGCAAAGGCCGCTGCGGGGGCAGCGGCCATTAACGAATGCGGGATCGCCCCGCGCGCCTGGTGCCATTGGCGCCAAGCCTAGCAAGCATCACTTGATGGTCAGTGCCTCAAGCTTGCCGCTGTTGGCATACACGTACAGCATGTCGCCGACCACCAAGGGGCGAGCACGCAGGCCGTCGCCATCGACCTTGATACGGCCCACGAAGCGGCCGTCTACCTGGCTCAGCAGGTGCAGGTAACCTTCCATGTCGCCCACGGCGATATAGCTGGAGAACACTTCAGGCGCGGTCAGCTGGCGGCGCGCCAGGGCGTCGTTGCTCCATAACGCAGTGGTAGAGCGCTCGTCCACCCCTTCCACGGTACCCGTGGCACCGGCTACGTACACACTGCCAAAGCCTTGAGCAACGCCCGCGTAACTGGACGCATCGCGCTGCCACAGTACCCGGCCGCTTTCCAGTTCCAGGCCCGCCATGCGGCCCTGGTAGGTGGATACGTAGAGGGTGCCCCCGGACAGCAGCAAGCCACCGTCGATGTCCACTACCCGGTCCAGTTCGGACCGGCCTTGTGGAATGGCCACGCGGGTTTCCCATACCGGGCTACCGTTGCGAATGTCCAGGGCCACTACCTTGCCGGTGGACAGGCCAGCCACGGCCAGTTGGTTGGTTACCAAGGGCGCGCTGGTTCCACGCAGGGTGAGTACCGCCGGGGTGCTGTCGTAGACCCAGAGCTGGTTGCCGTTGCTGGCGTCCATACCGATCAGGCGATCGTCCTGGGTCTGGATCACCACTACGTCACCGTTGTTGGCAGGGGGCGCCAGTACCTCGGCTTTCACCCGGGCGTGCCAGCGCTCTTCGCCGCTGCTGGCGTCCAGGGCGACCACGTCACCGCGCAAGGTGCCGAACATAACCAGGCCACCCCCCACGCCCACGGCGCCGGAGATAGGCATTTCCATGTCTTTCTTCCACTGCACGTCGCCATTCATGCGGTCCACGGCCATGACCAGGCCATTGGTATCGGCGGCATAGAGGGTGTTGCCCTCTACCGCAGGCACCAGCATGTTGTAGGTTTCGCCCTGGCCGTCGCCGATGCCGCGGCTCCAGACCTTGCTCAGGGACACTTCTTCCTTGAAGTCTGTCAGCTCAGCGGGTGGCAGTTCTTTGTTGCTGTTGCTGCTGCAGCCCACGACCGTGACGGCCAATGCCAGCAATACCGCCTGTTTCCATCGAATCACGTCACGCATCCCCTTTGGCCAGGTCGTCGAGCTTAAGTTGGAGGTCGCCTACGGCTGCGTCATCGGCCAGCGCGCCCTTGGCCTTGCGATAAGCAGCGGCGGCGTCATCGGCGCGGCCAAGCTTCACCAGCAGGTCACCGCGCAGTTCCTCGCGGCTAGCCACGAAGGCTTTGTCGGCGTCGCCAGACAGCAATTTGAGGGCATCTTCGGCTTTGCCCTGTGCAGCCAACAATTGGGCCAAGCGCTCGCGCGCCACTTCACCAAGCGTGGGGTTGGCGGGCTTGTCGATCACCGCCTGCAATTGCCCCGCGGCGGCGTCCAGACGGCCAGCGTCCACGTTCACCTTGGCCTGGAAGAGCTTGCCGTATTGCGCATAGGCGGTGCCGCCGTAGGTTTTGTCCAGCTCACCGGCCAGGTAGTCCACCTTGGCCTGGTCTGGCTTGCCGCCAGGAGCAAGGGCTGTTTCCAACAACTGTTGGTACAGGTTGGAAGCTCCCTCGGCCTGGCTGCCCTGATACTTTTGCCAACCCTGCCAGCCCAGCACCACGACCAGCGCCAGCAGGCCGCCAGTCACCAAGGGCTTGCCGTTGCGCTGCCACCAGTCCTTTAACTGGACGACCTGTTCATCATCGCTACCCGACACCCCAATACTCCTGTGTGTTATTCACGTATGCCCACGGGGCAGTTGATCAGGCCTGCAAGGCACTGGCGAGATGATCGGCCAGCGCGCTCCAGGCGATGTCTTGTTGTTCACCCTGGCCGCGCAAGGGCTTGAACCCTATCATTTTGCGGGCCAGTTCGTCCTCTCCCAGTACCAGGGCGAAGAGCGCGTTGCTCTTGTCGGCCTTCTTGAACTGGCTTTTGAAGCTGCCACCGCCGGCATTGACCTGCAAGCGCAAGGTAGGCAGGGCGTCGCGCAGGCGCTCGCTCAGGGTAAGGGCTGCCAGCTCGGCGGCCTCTCCGATGGCGCACAGGTATACATCCACCTGGCGCGCCAAGGCTTCGGGTACCTGCTCCAAGGTTTCGAGCAGCAGGATCAAACGCTCGATACCCATGGCAAAGCCTACCCCAGGGGTGGCCTTGCCGCCCATTTGCTCGACCAGGCCATCATAACGGCCACCGGCGCACACCGTGCCTTGGGCACCGAGTCTGTCGGTCACCCATTCGAATACGGTTTTGGAATAGTAGTCCAGCCCGCGCACCAGCTTGGGGTTGATCACGTAGGGAATGCCAGCGGCATCCAGGCGCGCCTTAAGCCCGTCAAAGTGGACCTTGGACTCGTCATCCAGGTAATCCGCAAGCTTGGGTGCATCCACCAGCAGTGCCTGGGTTTCGGGCACCTTGCTGTCGAGAATACGCAGCGGATTGGTGTTCAGGCGGCGCTGGCTATCTTCATCCAGGGCGCTCAAACGCTCGGACAAGAACGCCACCAATGCATCACGATAGCGCGCGCGGGCTTCGCTGGTGCCCAGGCTATTGAGCTCCAGCTTTACCGCGTCACGGATGCCCAGCGCGCCCCATAGCCGCCAGGTAAGCGTGATCAGCTCGGCGTCGATATCGGGACCGGCAAGGTTGAACACTTCCACGCCGATTTGATGAAACTGGCGATAGCGGCCCTTTTGGGGGCGCTCGTGGCGAAACATGGGGCCGGCGTACCACAGCTTCTGGGGCTGGCCGCTGCCGGTAATGCCATGCTCCAGCACAGCCCGCACGCAGGCAGCGGTGCCTTCGGGGCGTAACGTCAGCGAATCCCCGTTACGGTCGGTAAAGGTGTACATCTCTTTTTCGACGATGTCGGTCACTTCACCAATGGAGCGCCTGAACAGCTCGGTGAATTCCACGATAGGCATGCGGATCTGGCGATAGCCATAGGCATCCAGCAGCCCAGCAACCGTGCTTTCGAAATAGCGCCAGAGGGGTGTCTGCTCGGGCAGGATGTCGTTCATGCCACGAATGGCTTGCAGAGACTTCGTCACAAGGTGTCCTTAACGATTCGATTAGCTACGGGCACTCAACCCAGGGCGCTTAGCCCCGGGCGATGAGGGCCGCGTCGGCTTCGGTTTTTTCCGCCGCCTTTTGGCGAATCAGCCGTTCGAGCTGTTCCGCCAGGTTGTCATTGGTCAGTTTTTGCGCAGGCTTGCCGTCGATGTACACCAGGTTAGGCGTGCCGCCGGTAAGCCCGATATGCGCTTCCTTAGCCTCGCCCGGCCCATTGACCACGCAGCCGATCACGGCCACATCCATAGGCACCAGCAAGTCTTCCAGGCGTTCTTCGAGTTCGTTCATGGTTTTGACCACATCGAAATTCTGCCGTGAGCAACTGGGGCATGCGATGAAATTGATGCCCCGCGAGCGCAGCCGCAAGGACTTGAGAATGTCGAACCCGACTTTCACCTCCTCGACCGGGTCTGCCGCCAGAGAGATACGAATGGTATCGCCGATCCCGTCAGCCAGCAGCATGCCCAGGCCCACCGACGACTTCACGGTGCCGGCCCGCAGGCCACCGGCTTCTGTAATGCCCAAGTGCAATGGCTGGATGATCTGCCCGGCCAGTTGACGGTAGGCCGCCACGGCCATGAACACATCGGACGCCTTTACGCTGACCTTGAAATCCTGAAAGTTCAGGCGATCCAGGTGCTCGACGTGGCGTAGGGCGGATTCCACCAAGGCTTCGGGCGTAGGCTCGCCGTATTTCTTTTGCAGGTCTTTTTCCAGGGAGCCTGCGTTCACGCCGATACGAATCGGGATACCACGGTCGCGTGCGGCGTCTACCACGGCGCGGACTCGGTCTTCACGGCCGATATTGCCCGGGTTGATGCGCAAGCAATCCACGCCCAACTCGGCTACCCGCAGGGCGATCCGGTAGTCGAAGTGAATGTCGGCCACCAAGGGCACGTTCACGTGCTGTTTAATCTTGCCAAAGGCCTCGGCGGCGTCCATGTCCGGCACGGACACGCGCACGATATCGGCACCGGCCGCTTCCAGCCGGGCGATTTGCGCCACCGTGGACATCACATCCAGGGTGTCGGTGTTGGTCATGCTCTGTACCGCGATGGGCGCATCGCCCCCCACAGGCACGGAGCCTACCCAGATTTTGCGAGAAACGCGCCTTTTGATCGGAGATTCGCCGTGCATGAATTATTGCCCCAGTTTCAGGCGAGCCGTTTCGCCCGAGATAAAGGGCGCTACGTTCACGGCCTGACCGTTATAGGTAACCTGCGCGGCCCGGGCATAGCCCAGGCGCACTTGAAGAGGTGGCTTGCCGTTCACGTCCAGGCTGTCGCCCTTGCGCTTGAGCCCGCTGGACAGCACCTTGCCGGTGGCATCGGTGACCTGGGCCCAGCAGTCGGCGGTGAATTGAATCTGTACCTGACCCGCCCCAGGCGCAAGGGCCGGTGCTGTTGCAGCCTCAGTGGCTGTGGCAGGCACTGTAGGCTGAGCAATGGCGGGTGCGTTGGCGGTTGCAGCAGGCGCGGGCGCGTGAGCGGTGGCCGGTACCGAAGGGCTTGCCAGAGCACTGGCCGCTGGCGCAACGGGCCCCTGCCCGGTGGTGGTCGAGGGCGCGGTGCCAGCCTGGGCGGGCGCTACGTCAACCTGCGGGGCCGGGGTGGGCGCGGCCTGGCTATCGGTTACGGCCTGATCCTCGGGCTCGTCAATGGGGTGAATTTGCGTGGTGCCGTCGGCGCTTTCTACCTCGACGTGCTCCATGGCAAGGCCGGTTTGATCCTTGCCGCGGGAGGCGTTCTGATCCTGCCACCACAGGAAGCCACCGCCGATCACCAGTACCAGCAGTAACAGGCTGACGATGCGCAGGATGTTGTGGGACAGCCGCACCGGTTCCTCGATGCGGCCCAGGCCGTGAACGCTCGAGCCCTGGGCATTGGTGCCAGTGTAATAGTCGAAGGCTTGCACCAAGGGAGTTTGGTCCATGCCTAGCAATTTGGCATAGGCGCGGATATAGCCGCGGGCAAAGGTGTGCCCTGGCAGCCGTTCGAAAGCGCCGGATTCCAGGTTGGCCAGCGACGTGGGGGTGAGGTTCAGCCGCGCCGCGACCTCCTGCAACGACCAGTTTCTGCTTTCGCGGGCCTGGCGCAAGGTTTCGCCGGGATTGGTGCGAGCCGCTGCTACAACTTCGGGATGCGCCGCTTTCATCATTGCTCCGACAGGTATTGCTGATATTCCGGCGTGCCGGGATAAAGCCGTTTCAGTTGCAGGCCAAAGCTCGCGGCCTGGTTCTTGTCATCGAACAACCGTGCCAGGCGGGTACCCAGCAGAAGGCTGCGGGCGTTCTGTTCGCTGAGCTGGCTAAAGCGCTCATAGTAATCGCGCGCCGGTACAAATTGCTTGGCTTGATACGATAGCTCGGCCATCTCAAGTAGCGCACGCGGCTGCTGACGATTTAACCGCAGGGCTTTATCCAGCAGTTGCCTGGCCTCGTCCTTTTTGCCCAGCATCAAGGCCGTGATGCCCAGGTTTTCGAATACCCGCGAGCGCTCTGGGTAAAGGGCGTCTTGGGAGGCCTGGCTGAATTTCTCGTAGGCTTCCTGATAGCGTTTGCGCTCGTACAGGAAGCCACCGTAGTTATTGAGAATACGCGCATCGCCCGGCCGACCGGACAACGCCTTGCGAAACTGCTGTTCCGCCAATTCCCCTTCGCCTTCAGCCTGGAACACCACCGCCAGCGCGGCATTGGCGTCCGGGTCGCTGGCGTCCAGCTCCAGGGCTTTCTTCAAGGGGACCTTGGCCCGCTCGGTTTCACCTTGTTGAAGGTAGCCCAGCCCCAACTGGGTATATGCGTCCCGCGCCTGGTCCCTGCCCTGCCGGGTTTCCATTGGGTTCACCTTGCCAGTCGTGACGCAGCCCGTAAGCATCAGGGCCAGAACAAGCATAAGCGCGTGGCGCGGGGTCATTGAGTTCCTCTCTCGGGGGGGCCGCTCAGAGCTGGCTGCCAGTGAATTGCAGCGCCCCGGCGTCGGCTTCCAGCTGACGCACGGCAATGTAACGTTCACTACGGCGAGTGCGGTCCATGACCTGCCCCACCAATTGCCCACAGGCGGCGTCGATGTCTTCGCCGCGGGTAGTACGCACGGTCACGTTGTAACCGGCCTGATGCAGCGCATCCTGGAAACGGCGAATGGCATTGTTGCTAGGCCGCTCGTAGCCAGAGTGCGGGAACGGGTTGAAGGGAATGAGGTTGATCTTGCAGGGCGTGTTACGCAACAGCTCGATCATTTCCTCGGCATGCTCGGGGCGGTCGTTCACATCCTTGAGCAGGGTGTATTCAACGGTGAGCACGCGCTTCTCGCCCAGCGAGGACATATACCGCTGGCAGGATTCAAGCAGCACCTTCAAGGGGTATTTCTTGTTGATGGGCACCAGTTCGTTGCGCAAGGCATCGTTGGGCGCATGCAGCGACAGCGCCAGAGACACATCGATGTGCTTGGCGAGTTCGTCGATCATCGGTACCACGCCTGAAGTGGACAGGGTCACCCGGCGCTTGGAGATACCGTAGCCCAGGTCATCCATCATCAGATGCATGGCGGCCACGACGTTGTCAAAGTTCAGCAACGGCTCACCCATGCCCATCATCACCACGTTGGTGATGGCACGGTCGACGGTTGCCGGGACGCTGCCAAAGGATTTGTTGGCAATCCACACCTGGCCGATCACTTCGGCGGCGGTGAGGTTGCTATTGAAGCCTTGTTTACCGGTAGAGCAGAACGAACAGTCCAGCGCACAGCCGGCCTGGGAAGACACGCACAAGGTACCGCGCTTGCCTTGGGGAATGTACACGGTCTCCACGCAACTGCCAGAGGCCACGCGTACCACCCACTTGCGGGTGCCATCGGCGGAGATGTCTTCGCTGACCACTTCGGGGCCACGGATTTGCGCGCAGGCCTTGAGCTTGGCGCGCAAGACCTTGCCGAAGTCGGTCATGGCGTCGAAGTCATCGACGCCAAAGTGGTGAATCCATTTCATCGCCTGACCGGCGCGGAAGCGCTTTTCCCCGAGCGTGTCGAAGAACTTTTCCATTTCCTGGCGGGTAAGGCCCAGCAGGTTGATCTTGTCGGCTGACGTTGTCATGAATTCACCCTTCACTCGTAAGCCTTCGCTTAGCGAGTGGTTACCTCGGTAGCAGCGAAGAAGTAAGCGATTTCGCGAGCGGCCGCGGCTTCGGAGTCCGAACCGTGAACGGCGTTGGCGTCGATGGAATCGGCGAAATCGGCGCGGATGGTGCCAGCGTCGGCTTTCTTGGGGTCGGTAGCGCCCATCAGCTCGCGGTTCTTGGCGATGGCGTTTTCGCCTTCGAGTACCTGAACAACCACAGGGCCGGAGGTCATGAAGGCAACCAGGTCGCCGAAGAAGCCGCGCTCGCTGTGCTCGGCGTAGAAGCCTTCAGCCTCGGCCTTGGACAGTTGCTTGAGCTTGGAGGCGACAACGCGCAGGCCAGCGTCTTCGAAGCGGGTAGTGATCTTGCCGATTACGTTCTTGGCAACGGCATCGGGCTTGATGATAGAGAAGGTACGTTGAACAGCCATGTGACACTCCAGCAAACAGTGAGTTAAGCAAAAATTAAACCCGCGAATTATACGCGGGTTCGGAGGTATTTCCTAACGACCAAGCATTTCAATCCACTTCTTCGATCCACAAGGCCTGGATCGCTTCCAAAACCTTCTCGCCAGAACGACCGGGGTCGTCGTCGAACGTTGGCAGGTCGATCACCCATTGGCGCAACCTGGGGAAACTCAAGGTGCGGGGATCGACCTCTGGCATGGCTTCGGCCAGCTGGATGGCGATCTCCTGCACATCCACCCATTTAAGACCCATGATCGGCTCCTGTCTCAGTGCGGCGCTTCAGCGGCGTGGTTGAGGGAGTACTTGGGGATCTCGATGGTCAGGTCGGCAGTGCCAACGATGACCTGGCACCCCAGGCGCGACTGAGCCTCCAGGCCCCAGGCTTTATCGAGCATGTCTTCTTCCATCTCGTCGGCCTCTGTCAGCGAAGCGAAGCCTTCACGCACGATGCAATGGCATGTGGTGCAGGCGCACACCCCGCCGCAGGCACTTTCCATTTCGATATGGTGTTCGTGAGCCAGCTCAAGGATGTTGGTCCCTGGCGGTACCTCCACCACCAGCCCCTGCGGGCAGAACTTCTCATGCGGCAGGAATTTCACCTGGGGCATCGGTTACTCCTCGATCTCATTCAGGTTGCGCCCGGCCAACGCGGCTTTAACCGTCGAATCCAGTCGGCGGGCGGCAAAAGCATCGGTCACTTGCGACAGACGGCGAGTCTGCTGCTCGATGGCATCGCCATCGGTACCTGTCATCAAATCACGTAGTTCTTGCATCTGGTCTTCGATGGCCATGCGCTCTTCGACATCGAGCAAACGCTCGCCATCGGCTTCTATCGCACCTTGCACGGCTTCGAGCAACCGCTCGGCGTCTACCTGATGCTCACGCAACTGGCGCGCTTGCTTATCGTGGCCAGCGAAGTCAAAGGAATCCCTAAGCATACGGGCAACTTCGCCATCAGTGAGGCCATACGAAGGCTTGACCTGGATGCTGGACTCAACCCCGGAGGCCATTTCCCGCGCCGCCACATTGAGCAGGCCGTCGGCGTCTACCTGGAAGGTCACGCGAATTTTCGCGGCGCCCGCCACCATCGGGGGGATGCCACGCAACTCGAAGCGGGCCAGGGAGCGGCAGTCGCTGACCAGCTCACGCTCACCTTGCAGCACATGGATGACCATGGCCGTTTGGCCGTCTTTATAGGTGGTGAATTCCTGGCCACGGGCCACGGGAATGGTGGTATTGCGCGGGATGACCTTTTCCATCAGCCCGCCCATGGTTTCCAGGCCCAGGGACAGTGGAATCACATCGAGCAGCAGCAGGGCTTCGCCGTCGCGCTGGTTACCGGCCAGGGTATCGGCCTGGATGGCCGCGCCAATGGCGACTACTTGATCCGGGTCGATATTGGTCAGTGGCTCGCGGCCGAACAATTGGCCCACCGCCTGACGCACACGCGGTACACGGGTAGACCCCCCGACCATCACCACCGCGCCAATCTCTTCGAGTTCAACCCCCGAATCACGCACCGCGCGACGGCACGCCTTAAGGCTGCGCGCAAGCAAGGGCTCGATCAGCGCTTCAAACGTTTTTCGGGGCAACTCCCCTGCCCAACCGCCATAGGTAATGGCCACGCTGGGCGCGGCGCTGAGGGATTCCTTTGCGGCGCAGGCTGCCTGCAGCAGTTCACGCTGAGCCGCCGGGGCAAGGTCCGTGGACAGGCCCGCCTGCTGCAGCACCCAGGTGGCGATGGCATGGTCGAAATCATCGCCGCCCAGGGCACTGTCGCCGCCGGTGGCCAACACTTCGAACACACCCCGGGACAGGCGCAGGATGGAAATATCGAAGGTACCGCCACCCAGGTCGTAGATGGCCACGAGCCCCTCGGCCTGCTGATCCAGCCCATAGGCCACGGCAGCGGCGGTAGGCTCGTTGAGCAGGCGCAGCACGTTCAAACCTGCCAGGCGGGCAGCGTCTTTGGTGGCTTGCCGCTGGGCGTCGTCGAAGTACGCAGGCACCGTTATCACCGCGCCTACCAGTTCGCCACCCAAGCTGGCTTCGGCGCGCAGCCGCAGTGAACGGAGAATTTCCGCTGACACTTCCACCGGGCTCTTGAGCCCCTGCACCGTTTCAATGAACGGCATGTGGGACTCGCCTTCGGCGAAACGGTAGGGCAACTGTTCACCGAGCTGATGTACGTCGGCGATGCCGCGGCCCATAAGCCGCTTGACGGAAAGGATGGTATTGAAAGGGTCCGACGCGGCCGCCTGACGGGCAGCCAGGCCCACCTCCACGCGATCGGGGTGGTAGCGCACCGCGGACGGCAGTATTACCTCGCCCTCAGTGTCGGCCAGGGGTTCGGACAGCCCGCTGCGCAAGGCCGCGACCAGTGAGTTGGTGGTACCTAAGTCAATCCCGACCGCCAGCCTGCGCTGATGCGGTTGAGGGCTCAGGCCGGGTTCAGCGATCTGAAGTAGAGCCATGCTTGTCTGTTATCAGGCGTGCGACCAAGGCGGCACGGGGTTAATCGTCAAGGCGCTCTTCTAACTGGCGCACTTCCTGTGAAAGCTTGTCGAGGAACTGCATGCGGCGCATCAGGCGTTCGGCCTGCTCGCGTTCGGCAGGCTGATCCCAGCAGGCGGCAAAATCATCATCCAGGGTAGCCTGCGCGGCTTTGAGCCGCTGCTTGAAGCGCGCCACGCCAGGCAGGTCGGCGCTGTCCTGCAAGTCTTCAAGCTCTTCGCGCCACTGCATTTGCTGCAAGAGGAAGCCTGGGTCGTGCACGGTCACTTCCTGAGGCACTTCCTGGCCTGCTACCTGTAAGAGGTAACGGGCGCGGCGCGGCGTACTCTTAAGGGTCTGATAGGCCTCGTTCAGCGCAGCGGACTTCTCCAGCGCCTGGCGTTGCTCAGCGGCGGGCGCATCGGCGAAGCGGTCCGGATGCACCACCCGGGCCAACTCGCGATAGCGCTCGGCCAACAGGGCTTGGTCCAGGCGGAACGCCGGCGTTAGATCGAACAGGGCAAAATGACAGGGCGTACCCACAGGCGACCTCAAACGTTGAAGCTTTCGCCGCAGCCACATTCGCCGCGCACGTTGGGATTGTTGAACTTGAAGCCTTCGTTCAACCCTTCGCGAACGAAGTCCAGCTCGGTACCGTCCAGGTACACCAGGCTCTTGGGATCAATGATCACCTTGACGCCATGGCTTTCGAATACCTGATCTTCGGATACGGTTTCGTCGACAAACTCAAGCACATACGCCAACCCGGAACAGCCCGTGGTACGGACGCCCAGGCGAATACCTTCGCCCTTGCCGCGCCCTTGGAGGGAACGACGAACGTGGTTGGCGGCGGCTTCGGTCATGCTGATGGCCATCGGAACTCCTAGCGTGCAAGCGTGTGTTTCAAGCGATTAAACCAAGCCTTTCTTCTGCTTGTAGTCGCGAACAGCCGCCTTGATGGCGTCTTCGGCAAGTACCGAACAGTGGATCTTCACCGGCGGCAACGCCAGTTCTTCGGCCAACTGGGTATTTTTGATGGTTTCGGCTTCATCCAGGGTTTTGCCCTTCATCCACTCGGTGGCCAAGGAGCTGGAGGCGATAGCCGAGCCGCAGCCGTAGGTCTTGAACTTGGCGTCTTCGATCACGCCCTGCTCGTTGACCTTGATCTGCAGGCGCATCACGTCACCGCATGCCGGCGCGCCGACCATGCCGGTGCCCACGTCTGGATCTTCTGCGTCCATCTTGCCGACGTTACGTGGGTTTTCGTAGTGGTCGATGACCTTTTCGCTGTAAGCCATGTCAGGTACTCCTCATCATTCAGTAAAGGCCGCTCTCAAGGGCGGCCCTGGTCGTCAGTGCGCCGCCCACTCGATTTTCGAGATGTCGACACCGTCCTTGTACATGTCCCACAGCGGCGACAATGCGCGCAGCTTGGTGACTGCCTCGCACACCTTGGCGGCGGCGTAGTCGATGTCATCCTCGGTGGTGAAGCGCCCGAAGGTAAAGCGAATGGAGCTATGCGCCAACTCGTCGTTGCGGCCCAAGGCGCGAAGCACGTAAGACGGCTCCAGCGACGCTGAGGTACAGGCCGAACCGGAGGACACCGCCAGGTCTTTCAAGGCCATGATCAGCGATTCGCCTTCAACATAGTTGAAGCTCAGGTTCAGGTTGTGAGGCACGCGGGCTACTTGGCTGCCGTTCACGTACAGCTCTTCGAGCTGCTCGACCTGCTTGAAGAAGCGATCGCTCAGGGCCTGCACATGGGCACGGTCCTTGACCATGTCTTGCTTGGCGAGGCGGAAGGCTTCACCCATGCCGACGATCTGGTGCGTGGCCAGGGTGCCGGAACGCATGCCGCGCTCATGGCCACCGCCGTGCATCTGCGCTTCAAGGCGCACACGCGGCTTGCGGCTTACATAAAGTGCGCCGATGCCTTTGGGGCCGTAGGTTTTGTGGGCCGAGAAGGACATTAGGTCCACTTTCAGCGCCGCCAGGTCGATGTCTACCTTGCCGGTAGACTGAGCGGCGTCCACATGGAAAAGCACGCCACGGGAACGGGTCAGCTCGCCAATGGCCGCGATATCGTTAATGGTGCCAACTTCGTTGTTCACATGCATGATCGACACCAGAATCGTGTCGTCACGCAGGGCGCCTTCGACCATGGCCGGGGTAATCAGACCGTCTTCGGTCGGGTCCAGGTAGGTGACTTCAAAACCTTCACGCTCGAGCTGGCGGGTAGTGTCCAACACTGCCTTGTGCTCGATTTTGCTGGTGATGATGTGCTTGCCCTTGCTGGCATAGAAGTGCGCAACGCCCTTGATGGCCAGGTTGTCCGACTCGGTAGCGCCGGAGGTCCAGACGATTTCACGCGGGTCGGCGTTGACCAGGTCGGCCACTTGACGACGGGCATTTTCCACCGCCTCTTCGGCTTTCCAGCCAAACACATGGGAGCGCGACGCCGGGTTACCGAAGTTCGTTTCCATGGTCAGGCAGTCGATCATCTTCGCGGCAACCCGCGGGTCGACCGGGGTGGTCGCTGAGTAGTCCAGGTAAATCGGCATTTTCATCGGGTATCTCCTAATCAGGCGCGCTCCGCTCTACGGCGGTTAGTCGACGGCAGATGTTTCAATCTTTTCGAGAACGGGCTTGTCCGGCATCGCGGCGTGGCTACCACAGCGGCGTTGATCCTGACGCTGGGCGACTTCTTGCACTTCACGGCGGCCGACCAAATCGGCCAAGCTGATGCCGCTGAGAAATTCGTGTATCTGTTCGCTCAGGTCGCACCACAGATGGTGGGTAAGGCAGGTATCGCCTGCGTGGCAATCCCCCAGCCCTTGGCAACGGGTAGCGTCAACGGATTCGTTGACTGCATCGATTACCTGGGCCACCTGGATGCCCTGCATGTTCCGGGACAGCTGGTAGCCGCCACCGGGGCCGCGCACGCTGGAAACCAGGTTGCCGCGGCGCAGCTTGGCGAACAGTTGCTCAAGGTAAGACAGCGAGATGCCCTGGCGCTCGGAAATATCGGCCAGCGACACCGGCCCGCGCTGCGCATGCAACGCCAAGTCGAGCATGGCGGTCACGGCATATCGGCCTTTGGTAGTGAGTCGCATGGTTCTGTTACCACGGTTTGCGGAAGGGACGCGATGAGGCAAGTATGCGATTCCCGAGTGTTTAAGTCAACTATAAGACCGACTAATTTACTCGGGATTAAGCCAGAAACGGAGGCGAATGATAGCACACAGTGGCGCGACCGGTCGCGCGGTGGCGCTGCGTGGGATTGTCGGCCCTGTTCGCCAGCTGCGCTGGCTCCTACACGATGACCTGGCACCTGCCCAACCTTTGGGTGCATCAGTGCGCAGGAGTGAGCGAAGCTGGCGAAAGCTGCACCGCGAGGGTGGCTGTCAGGCATCATGCACCTTTGTTTGCTGCGCGACAGCGCGGCGCCTTGGCGGCGAGGCGGCTCCTACAAGCGCAAGCGCAGCTCCCACCCTTGTAACGATCCCTAGCCCTTGGCCTCTTTCACCGGCGCAAAATCTGCCTCTTTAAGCTCGGGCAGGTCTTTGGCGCAGTAATCACTGCCCAAGCGGTTAAGTGCGCCGCACATGCCCTCTAGCCGGCTATCCACCGCCTGCAGGTGGTCGAGCATCTGGCCAATGGCGCGGGCCACCGGGTCGGGCATGTCCTGCCCTACTCCATAGGCGTCGAAGCCGATCTTCTCGGCCATGGCCTTGCGGCGGCTTTCCTGTGTGTCGCTCTGCTTGACGATGATGCGCGCCGGAATGCCCACGGCGGTAGCGCCGGCCGGTACTGGCTTGGTGACCACGGCATTGGAGCCGATTTTAGCGCCCGCACCCACGGTAAAGGGCCCCAACACCTTGGCTCCGCCGCCTACCACCACGTTGTCTTCCAAGGTAGGGTGGCGCTTGCCTGCATTCCAGGTGGTACCTCCCAGGGTTACGCCCTGATAGAGGGTAACGTCATTGCCGATCTCGGCGGTTTCACCGATAACGATGCCCATGCCGTGGTCGATAAAGAACCGCCGCCCAATGCGCGCGCCAGGGTGAATCTCCACACCGGTGAGCCAACGATTGAAATTGGATACGCAGCGAGCCAGCCATTTCCACCCCGCTTGCCACAGCCTATGCGCGACCCGATGCAACCAGATGGCGTGCAGCCCTGGGTAGCAGGTCAGCACCTCCAGGGTATTGCGCGCGGCTGGGTCCCGGTGGAATACGCTCTGGATGTCCTCTCGGATGCGCTCGAACATTTATTGATCCTTTCGTTTATAGGGCTCGCCTCGGGCGGCTTTGCGGGTTTCCGTGAGGATGCCACGCAAAATGCTCACTTCAGTGCGCTCCAGCCGACAGCGGCTATATAAACGACGCAGGCGCGCCATCAGGTGCCGAGGCTTTTCAGGGTCAAGAAAGCCAATGTCCACAAGGGCGGCTTCCATATGCCCATAGAAGCCTTCGAGTTCTTCGGTGGTGGCCAGCTCCACTGGAGGTTCTGCCTGCGCTGGCGCCACGGTGGCCAGCGCCAGGAACGCCAGCCGCACCTCATAAGCCAATACCTGCACCGCGGCGGCCAGGTTCAGGGAGCTGAATTCCGGCGCGGATGGAATATGCACATGGAAGTGGCAACGCTGCAGCTCCTCGTTGGTGAGCCCTGCATGCTCTCGGCCGAATACCAGTGCCACCTCACCGCCAGCCTGGGCGTCTTCCATGGCCTTGGCGGCGCAGGCGCGGGGGTCCAGCAGTGGCCAAGGCAGGCTACGGTCTCGGGCGCTGGTGCCCATGACCAGGCTGCAGCCCACCAGCGCTTCTTCGAGGGTAGTCACCACCACGGCGTTGGCCAGAATGTCATCGGCCCCTGAGGCACGGGCGCTTGCCTCTGCCGAGGGAAAGACATTGGGGTCGACCAGCACCAGGCGCGACAGGCCCATGTTCTTCATGGCGCGGGCCGCCCCGCCAATGTTGCCGGGATGGCTGGTGTTGACCAAAACGATGCGGATGTTTTGCAGCACCTTGGGCGCTCCCGTAGAGGAAAAGGGGGCAAATTCTACAGAAGCGACGAAAGCAATGCCATGAAGGCCCAAGGCCCACTTCTTAGCGGCGGCTTTTCTGGTAGAATGCCCGGCTCTTTTTAATGACCTAGGTGAAAGAATATCCATGCAGCCCATGCTGAATATCGCGCTGCGCGCCGCCCGCAGCGCCAGTGAACTGATCTTCCGCTCCATCGAGCGGCTGGATAGCATCAAGGTAGATGAGAAAGACGCCAAGGATTACGTCAGCGAAGTGGACCGCGCCGCGGAACAGACCATCATTACCGCGCTGCGCAAGGCCTACCCGAACCACGGCATCCTCGGTGAGGAAAGCGGCTTGCACGCGGGCAGCGGCGAGGGTGAAGACTACCTGTGGATCATCGACCCGCTGGATGGCACCACTAACTTCGTGCGCGGCGTGCCCCACTTTGCCGTGAGCATCGCCTGCAAATACCGTGGCCGCCTTGAGCACGCCGTGGTGCTGGACCCAGTACGCCAAGAAGAATTCACCGCCAGCCGTGGCCGTGGCGCCGCCGTGAACGGCCGCCGTATCCGTGTAAGCGCACGCCGCAGCCTGGAAGGCGCCCTGCTGGGCACCGGCTTCCCGTTCCGGGACAACCAGATGGAACACCTGGACAACTACTTGGGTATGTTCCGCGCCCTGGTCGGCGAAACCGCTGGCATTCGTCGCGCTGGCGCCGCTAGCCTGGACCTGGCTTACGTGGCCGCCGGCCGCTTCGATGCCTTCTGGGAATCAGGGCTGTCCGAATGGGACATGGCCGCGGGGGCGTTGCTGATTCAAGAAGCAGGCGGTTTGGTGAGTGACTTCACCGGTGGCCACGACTTCTTGGAAAAAGGCCATGTGGTGGCAGGCAACACCAAGTGCTTCAAGGCAGTACTGACGGCTATCCAGCCGCACCTGCCGGCGGCCATCAAGCGCTAATCCTCCGCCACGCCGGAAATAAAAAATCCGATGCCTGCACGGCATCGGATTTTTTTTGCCCTACAACAGTGTGTGCTTAGAACGCGTACCGCGCTTTGAACATGACCGTGTCGGCGTCGTACATTTGAGCATTCTGGGGGCTTCTAGAGGTTCGCTAGCTTTGCTAGCTCCTACAAAATGAACTGCGCCCCAAAACCTGGACAGTGATCGTTAAGCCGTTTGAGCCTGGGCCCTGTACGCTACAGGGCTTAGGT
>NZ_JBSKHS010000024.1:0-39682 GCF_057128685.1 Pseudomonas artemisiae
CAGCACAACGGCTTCGTACCGCCGGCTGTAGCAGAAGAAAAACTTAATTCTGTGTCCGGGAATTGTTGACCACTACAATGCAATGAAACGAACATCTATTGTGTCGCTGCCGGCCCTGATCGGCTCCGTGTGCCTGTTGGGCAGCCTATGGTCCGCATCGGCCAGCGCCGGGTTGTTGGAAAAGGGTCGTGACCGCGGGCTGACCGCGGGTATCGCCAATGAACAACCCTATGGCTATATCGGTACGGATGGTCAAATCACCGGGGCCAATATCGACATTCTCAAGGCGGTTCTGGCGCCATTGGGTATCAGCAAGATCGATACCCCGATCACCGACTTCGGCTCGCTGGTCCCGGGGTTGGTGGCCAAGCGCTTCGATCTGATCGGGGCGGGCCTATTTATCACGCCACAGCGCTGCAAGGTGATCGGTTACTCCAACCCGGTGACCCGCTCTGGCGGTGCCTTTATCGTCAAAGCAGGCAACCCCCTCAAGCTGCATAGCCTTAAAGATGTCGCCCAGAACGGCAGCGCGCGTTTGGCGACCCAGCCCGGCAGCAACCAGGTTCAGGAAGCCAAGGACAGCGGCATTGCCAATGCCAATATGGTGCTGTTTGACAAGGACACCGAAGCCCTGGCCGCCCTGGAGGCTGGTCGCGTCGACGTCGTGTATTTCCCCGATGCGGAGATCAACAGCCTGCTGAAAAAAGCCAGTAGCCCTTCCGTGGAGCGGGTGCTGCCTTTTGAGCAGATTCCCGATGCCCAAGGCAAGCCGACCTGGAATTACCACGCCTACGGCCTTCCAAAGAACGACCCCGAATTCATCCAGGCTTTCAACGAACAACTGGCCAAGCTGCGTGCGTCCGGTGAGCTGCTGAAAATCCTGCAGAAGTACGGCTACACCGAAAACGAGCTGCCGCCAACGGACGTTACCGCGGATCAACGCTGCGCCCTCTAAGGCGCCCGCGCCGCCGCGGCTGGGATTGACACGAGATAAGCATGTTTACCGAAAACCCTGCAGTACAGACTGCCACCTTCATTGCCAGCCAACTGGCAAAGGGCGCCGCGGTAACCGTGCAAGTCACCGTGATGGCGGAAGTGTTGGTACTGATTCTGTCATTCGTTATCGCCTTGATGCGCCTGTCGCCCTGGCGGCTGCTGCGCTGGGTCGCCACGTTATACGTGGAGGTGTTGCGTGGCATTTCCGCGCTGGTGCTGCTGTTTTATCTGTTCTTCATACTGCCGTTGTTCAATATCAGCCTGTCACCGATGACCACGGGCGTGCTTGGCCTGGGGCTGACCTTCTCTGCCTATGGTTCGGAAATCGTTCGCTCGGCGCTGGTCAACGTCAGCCAGGGTCAGCGGGACGCCCTTCGCGCGCTGGACTTCGGACCGGTGATTGCGTTGCGTCGGATTATCCTGCCCCAGGCGTTGCCGGTCATGTTGCCGCCGTTGGGCAACCAATTGGTTGAACTGCTCAAGACTACATCGCTGGTGTCGCTGATCACCTTGACGGACCTGACCTTCTCCGGCAGCCAACTGATCACTACCCTTGGCCAGCAGACGCTGATCTGGTGCCTGGTGCTGGCGTGCTATTTCTTGATGGCGTGGCCGCTCACTCGCTTGGTGCAGCGCTACGAGCGTCACCTTACCGGCTGGCGCCGGGCTAGGGAGTAAGCCATGGATTTCGATCTCGAGTTCGCCTGGTCAATCGCCCCGGACCTGCTGCGTGGCCTGGTGGTTACGGTGCAAGTGGTGGTGCTAGGGTTCGCGCTGGCGGTGTTGATTGGCCTGGTGCTGGCGGTGGCGCAGCGTTCTTCGTTGCGCTTGGTCCGTACTGCCTGCGCGGCCTATTTGGCGTTCTTTCGCAGCACGCCGTTGATGGTGCAACTCTATGTGCTGTTCTTTGCTCTACCGCAGGCCGGAATCACGTTGCCGGCTATGTCCACTGGGGTGATGGGCCTGGGCCTGTATTACGCCGCCTATATCGCCGAAACCCTGCGCGGCGCGATCGACGATGTGCCAGGTGGGCAATGGGACGCGGCCCGCGCATTGGATTTCGATACCGTCACCACATGGTGGCGGCTGATTCTGCCCCAAGCGCTGAAGACAGTACTACCGGTACTGGGCAACTACCTGATCGGCATGTTCAAGGAAACACCCCTGCTCGCCGTGATCACCATTCCTGAGCTGTTTCAGGCCGCTAAACAGGTGGCGGGCATGACCTATCGCTATAACGAACCTTACACCCTAATGGCTGTGATGTTTCTTGCCATCAGCATTCCGACTTCTCTGTTTTTCAGGTATCTGGAGCACCGCCGCCATGTCTGAGCATTCGATTCCCCCCGCAGCAGCGCAGATCGTGCTTAGGGATGTGGTGAAGGACTTCGGCCCGAACCGCATTATCGACCACTTGAACCTGAGTATCCCCGAGGGGCAGAAAGTTGCGTTGATCGGCCCCAGCGGTTCCGGCAAATCCACGGTGTTACGGCTGATCAAGGGCCTGGAAAGCTACCAGCATGGCAGCATCGAGGTGGCGGGCGTGGCGGTACCGGAAAAGCGCAGGGGTTGGCGCTGGCCTGGCAGCCGCCCTGCTATCGTGCACCGGGTCGGCATGGTGTTTCAGCAATTCAACCTGTTCCCTCACTTGACGGCGCTGGAGAACATCACCGAAGCACCGGTGCGGGTGCTCAAGCTCCGCCCGGAAGACGCCCGGCAACGTGCGCTGGAATACCTGGAAAAGGTCGGTTTGAGCCATAAGGCCGACGCCTACCCCGGCAAGCTCTCTGGCGGCCAGCAACAACGGGTGGCGATTGCCCGAGCGCTGGCGATGCGCCCACAGGTGCTGCTGTTCGATGAAGTCACCTCCGCCCTCGACCCCGAGCTGGTGGCCGAGGTGCTGGCGGTCATCCGCGCGATAGCGGATGAGCGTCAGACCACGATGCTGCTGGTGACCCACGAAATGGGTTTTGCCCGGAACGTCGCCGACCGCGTGCTGTTTATGGAGGGCGGTCGGATTGTGGCTGACGGTACGCCGCAAGAGGTTCTGGTAAACCCAACGAATGAGCGTACTCGGCGCTTCTTGAACCTGGTCGAGCGCCGGGAAAGCGCGTAGCTGGCGCGGCCAAGGCTAGCTGCTACGGCGGCACCTATCACCTGTAGGAGCGAGCACAAGCTCGCGAAGACATGGCACAGGCAAGCAATGACGCAGTGTTCGCCAGCAATCTCGCTTGTGCGATGAGAATCAAGACGGTATCTACGGTTGAGATCCGTGTAGCAGCCTGACCGGGCCACGCTGGCTTGCCGGCGACCAGGTTGCACCACGGTATTGAGCCCGGTCGCGGCAACGCGGTTGGCGTCAAGGCTGGCTCTCATCAAACAGAAAATAACTATTTGATTTTAAAGAGCTAAAATCATACTGCTTAACTAGCGCTATGCGCGGTGGACGGCGAAGCCGTCCCAGTACACAAGGCTCGCAGGCGCTGCGGACTGCGCCTCGGATCGGCCGACCGCAAAGCGCGAATGGTTTCTCCCTCTTTTGCCGAAACAAACGGGGCCGGCCTTCCGGGGGGGCGCCGTAAAGGCGAAACCAGGCGGTGGCGCCACCGCGCAGCAGGATATGCACGCCATGGCTAGCCCAATAATGTGAGCTGTGCCCAGAACGAAATATCGATCATTCGCCAGCTTCGCTGGCTCCCACAGGGAGCCAATGCTTTTCAGATCAAGCGCCGCAAAGCCAACGTCATGCACCCTTGTTTGCTGCGCGACAGCGCGGCGCCTTGGCGGCGGGACGGCTCCTACGGTGTGGCCTGTATGTTCCCGTAGCAGCCGAGCTTGCTCGCGACCCGATTCAACACCATGCTGAGACGGTCGCGGCAACGCGGTTGGCGTCAAGGCTGGCTGCTACGAGATGTATGGCTCCACTTGCGAGGTGAGAGCCAAGACGGTATCTACGTTCACCGCTGCCCCTGTGGGAGGCTACGCTGACTCCCCGACTGCTCAGCCTTCATCAAAGCGCGCCCGCGCTGCGCGAAAATCATCGGCATGTTCCAACAGCCAAGTCCATAGCGGCACCATGCGTACCAGAAAACTTCGCCCCAGTGCGGTCAGTTCATAATCTACCCGGGGCGGTACCTCGCCGTGATCGTAGCGCCTGATCAACCCATCTCTTTCAAGTTGCCGCAGGCTGCGGGTAAGCATTCGCTGGGTAACACCTTGCAGTCGACGACCGATCTCGGCGTGCCTTAGTTTTCCCTCTACCCCAAGCGTGTGAACAATCCCCAATGACCAGCGATTGCCCGCATGCGTTAGCACTTCGCGCTTGAGGCCATCATTCTCTTCACTGAGTGCCTCACAGGTAGCTTGCGAGAAGCGGATCACCTCTTCTTCAGTCATTGAGTTCATGCGGTATCACCCGTGTGCCTTCTTCTGAATGTTCGCCAACGATGACAGGATATAACCATCGACACTCATCCTTCACTGGGAGTTACTCTTGCAACCTATGGACAACATACTCGTTATGGGCGTTGGCGAACTGGGCATGGCGGTGCTTCGTGAACTGGCGGTCCGGCCAAGCATGCGCGTAACTGTAATGCTACGACCCTCAGCGCTTGAGGCCGCCAATGAGAGCAAACGCCGGACACTCAATGAGCTGAGCCAGTTGGGTATCAGGGTAGTTTCTGCCGATGCCGCGCACGACTCAGAAGAAAGCCTTGCCGCGTTATTCAGCGGTTTCGACACGCTGGTCAGTTGCCTGGGTTTCGCCGCCGGAAAAGGAATACAACGCAAGCTTGCCCGCGCGGCCTTGCGATCGAATGCGAAGCGATTCGTGCCATGGCAATTCGGCGTGGACTACGATCAAATCGGCCGCGGCAGCCCGCAAGACCTGTTTGATGAACAGCTGGACGTTCGCCAACTACTGCGCGGTCAATCAAGGGTGCAATGGCTGATCATCTCTACCGGCATGTTTACCAGCTTCCTCTTTGAGCCTGAATTCGGCGTGGTAGACCTCAACCGCAACATCGTTCATGCCTTAGGCAGTTGGGACACTGCAGTGACTGTGACCACGGCTGTAGATATCGGGCGTTTGACCGCGTCGATCCTGAGCGACCCTACCTTGGTAAACCAAGTGGTGTTTACGGCGGGCGACACCCTTACCTACCGACAGCTAGCCAATACCGTTGATCAAATACTCAACCGTAAGGTTGAGCGGGTGGAATGGACCTTGGCGACCCTCAAAGCCGACCTGGCGGCTGCGCCCAATGATGCAATCCGTAAATACCGCGCAGTGTTTGCCGAAGGCATAGGTGTGGCTTGGGCGAAGCAGGACAGCTATAACGCAAAGCGTGGTATCGAAACCACTAACGTTGCGCAATGGGTTGAACAGTTTCAAGCATCGGTATTTAGGTGACCCGTAGTAGTTAAGGACCATCCATCGTTGATCGTTGATGCCGTTATCAAGAGAGCTAAAGTTAGGCAAGTAAACTGCGATAACCCTCAAAGATTCCTAATCTTGTCATGCGGGTATGCTCATGCTTGCCAAACGTACCATCGCCCAAAAACTCAGCGCCGGCTTCGGTGTGATCATTTTGATCATTTGCGTGTTGATTGCAACCGCACGCAATGGCTTCAGTGAGATCGATGAAACCACACAGTGGAATATCCATACCTACAAGGTACTCGACGGCGCTGCTACCCTCTTGATCAGCCTGACGAACATCGAAACGGGTATGCGTGGCTTCGCCTTGAGCGGCCAGGACGACTTCCTGGGCCCATTGGCCTCAGGCAAGACCGCGTTCGAGAAAGCTTGGAGTGAACTCAAAGGGCTTACTTCGGATAACCCAGTACAGCAGAAGCGCCTGGACGATATCAAGGCTATCCAACAGCGTTGGATGAGCGAAGACATTGAAGCAACCTTAGCCCTGCGCCGGGCCGTCGTTACGGGCCAGGCCAGTATGGATGATGTTGTGCAACGCATTATTGCTCGTCAAGACAAGGTAAAAATGGATGGCATGCGGGCCCTCATCGCGGACCTCCAAGACGACGAAGCCAAGCTGCTGATCGTTCGTACCAGCGCGATGAACGCGGCAGCCCGATTTGCCAACCTTAGTCTAATGATCGGGGGCGTTATAGCGGCCCTGGTAGCGTTAGCCATTGCGATTGGTTTGTCTTCCTCCATTCGCAAGCGGTTAAACGCGGCTATCGCCGTTGCCAACGCAATCGCTTCAGGCCAGCTTGATGGGCATATTGACACCAAAGCGAGCGACGAGATCGGCAGCCTGATGAAGGCCTTCGACGGCATGCAGGCCCGTTTGCGCGAGATGATCACGGAAATCAAGAGCGGCGCCCAGCAACTGCTCGGGTCTGCCCAGGAGATTGCCCACACTTCCGAAGCACTTACAGCTTCCGCACATGAGCAGTCGCAATCGGCTTCGTCCATGGCGGCAACGGTAGAAGAGCTGACGGTCAGTATCAGCCATGTAGCAACCAGCGCCAATGAGGCACACGCGATTTCCACCGACTCTGGAAAACTCTCAGTGGATGGTGGCGCGGTGATTCAGAATACGCTTCAAAGTATGAGCCGCATCGCTGGCACTGTGCAGAACTCGGCAGAACAGATCAGTGAATTGGGCAGGCACATCGAGCAGATCACCTCGGTCGTCAATGTGATCAGCGAGATTGCCGAACAGACCAACCTGCTGGCCTTGAACGCAGCTATCGAGGCGGCCCGCGCCGGTGATCAGGGCCGTGGGTTCGCAGTGGTGGCGGACGAAGTTCGCTTGCTCGCCCAGCGCACCGGAAAATCTACTTTAGAGATCGGTGACATGATCAACAAGATTCAGTCCAGTGCCCACGACGCAGTCAGCCAGATGGATGTTGGTGTCGAGCAGGTCAATCAAGGGCTGGAACTGGCAAATTCGGCCAATACCGCGATTGAGCAGATCCGTCAGGGTTCTGATCGCATTATTGGCGTGGTAGATCAGATTTCCATGGCATTGAACGAACAGACAGCCGCCAGTCAGGACGTTGCGCGAAGCGTCGAGCGAATTGCTCAGATGGCTCAGACTAGCAGCGAGCGCATCACTGGCGCTTCGCAGAGTGCAGCCAGCATCGAACAATTGGCTCATGCCCTGGATAAGCAAGTAGCTCAGTTCAAGCTTTGAAGCACTACAGCGGCCTGGGGAGGCTTTACGGTCCACCCTTCTCGGGCCCCAAATATAAGTTAGGCTCGGCCTCCTCACATTGACAACGGTAGTGTGCCGTTCGTCCAACACTTCGATTTGAATACCACGGTTTGCCCACTTGCAGGGTGAATCGCAGCCAACCACGTGCGCCATCATTTAACTCAAAAATTTCATGTTGATGCTCTAGAATGCGACTTACCGTGGTATACGGTACCCAGATCGTCAGTGTCTTGCTTGACACTGAGCGGCAGATTTCGCAGTTGTCGGGTCAGGAGATACTCATGAAAGTCGCTCTATTTAGCGCACAACCCTACGATCAGAAATTCTTCGATGAAGCCTTGCATGGGCACTACGCTCAGCAGGGTTTTGAAATCACCTATCTGACCGCTAGCCTGGGTCCTGATACGGTCGCACTGAGCGATGGGTTCGACGCGGTTTGCGTGTTCGTCAACGATCAGTTGGACGCCACTGTATTGCAAGGGCTCAAGCGCTACGGCGTGGGTGCCATCTTGCTACGCTGCGCGGGGTTCAATAATGTCGATATGACTACGGCCCAGGCCTTGGGGCTGTCTGTTTTTCGGGTTCCGGCGTATTCCCCGGAATCGGTAGCCGAACACACCCTGGCATTGGTGATGACCCTTAACCGCCACACCCACCGTGCCTACAACCGAGTGCGGGAAGGAAACTTCATGCTCAACGGGCTGCTGGGGTTCAACCTGCATGGCAAAACGGTGGGCCTGATCGGTACCGGGCAGATCGGCCTGGCCACGGCGCGGATTTTCCAAGGCTTCGGCTGCCGGGTGTTGGGGTATGACCCTTATGAGTCTCAGGGTTTCCTTGGCCTGGGGCAGTACGTGCCGCTGGAACAACTGCTTGCCGAAGCGGATATCGTCAGCCTGCACTGCCCGCTCTCTGAGGGTACGCGGCATCTTATCCGCGCGGAAACGCTAAGCCTGATGAAACCCGGAGCGATGCTCGTGAACACTTCGCGAGGGGCCCTTATCGACACATTCGCAGTGATAGAAGCCCTCAAATCACGGCATCTTGGCGCGTTGGCGATCGATGTGTATGAGCAGGAAAATTCGTTGTTTTTCCAGGACCGTTCCGGTGATTACATCGACGATGAAATATTTCTTCGTTTGACCACCTTTTCCAATGTCCTCGTGACTGGGCACCAAGGGTTTTTCACGCGCGAGGCCCTTGAGCAAATCGCCGGTACCACCCTGCATAACCTGCAGTGCCACGCCAACGGAGAGACGTGCGTGAACGCCTTGCCCTAGCGCCGGATCACCCCTCCACCGTCTACCGCGGCCGCCGGGTCGCAGCAGGAATACCGCACATGTGGCAGCAGATCTATAACCCGTTGGGAAATGCCTATCTAACCGCCTTGGTAGCGGCCATACCCATTCTGTTGTTCTTGCTGGGGCTGACACTGCTAAAGCTCAAGGGGCTGACCGCCTCGGGCTTGTCGCTAGTGGCGGCGGTGCTGGTCGCCGCCTTGTTGTTCGGCATGCCGCTGCCCAGTATATTGGGGGCCGCGCTGTTCGGTGTGCTCAGCGGCCTGTGGCCGATCGGTTATATCGTGCTCATGGCGGTGTGGTTGTACCGCTTGGCAATGAAAAGCGGCAAGTTCGAGGTAATTCGCGGCAGTATTTCAACTATTTCTGAAGACCAGCGCATTCAGGTCATTCTCATCGCCTTTTGTTTCGGTGCTTTTCTCGAAGGAGCGGCGGGCTTTGGCGTGCCCATCGCCATCTGCGCCGCAATGCTGGTAGAGCTGGGCTACAAGCCGGTCAAGGCAGCCATGCTGTGCCTGTTGGCCAATGCAGCATCTGGTGCCTATGGCGCGATTGGTATTCCAGTGCTGGTAGGGGCGCAACAAGGTGGTGTGTCATTGGCGGATGTCTCCCTGATGATGATTGCCATCGTACAGTTGTCCACCTTGTTCATTCCTGCGCTGTTGGTTGCCGTGCTGGATGGCTGGCGCGGGCTGCGGCAAACATGGCCCGTGTTGTTAGGCATTGGTGTGTTGTTCAGCGCCAGCCAGACCGCGGTCCTCTACTGGCTTGGGCCGGAGCTGGTGGACATCGTACCGCCGCTGCTGAGCATGGGGGCACTGGCGGCGTTCATGCATTTTTGGCAACCCGTGGAAATATATCGAGAGGAGGGCGCACCGCCGCCTGTGGAATCGCGCTGGTCGCTGAAGGAAGTAATCTCCGCGTGGTCGCCCTTCTATGTGCTTACCGTTCTGGTATTGCTGTGGAGCCTGCCCGCGTTCAAGGCGCTGTTCGTTGGCCAGGGCGCCCTTGTCGCCAGTGTGGTGCGTTGGGCCATTCCTGCGCTGGATCACGTGGTAACCGTGCTGCCACCTATTGCTACCCAACCGAACGTGTTGCCAGCCGTTTGGAATGTGGCATTGATCAGCTCGCCGGGCACGGCCATCCTATTGGCCGCGCTCATTACCGTGTTGCTCGCGCGCACCTTGAGCTGGCGCACCGCAGTAGAGGAGCTTCGCCTGAGCGTGCAGCAATTGTGGCGGCCGCTGAACATGATTTGCTTGATCATGGCGGTGGCCTATATCGCCAATTTTTCGGGCACCTCGTCGAGCATCGGCTTGGCTTTGGCCGACGCAGGTGCCATATTTCCTTTGATTTCGCCGATCATCGGCTGGCTGGGTGTGTTCATCACAGGCTCGGTGGTGAATAACAACACATTGTTCGCCAACCTTCAGGCGATCACGGCCGTGCAAATAGGCATAAGCCCGCCCTTGCTGGTAGCGGCCAATACCAGTGGCGGCGTGATGGGTAAGCTGATTTCGCCTCAGTCGATCGCCATTGCCGCGGCCGCGGTGGGGCAGATTGGGCAAGAGGGCAAGGTTATGCGCATGACGATAGGGTACAGCCTCGGGCTGCTCGCGTACGTCTGTGTATGGACGTTGCTGCTGTCGGCATGGGTTTGATTCCGTAGGGCTGGGCAAGCGTTCACACGCCGCGGTCAGGCGATTGCCCTTCCGGCACTGCGAGGATGATTTCCGTGAACAAATGAGAAAGGGGCCTTTTCTGGTTGCAGCGCGCCGATCGACACAGCACGGTTTGAGCCGGTATTGCTCATCGCTCAGGGGCAGCTATCGACAGTCGAATACAGCCCCTGGTGTGCTCATCGCTGCCAAACACTGGGTTTAATCTGGCACCTATTTGACGTAGCAATGCGTTTATGAAAAAGCTTTGCCTCTTCATAAACGCCCTTCATGGAGATTGGGTAATCACCTGACCAAGCAAGGCTGCTTGTTATTGAACGCCCAGTCGGGGATTAGATAGCGCATGGCTGTCGCGTCGTCGCGCGCGCCTAAACCCATGGATTTGTATACCTGGTGCGCGGCCATCAGTGCTTCCCAATCAAGCTCCACGCCTAGTCCTGGCCTTTTAGGCACGCCAACCAGCCCACCCTCGATGCGCAAGGGTTCTTTAGTCAAGCGCTGCCCGTCCTGCCAGATCCAGTGGGTATCGATAGCGGTGATTTGTCCCGGTGCGGCGGCTGCAACATGGGTGAACATTGCCAGAGAAATGTCGAAGTGGTTATTAGAATGAGAGCCCCAGGTAAGCCCCCACTCGTTACACATCTGGGCGACACGTACAGAGCCTTGCATGGTCCAGAAATGCGGATCGGCCAAGGGAATATCCACCGACTGCAACTGGATGGCGTGGCCCATCTGCCGCCAGTCGGTGGCAATCATGTTAGTGGCTGTGCGCAGCCCGGTGGCACGGCGGAACTCAGCCATTACTTCGCGGCCTGAATAGCCCTGTTCGGCGCCGCAAGGGTCCTCTGCATACGCCAATACGTGATGCTGGTCCCGGCATAGGGAAATTGCCTCCTTCAGTGACCACGCGCCGTTGGGATCAAGCGTGATGCGAGCCTCGGGAAAACGCTCCGCCAGCGCTGTCACGGCGGCGATTTCGTCCTCGCCACGCAGCACACCACCTTTGAGTTTGAAGTCCTTGAAGCCATATCGTGCATAGGCTGCTTCAGCCAGCTCAACCACTGCTTCCGGGGTGAGGGCCTCTTCATTGCGGCGGCGGAACCACTCATTCTCGGCATCATGCTCGGAGCGGTAGGCAAGGTCAGTCTTGTTCCGGTCGCCTACATAAAACAGATAGCCCAGCATTTCTACTGCATCACGTTGTTGCCCTTCACCCAGCAATGCCGCAACAGGTACTTCAAGGTGCTGGCCGAGAAGATCCAACACAGCAGATTCAACGGCGGTTACCGCATGGATGGTAATACGCAGGTCGAAGGTTTGAAGCCCGCGACCGCCGGCGTCACGGTCCGCGAAGGTTTTTCTGACCTTGTTCAACAGGCTTTGATAGGCCCCGATGGGCTGCCCCACGAGCAGGTCGCGGGCGTCTTCCAGCGTTTTGCGGATGCCCTCGCCGCCGGGCACCTCACCCACCCCTACATGCCCGGCGCTGTCCTTGAGGATCAGAATATTACGGGTGAAAAAGGGGCCGTGTGCGCCGCTGAGGTTGAGCAGCATGCTGTCGTACCCTGCAACGGGTACTACTTGCAGTTCAGTGATGACAGGCGCGCCGCTTGCCATTGGGGTTTGGATCGAGGATTCCATGGTTCAGCCCTTTCTTGTAGTGGGGTGCAATTCGCCGGCCTGGGCCAAGCGATCTTCAGGCGCCGCGGAGGCATCCGATGCCACGCCTTTAAGCTCGATACGCTTGATCTCGCCTACGATGAACAGATAGCTGATCGCAGCGATCAAGGCGTTAACGCCGATGAAGACCAACGCCATCTTGAAGGAACCTGTGGCCGCAATGATGTAGCCGATCACAATGGGCGTAGTGATTGAGGAGATATTGCCGAAGGTGTTGAACAGCCCGCCGGAAAGGCCAGCAATCTGCTTTGGTGAAGTATCCGAAACCACGGCCCAGCCCAGGGCGCCGATGCCCTTGCCGAAGAACGCCAAAGCCATGAAGCAAACAACCATCCAGTCGGCATCCACATAGTTGCAGATGACCATGCACATGGAGAGCAACATCCCGCAGACAATCGGAGTCTTGCGGGCAACGCTCAAGGACTTTCCACGGCGCAGCAACATATCGGACAACACACCGCCGAGTACACCGCCGACGAAGCCGCACAGCGCTGGAAGCGAGGCGATAAAGCCGGCCTTCAGAATGGTCATTCCGCGTTCTTGCACCAAGTACACCGGGAACCAGGTCAGGAAGAAGTAGGTGAGGGCATTGATGCAGAACTGGCCGAGGTAAATGCCCACCATCATGCGGTTGGTCAATAGCTGGCGGATGTACTCCCATTTAGGGCCGCTGTCTTGCTTTTTGCTACGGTCATCCAGATCGACCAGGCCACCATTCTCGGCGATGTACTGGACTTCGGCGGCGTTGGCCATGGGATGATCCTTCGGGCTGTAGATCACCTTGAGCCAGACCAGGGAGAACACGATACCCAAGGCGCCCATGACCACGAACACGTGCTGCCAGCCGAAGTGATAAACGATCCATCCCATCAGGGGAGCGAACAGGGCCGTAGCGAAGTACTGAGCAGAGTTGAAGATCGCAGAGGCGGTACCACGCTCCTTGGTCGGGAACCAGGCGGCAACGATGCGAGCGTTCCCCGGGAACGAGGGTGCCTCTGCCAGACCTACCGTGAAGCGCAGCAGGAACAGCAGAACAACAGCAGTGGAGATACCGAACTCGCCGATGTAACCCTGAAGCAAGGTAAAGAATGACCAGGTGAAAATACTGCCTGCATACACCTTTTTTGAGCCGAAACGGTCAAGCAGCCATCCCCCAGGGACTTGCCCAAGCACATAGGCCCAGCCGAACGCCGAGAAGATATAACCGAGGGTTACGGCATCCAGGCCGAACTCTTTCTGAATGCTTGAGCCGGCGATGGAGATGGTGGCTCGGTCTGCATAGTTGATCGTGGTCACCAGAAACAGCATGAACAGAATCAAATAGCGGACGCGGGTTTGCTTGGGTTGCTGCATGGTAGACGCTCCCACGAGTTATTTTTATGCGGGTAGGGCTGGAGGTCGGTCGAAGACGCAACCTAGGTTGTGCGTTGTCAGACAACGATAGCGCTATCATTGAGCAGATAGCGTTATCATTGCAAGTGTCTTGACCGCGGATTCTGCGAAGTTCGATCAGGTGCTATGGCGTTCGATCAGCGTGAAACCTGTGTCGACCCGGGAGGGATGACGGCCAGTGGCTTCCAACCTTTGGAGCAGCGCCTGTGCCACCGTGTGCCCCATGGCGGCAGCGTTCACGCTCACCGAGGAGAGGGCTGGATAGGAAAACCTGGCGTTCGTGGTATCGCCAAAGCCAAGTATGGCCACGTCCTGAGGGATTCGCAGGCCTTGACTGGTCGCCTCGGCAATCACGCCCAGCGCCAACGTATCCGAGCTGCAGAAAATCAGTTGAGGCGGGTTGGCCCTGCGTTGTAGCCTCTTCAGCCCTTCTCGACCGACCTCCCAGGTTGCCGGCAGAGGCAGGATCTCCACGGGTACGTCAGCCAGGCCATGGCCTCGCAGCCTTTCAATCAAGCTGTGGCAGCGACGCATGGCCCGCGGGTCCTCTACCGTGATCACCCCGAACCGGCGATAACCTTTTGCGAAGAAATGGTCGGCCACGGTATGGCCCACGGCTTCGTGCGAAAATCCGACCTGCATGTCGAGGGCGGTATCGCTGAGGTCCCAGGCCTCGACAACCGGAATGCCCGCCGACGCCAGGCGGCTACGGCTAGCTTGGGTATGAAGGGTACCTGTAAGAACAATTCCATCGGGACGACGACCCAAGATTGCTTCAAGAAGCATCTCTTCTTTTTCCGCGGAATACCCGGTGGGGCCAAGCAAGGACTGGTACCCGGCTTCAGTCAGGCGGTCCATGATGGCCTGTACCGCGCTTGCAAAGATGGAGTTGGCGATGGTGGGCAATAGAATGGCAACTAGGCGGCTTTTGCTCGAGGCCAAACTACCAGCCAACAGATTGGGCACGTAGCCCATTTCACGCACGGTTTTTAAGACCCGCTGGCGAGTGGCGTCGCTGACGAGCTCAGGCCGATGCAGCGCTCGCGAAACTGTGATAGGAGAAACGCCGGCCCTGAGGGCAACGTCGGCAACAGTTATCGGAATCTCGAGATCACCATTAACCAAGGCGATCTCACGTCTGGACTTCTTGGCCACAACCTACCTGATGAACTGAAATATTAGCATTAGATCTTAACCGCCTTGATGTTTGCGATCCACGATGTCCGCGAGGGCGGGGGCAGTAAGGCGACCCGTTACACACCTAGGCTTTCTTGCGATTAGTGACTGCGCCTACTAGAGATATCAGAGGTATCTCCATATGGTAGCTACAGCAATCCCTGTAATAATCGATGGTAGAGGTTTTTCAGTAGCCGCATTATGAAAAACTGCCCCCTTTTTTGTCGACACGCGGAATAGCAGCATTTGCCAGGGCATGTTCGTGCGACTAACTTCAGCAAAAATGCACAGCTGCGACTCCAAGGCAGTATTCCAGAGGCTTATTCCGATCTGGCTCAGCAGGCGTTTACCGAATGGTCGCTATCAACCGCAGCCCCTTAGGCTCACATGCATGGTTGATGAAGCTGCCTGGGTGCCTGGCAGGGAGAGATTTATTGGTATTGGGCAACTCGCTTCAGATCTGCTCGCGTGGTTATGGCCGCAACGGCCTTCTCTAGGTAAGGACGCCGTGGCACTGGTCTGTGCAGCATGGCGGGCCTATGCCGCCGCAGACCCTAACGGCTAGGCGCGGCTTGCCACACAGCTGCATCCGGCGCTGCCATTACTTGGCCCTGCTTTGGCGAGGCAACTGCAAGAGCTTCCTGGCGCGAACGATGGCTTGAGCCTGACCCAGCGCCTGATCTTGCGCGTGCTAGCGGACCACGGCGAGTTGCCATCTAGGGGGTTGATGTTCCATGCGCTGGTACGGCCGTTAATCGATTACTGCAACAGCCATTGGTGCACGAGCAGCCAGGAGCCGAATGGCAAACAAGGCCTACGACAACTCAGAGCAGATGTATGAGCTGGCCCTGCCAAACGCCTTCTCTTAAGCGCGCGATAACCAGGCAATCGCCTTTGCCTTCTGCGCTCACTACCAACCTTCCATCTGGCGCCCAAAAGGCACTGCGCCCCGCACAGGACCACCCGCCAGATGGGCCCCCATGATTGGCCATCAACACACTAAATGAATGTTCTCTGGCGTAGCCTTGGAGCAACTCAGTGTCCCGTAGGTAACCGTTGTCGCTGATCAAAACACTGGCGGCGTAGAGGGTAGCTCCGGCTTGCGCGGCGGCGTGTGCGTGACTGGCGTGGGTAAACTCTGCGCAGATACACAGTGCTATAGGCGCGTCGCCAATCTTTACAAACGCACCACCGTGCCCAGGGCTAAATACAGCGTCCTCTCCTGGGTGGAGGTGCTGTTTGGTGTACAGGGCCTGGGCGCCATCGCTGCCTAATACCACGGCCCCAATCATGACCGCGTCGTTATCGGCCTTGCGCACGGGTAAGCCCACCACCGTCGTCACGCCCAACTGATGCGCCAGTTCTCGCAAGGGTTGCAAAAGCGGTGCATCCGGCGGCTGCGCGAGTTCACGCGCGAGCGTTGGTTCGTAGCCGGTCAGGGATAACTCCGGAAATAACAGGAATCCAACACCCTGCTTGGCGGCCTGGCGCATGAGCTGCCCATGGCGAGTAATATTGGCGTTTAGGTCGCCAGCTACCGAACAATACTGTGCGGCGCAGATATCCATATCTTTCATGCGGCTTCGCCTAAGCAAAATATTGGGCAGTAAAGCATGGGCCACCACTGGCTACCTAGAGTCTCTGATAAGGGCAATAAGCCTTCTACTGCCGGTGGCTTTGCGGTATAGGGTGCCGTCGAATGGTTTGCCAATGACTTCCGCATCATCGTGCCTACCAAACAACCTGTAAAGGCTACTGCTCACCATTACTCGAAGAACCTGATTAACGCTCCAGGCCACTTTTGCCCTCTAAAAATCGATGAACGTGAAGGCCGCATTGAATATCAGGGCCGCGATGAAACCCAGAGGCGCGGCGCGGAAGAGCAACTGCGGAAACAACGAAGAGCGACTCTGCTCCGTCGTACAGGATCCAAGTATCAGGCTGCCGCCCGAGGAGAACGGCGAAATAGAAGTAGCCTGCGCGCCGACCACGATGGCCACGAACAGGACCATTGGGTCTATCCCAAGCGTTCCAGCAATCGGTGGCACCATTGGGAACAGCGCCGGAGTGACTACGCCCAGAGTACTGGAGAACAGCGACATGCACGCCGCGACGATGCCGAAGACAATCGGTACCATGATCGGCGGGATACTGCTGCCCATCCACGAGGCCAGCAGATCGATGGTTCCGGCCTTGATCGCGACCGAGATGAGCATGCCTACGCCACAGATCATGATCAATGTCGCCCAAGGTACCGAGGCCAAGACCTTGCGTTCGTCACCCAGTTTGAGCAGCAGCGCGATGACTGAAAACAAACTCGCGATCAGGCCGATATCCATCTTGGAGTTGATGAAGCGTGCTGTCGCGTTATCTGGGAAGGTGATCTGCGCGATAGGTGCCGCCAAGATGATGACCATCATCGTCAGCGTCAGCCCCAGTGTGATCTTCTGTTCGCGGTTCAGCGGCGTAGGTTCGGTGGCTACGTAGGCAGTGGCCTTCATCGCCTTGCCGTGTCCGGTAAGAAATACCAACACGGAAATCACTAGCAACGGAATCACCAGCGTACTAACGAAGATTGCCGCCGCATTAATGAAGGCAGCGTTCTCTGGGATGCCAGCGTTGACCATCAAGCCTCGAAAGATAATGCCGCTCTGGCTAGAGACGAAATTGGCGCCGCTCAGGGCGCCATAGTTCACCGCCATGCCGCCGGTGATCAGGCTCATGCCAGTGCGCTCGCACAGCAAAAGAGTGATCGGCGCCATAAAGGCCAATACCGTGTAGTAGCCAGCGCCCATTGCCGCAATCACCGTGGCGGTGAAGAAAACCGCGAAGGGCAGCAGTTGGGGCATCGTTCGGCAGCGGTAGATCAGGTGTTCGGCCATCTTTTCCAGTGTGCCGTTGACAGTAGCGAAGCTATAAAAAAGGCACACAGCGAAGATGATGAAGAAGATCTTTAACGGCCACATGCTGATGACTTCAGAGGGGCTGAGCCCCATTCCGAAACAGCCGATCAGGTAGGCAAAAGCGATGGCGAAGAGACCAATGTTGATCTTGGTCTTGTAGCCAAGGGCGACGGCAACCACGATTGCCGCAACGACGAGCAGGCTCATCATAGTGAATGTCCTATTGTTGTTATGGGCCGTTTAGCGCGAAATGTCGAAGCCGAACAGTTTCGCCGGGTTATCCAACAATACCCGGGCGCGGTCGTCGGGGTCCGGGAACAACGCTTCGATAAAAGCGACTTGGCGGTCGTAGTCGGTCTGATCTTCGAATTGGGTGTTGGGCCAATCACTGCCCCAGAGGAAGCGCGTAATACCCCCGCTCGACTTGCGCAGCTGAGCCAGAACCCGCCGTGCCTGAGCAAGGTTCAACTGGCTACGGTAGGGTGCCGAGAGCTTGAGCCATACGCGCCCGTTGGCGAGTAACGTGAGAAAGGCTGTGTGGTTGGGCTTCTCGATCTCAATGCCACCAGTGGGTAGGCCAAAATGATCGATCACCACGTTGACACCACACGCCAAAATGTCCGGCACGATCAACGCCACGTCATTGATTCCGCGTTGAATCTCGACGTGCCAGCCTCGCCGGGCCAGCCGCTCGAACAGGGCGGTCCAGGCGGGCCCTGTATAGTCGGTCAAGGCCTTACCGATGAGATTCAGGCGAATGCCTACAACCCCGGCCTCGGCCAGTTCGTCAAGTTGTGCCTCGCTGACCTGCGCCTCGACCACTACCACGGCACGCAGCCGCTGCGGATAACGGCTTAGCGCCTCAAGCAAGTAGTGGTTATCGGTGCCGAGAAAACTCGGCTGGATCAGCACGCCGTACGCCAGGCCATGGCGATCAAGGTGTTTAAGGTAGTCCTCGACTAGCGCATCGTAGTGAGGGCTATAGCGACGCCCGGGCACCATCGGCAAATCCTGGCGGAAGATGTGGGCGTGCGTGTCCACGCCGTGCAGGCTGGGCGATAGAAAACGATTCATAGGCAGACTCGAAATTTATTGTTGTCGTGACAAGACCTGCTGCCGGCAATCTGGACGAGAAGCGGGCCACGTTGTGATGTTTTCAATTATTCATATAGATGAATGTATGACCATATCTTCAGTTCTTGATATCTGTCAATCGGCGCAGCGGTGATAAAATGAATCCGCTTCGGATAAGGGTTGATCAATAAATGAACACCACAACACTCGGATATGACGAGCGGCTGCCGCTGTATCAGCGCCTCAGAGAAGAAATGTTGGCCAAGATTGCTGCTGGCGAATGGACCCCTGGTGCGCCTATTCCCACAGAGGCGGAGCTGACACGGCATTACGGCGTGGCCATCGGCACGGTGCGCAAAGCAGTGGATACATTGGTCAACGAGGGGCTTTTGTTGCGCAGTCAGGGCCGTGGCACCTTTGTGCGGCGCCCGAATTTCGAAACCTCGCTGGCTCGTTTCTTTCGCCAAGTCAATGCCGGAGGCCGGCGCGAAATTCCCACTAGCCGTATCCTCTCCAAAACCCTTCGAACACCGTCGAAGACGGTTACCAACGTGTTAGGGCTGGGCGAGGGTGAGCAGGTCGTGTACATGGAGCGCTTGCGTATGGTCGAAGGCCGCACATTGTTTCACGAGGACATCTGGCTATCCGCCAGCCGCTTCGGTGCCTTGCTGGAAATCGACTCGACGAGCTTCGGCGAACTGCTCTATCCGCTCTATGAAAAGCAGTGCGGCCAATGCATCGCTTCGGCCAAGGAAACCCTCACGGTTGGCGCGGCCGACAAGGCCATGGCTGAAACCCTGTCGATCGAGGTCGGCGCACCGGTGGTCAGCATTGAGCGCACGGCGCTGGGCTATGACCGGTCCCCGCTTGAATACCGCCTGTCCCGTGCCGCAGCAGGCGGGTTCCGGTATCAGATAGAGATTTCTTGAGGCTTATGCACGGTATCAACACCCTCGTGTACGAGTAGCCTGCTGCGAGCGCCCGCTTTGGGTCGTAGCAGCCAGAGGGGTGAATGGCTGTTTGCTGATTTTTGGCTGTTGCCACTGGCCGGCATCCGGGTCCATGTGTTCGAGCATAACCTGCGCGCCGTTCATATCGAGGTAGGCAAATTTATCGTGCAAATATAGTGCTTATTGCGGCCCGGCAACTTTCCCACTAGAGCCCACATATGCCCCAGGAGGCCCCGTGGCGTCTTACAACCTCAGGCAACTTAAGTATTTCACGGCGGTGGTGGACTGCGGCAGTGTGGCGGAGGCGTCTCGCAAGTTGTATATCGCCCAACCCTCTGTATCCACTGCCATCCGCCAGCTTGAAGAAAGCTTTAACGTGCAGTTGTTCATCCGCCAGCATGCCCAGGGCATGGCCCTGACGCCCGCCGGTAGCCGGTTTTATCGCAAGGCGGTGGAGCTGTTACGCATGGCCCATGAGTTCGAGCAGAACGCACTGGCGGACAATGACATTGTGGCCGGGCAAATCGACATAGGCTGCTACGAAACCGTGGCGCCCTTGTATATGCCGATGCTGATCGAGGGGTTTCGGGCCAAATGGCCGGGGGTGGAGATTCGTATTCGGGACGGTGAGCAGCAGGAACTGGTACAGGCGTTGACCGGTGGCAGTATCGACCTGGCGGTATTGTTCGAGCATGAGTTGGATTCGACTATTGAAACCGCGCCATTGATGGCGCCGCGTCAGCCGTATGCGCTCTTGCCAGCGAACCACCGCTTTGCGTCTCAAGATAAGGTCTCTTTGCAAGAGTTGGCGTTGGAGCCGATGATCCTGCTGGACACCGCCCCTAGCCGTAGTTACTTCGTAAGCATCTTCACCGAGCGCGGGCTGAACCCGCATATCACCTTTAGCTCGCCGTCGATCGAGATGGTGCGCGGCATGGTGGGGCAAGGCTTTGGGTATTCGATCCTGGTCACTCGGCCGTTTTCCGATTACACCTACGACGGCAAGCCGCTGGTGTGCACTCCCCTGGCGGAGCAGGTCACCGGGTCTGGCTTGGCCGCCGCGTGGCTGAAACGCTCGCAACTGACCAAGCCCGCGCAGTTGTTCGTGGAGCACTGCATTGCCGAGCTTGACCACCGCACGCCATAAACGCCTGATGAATTACGCGGGTGCATCCAGGCAGAAGTGCAGTACCCGTTTTAGCATCGCGTCACAGGCCTCGAGTTGCGCGGTGCTCACGAACTCATCCGGCTTGTGCCCTTGCTCCATGCTGCCGGGGCCGCACACCACGGTGGCGATGCCCAGTTGATCGAACAGCCCGCCCTCGGTGCCGAAGGCAACGGTGCCGAACTCACTTGAGCCGCAGAACTGCGCGATCCAGTGCGCGGCCTGGCTGTTTGCCGCCGTGGCCAGGCCGGGGTAACTGGACAGTTCGCTGAACTGAATACCGCTTTGGCCGCTCACCGCGCGCATGGCCGGCAATAGGGTGTGGGTAGCGTACTGTTCCAGTTGTTGGGCGACCTGCCACGGGTCCATGGCGGGAAGGGCGCGCACCTCGAAGTCGAAGCGGCAATCCTCCGGCACGATATTCAACGCCTTGCCGCCACTGATGGTGCCGGTTTGCACGGTGGTAAAAGGCGGGTCGAAACGCTCATCCTGGTGCTCGGGCGCTTTGAGGGCTTCGCCCAGGCGGCTGAGTTCGACGATCAGCCGCGAGGCATATTCAATGGCATTGACGCCCTGGGGGGTATACGCCGAATGGCAGGCGGCCCCATGAACATGGCAGCGCATGGCAAGTTTGCCTTTGTGGCCAAGCACCGGCTTGAGCTCGGTGGGCTCACCGATCACGCACAGCAGGGGTTTAACCGGGCGCGCGGCGAGGGTTTCCAGCAACGAGCGCACGCCCAAACAGCCCACTTCTTCGTCGTAAGACAGCGCGATATGCACAGGCCGGCGTAGGTCAGCAGCTACCAGCGCAGGCACCAACGCCAGCACGCAGGCAATATAGCCTTTCATATCGGCGGTGCCGCGGCCGTACAGCTTGCCGTTTTGCTCGGTCAGCGCGAAAGGCGGAACACTCCAGGCTTGGCCGTCCACTGGTACCACATCGGTATGCCCCGATAACACGATGCCTGGCACACCGGCCGGGCCCAGGGTGGCGAGCAGGTTGGCCTTGCTGCCATCGCTGTTGTAGATCAGCTCGCAAGCCACACCCTGCTCGGCTAAATAGGCCTGCACGAACTCAATCAGCGCCAGGTTGGACTCACGGCTGGTGGTATCGAAGGCCACCAGCCGTGCTAGCAGCTGGGCGCTGGTCATCGGTCATCCCCCGGCACGCCGTACCCAGGCGCCTTGGCGGGGTTCAGGGCGCGGTCGATGTAGTCCTGCATTTGCGGGCGGTAGGCGCGCCAGAGTTTGCCCAGTTCTTCGATGGGGCAGGCATCGGTCCAGTCTACCCGCAGGTTAACGATAGGCCAGGTTAAATCGCCCACTACTACCAGCGCGGCGGAATGCACCGGCCCGGCTTCACCGCCTTCCGCGAGCCCGGCGTGCATCGCCGCCAGCAAACGGTCCGCCAGTTGGCCTTCGGCTTGCTCGAAAGCCCGCACCATCGCTTCCACAACCCCAGGGCTGGTCAACATATTGCCCGCCGCCACGCACTGCTTACCGCTAAGTGCATTGTGTACGCCCAGGGTTTCAGTGCCGCTGAAGTGCGCTGTACGGCCTTGGGCGTCGATGGCGGTAATCTGCCGATACTGGCTATAACCGTTGCGGGTCAGGGCCTCGTCCAAGGCTTGCTCCGGTGCTAGCCCGGCTTCCAGCAAATTCAAAGTGTCTGGCCCCAGGGCGGGGAGGGTAATGTTCTGGGAAGACACCGCCCCTACGCCTGGGCGCAGCCAAGGGCAGCGCGCGCCAACCGCGATGCTGGAGGAGCTGATAGCGATCCCGAGCTGGCCCGAGTCTGGGCAGCGAGCCACGATGGAAAATGTCATAGCGTGCCCTCAGTCCGGGATTACAGCGATTACGTCGATTTCCATCAGCCACTGGGGCTGCGCCAAGCCAGCTACCACCAAGCCGGTGGAAATGGGGAATACCCCCTTCAGCCACTTGCCCACCTCGCGATACACCGGCTCGCGGTAGCGAGGGTCGGTGATGTACGTGGTGGTTTTCACGATATGGGAGAGGTCGCTACCGGCTTCTTCAAGCAGTTGCTTAACGTTCTTCATGGCTTGATCGGCCTGGGCCGCGGGGTCCCCAAGGCCCACCAGGTTGCCTTGGAAGTCCGTTCCCACTTGGCCGCGCACATACACCGTATTGCCCGCGCGCACGGCTTGGCACAGGTCGTTATCCAAGCTCTGATTAGGGTAGGTCTCCTTGGTGTTGAACATGCGAATGCGGGTATGGGTAGGCGTAGACATGACAGTCTCCTTAAAGGGGGAAGGTGATCAGGCAGTAACCTTGGGAGTGTAAGCAGCAGCCTGGAGTGTAGTGGGCGCCTGGTACTGCTGATAGGCGCGCTGGGTGGCGATATGGCCAGCCACATGCTTGGCGTCGTGCCATACGCCCCAAATGAACGCCGAGCCACGGCGGGACAGCCACGGCAGCCCCACGAAGTACACGCCCGGCTCACTGGACACGCCGCGCTGATGGCGGGGCTTGCCCTTGGCATCCAGGGCATCGACCTGCAGCCAGCTGTAATCCGTGGCGTAACCGGTCGCCCAAATGATCGAGGTCACCCCGGCCTGCGCCAGGTCCAGCGCTTGCAAGGGGTGAGTGATGCATGCGGCATCGGCCACGCGCTCACGGGCGCTCGGCTCCAGGGGCAGGTCCAGGCCGTTGCGTTCGATATAGGCATCGGCTGCATCCAACAGGCTTAGGTAGTTCTGGTCCCCGCGGTCGAGGTTTTCGTTCAGGTCCTGCTTGAAGGTCACGGTAGTGCCTTCGAAGGCCTCGGTCAGCCCTACCAGGGTCACGCCGGTTTGCGCCAGGCGGCGGAAGTCCACCGTATGGCCACCCCGGGCGCCGCTCACCGCGATGGTCACGTGCTCACGGCCAGGCTGCATGGTTTCGGTGTCCCACAAACCCAACACGCCCAGCCACCAGCAAAAATCCCGGCCCCGGTAGGCGCGCGGTGGCCGATCATGGGGGCCCACGGAGAGGTACACCTGCTTGCCCGCGCGGTTCAACTCATCGGCGATCTGTACCCCAGAAGAGCCCGCCCCCACCACCAGCACAGCCCCCTCGGGCAATTGTTGTGGGTTGAAGTAGTGCGCCGAGTGAAGCTGATGCAGCTCAGGGTTATAGGGCGCAATGGCAGGTATCACTGGCTTTTGGAACGGCCCGGTGGCAACTACCACCCGTTGAGCCTGGATCGTGCCCTCGGACGTTTCCACGCTAAAGCCGGTGGTGCCACTGTTGCGGGTAACCCGCTTCACGTCTACGCCTGTACGGATGGGCGCGCCGATTTGCTGCGCATAGGCTTCAAAATAGGCGGCAACTTCGTCCTTTTGGGCAAAGGCATCCGGGGGCATGTCGAATTCACGGCCAGGGAAGCGGTCGTGCCAGGCCGGCCCGTTGGCGACCAACGAATCCCAGCGGCCCGTCCGCCAGGCCTCGGCGATACGGCTGCGTTCCAGCACCACATGCGGTACACCCTGTGAACTCAAGTGTTCGCTCATGGCCACACCTGCCTGGCCAGCACCTACAACAAGCGTATCGATTACCGTGTTATCTAATGACATAGCGCGTGTCCTTCAACCGAGCAATGGCAGGGGTAGGGAGTTGTAGCCTGTACCTGCACCCTAAAGAGCCGCCCGTTATTTTTAAATAAGTATTAAACGTGCAGCTGACCATCATTTTCCGATGCAGCCGCGGAACATTTTTTTGCTGTTATGTGCTAGCGATACTTAAACGGCGGTATGGCTGCCCATGCTGGTTTGCCGACGGCGATACGCGCTGTCGCGGCTGGCCAGCCAATAATAAAGTGGGGAGGTAACCACCAGGCCGACCAGCCAGGACAAGTCCGCCCCATTGATATAGGCCGATACTTGGCCTACATACAACGGCGTATTCATAAAGGGGATTTGCACGATGATACCGATGGCGTAAGCCAACAAGGCTTGAGGGTTATAACGCCCATACAGCCCACCATCCACGCGGAAGATAGAACCAATGTCGTACTTGCCTTTATGAATGGCATAGAAGTCGATCAAGTTGATCGCCGTCCAAGGCACCAGCACCACCAGCAACGCCAACACCAGGTCGATAAAGTGCCCGATAAAGTCCGCCGCCGCCGACACTGCCATTACACAGCAGGCTCCCAATACCAGCACAGACAGCACCGCACGGCTGCGCGCAGTAGGGATCCAGCGCCAGGCAAAGGTTTGTACCAGGGTGATCACCGACAGCACCGCGCCATACAGGTTAAGGGCGTTATGGCTGATCACGCTGAGCAAGAACAACACCAGCATCAAGGGCCCAATCGCGCCCGTAGCCTGCTTTACGGCATCCATGGTGTCCGCGCCAGCCGGCACCGCCAATACCGCCACCGCCCCGAAGATAAACGCCAGGCTGGAGCCCAGGGTCGAGCCCAGATAAGTCGCCCAAAAGGTTGACGCGACCGGCACATTGGCTGGCAAATAACGGGAATAGTCAGACACATAGGGCGCAAAGGCGATTTGCCAGAGCGCGGCCAGCGATACCGTGGCCAACCAGCCCGATACATTGAAGCCGCCCCGGGTAAGGAAATCATCGCTCTGGATATGCGTGAAGATATAGCCAAACCCCACCGCAATACCAATGCCCAGCACCCAGGTACCGATCCGGTTAAGCACATGGATAAAGCGATAGCCGATAATGCCGATGATGCCCGAGCCCACCGCGCCAATCACAATCCCCACAGGCACCGGCACGCTGCTGGTAACCCCATGCAAGGACTTACCCGCCAGCACGATGTTCGAAGCAAAGAACCCGATGTACATCACCCCTGCGATCACCACCACCAGCAAGGCCCCAAGGGAGCCAAACTGCGCGCGGCTTTGAATCATCTGCGGGATGCCCATCTGCGGGCCCTGGGCAGAATGCAGGGCCATCAACACGCCCCCGATCATATGCCCTACCAGAATCGCAACGATGCCCCACACCAGGTTCAAATGAAAAAGCTGAACACCCAGCGCGCCCGTGACAATAGGCAAAGGCGCGATATTACCGCCGAACCACAGTGTAAACAGGTCACGCACGTTGCCGTGCCTGTCCTCGGGCGGTACATAGCCGATGGTGTGCTTTTCAATCAGCGGCGCCTGCAACGGCGCTTGATTCGCGGGATTAGCCATAGTGTCTCCAGTCGTGAATAGGCTGAACCACAGTGCTTCCCCACCCATGCAGGAAGAAGCGATCAACAGCTGGAAGGTACACTCGCCATGTTCAACCCGATTGGATCAAAGATGGCTATGTTCTGGAGGAACACCGCTGCCGCCAGGCCTTGAAGCGGCTGGCTGACAAGTAACTCCCTCACGGCTGTTATAGTTGTGATCCGGGGCAGTTAAAGTGATATCGGCCGGGCATTCTCTGATGCCCTGAGCCCTACTAATGGTGCGACTGGAATGACTGGCCAGCGCGCTAAGGATGATCTTGCAGGAATGTGGGGCCGGGGAGAATTAGTAAAAAGGTTGTCTGGGGGAAGGAAAAAGCTTTGGGGGGTAAAACCGGAGTGGATTGATCCGAGCAACGACTTCGAGCATTTCAATAGCGTATGTGCGCCTCAGACGCGCAGCACCTTGTCGCGGAGCATTTCATTGGCGAGGTTGGCCCCTCGAGCATTTCCCAAGCGGGCTGCGTCTATAAGGGCCAGGTATTCGTATAGGTGCGGATCTTTTTTTGCTACGCCAGGCACAGTCCTGAACAGGGGAGTGATGGCTTGGCCCTTGCGATCTCCATAGGCGTCAGGCCATACACAGATAAGGTCGCCGCCGCTCATTAGCCTCCCTTGCAAGGCCGGGGCAGAAAAGCCGGTAGGGATCCCTCTAACGATTTCGGCTGGCCTTACGGGGAACACGTAGCGCAAGCCGTGCTCAATGAAACCCAGCAATGCCCTACGGTTGACCCGTGGCAACTGAGAAATCGGATCTACACACAATAGCCCTACCTGCTGGCAGCGTTTTAGGGCCGCAGCGATTCGGTTTTGCTTATGCCCAGGGATGCCTGCAGCGCTCGAACGGAGTAGGTGCTGCGTTCAACGCGAGCATCTTGGCCCCAGTTACCTGCCTGGCCTTGCTGGTAGCTCGATGGGGAGGTATGGCCGTAAGCAATCGGTGCCTCTACTTCGTTATCGAGTCTCTGCTGAAGGCACTTACGCTGTTCGAGGCAGATCAATTTGATTAGCAGGAATACGTCTTGGCTTTTCATGGCTATCTTGTGTAACGCCTGTCCTTTGTCCTGGGACTAAGGACAGTTTTAGTGTTGGACCGTGATGACTGTCAACTGACCGGGCATAAGCAAATGCCGCTGGGACCAGTGGCGCACCAGGGAGCGCTTTTCTGCCAGCGTGATGGCTCCCCTACCGATAATGAAGGTCCAAGCTGTCAGGGCAGCTTTAGCCTTGAGAAACAAGGGTTGACCAGCACTGGGAGGGCTGACCATGATTGTTGTACATATCGACTGTATCCACGCTGGCGTTGCAGCTGCGGACCACGAGAATTTTATCGGTAGAATGAGGGCGTGTTATGAGCGCTATTCTTGCAAGCGTTATCATCTGCGCATAGGAAAAAGTTTGGTATGGCGTTTGACCTGACTAACACCCTGGTAGTGGGCATCTCGGCCACCGCTTTATTCGATATGAGCGAGTCCGATCAGATGTTCAAGGCAGCGCTGGAAGCTGATCCAGAAAGCGTGATCGACAACTATCGTCGCTATATGCAGGAGCGTGAAGACGAACCACTGGCGCCGGGTACGGGTTATCACTTGGCCAAGGCGCTGCTAGCACTAAATCGGTACATAAAAGCCGGCGAGACCGCCCCGCTGGTCGAGGTGGTGGTAATGTCGCGTAACAGCCCGGATACGGGCATCCGCGTGCTTAAGACCATTCGCCGCGACCAGTTGGCAATTACTCGCTCGGCGTTTACTGGCGGTGAGTCGGTAGCCGACTATATGGATGCTTTTGATGTTGACCTGTTCCTGACCACCAATGTGGAGGACGCGCAGAAGGTCATCGACTCTAAGCAGTGCGCAGCGGCGATTCTCAAGGCGCCGCCAACCAACGCGCCGCAAATCCCCGAAGGTCAGGTACGTATCGCCTTCGACGGTGACGCCGTGTTGTTCTCTGACGCCAGCGAGCTGGTTTACAAAGCCCAGGGGCTGGATGCCTTTCAGGCGCAGGAAGATGCACTGCAACATACGCCTATGGAGGAAGGGCCCTACGCTAGCCTGCTGAAAAAACTCGCCAAGTTGCAGGACCGTTTGCCGACCGGCGCAAAGGACTCACCAATTAGGATTGCAATTGTAACTGCACGGAATTCCCCATCAGAAATGCGCGTAATCAATACCTTGCGCGAGTGGGGCGTATACGTTGACGAAGCCTTCTTTCTTGGCGGTGTAGGCAAACCCAAGGTGCTCAGGGCTTTCAATCCGCATATCTTCTTCGACGACCAAGATGTGCACCTGGACGGTGCTGCCAATCTGGTACCCTCCGGCAAAGTCCCCTATTTGACTAGGCAGGAACCGGTGGCTTTGGTACCTGGCCCGGTTGAATGAGCTCACTCTCTTTATATACAAAGGAATGTTCATGTCAGCGCAGAAGTACTCTGTTAATCAACACCTGATCGAAACCCTGCTGAGCTGGGTTAAATCTGGTGAAATCGCTATTCCAGAAATTCAACGCCCCTTTGTATGGGATGCCAGCAAAGTGCGCGACCTAATGGACAGCCTATATCAGGGCTTTCCGGTGGGTTACATCATTGCTTGGCGCAACCCGACCGTGAAATTGAAAGACGGCTCGCTGGCCGAAGGCAAAAAGATACTAATCGACGGCCAGCAGCGGGTAACGGCCTTGACGGCTGCCATCGCTGGGCAGCGGGTGATCAATCAGGATTACCAGCAGGTGCGTATCCGAATTGCCTTCCACCCCATTGAGGAGCGCTTTGAGGTTAGCAACCCGGCTATTGATAAAGACAAGGCTTGGTTCGCTGATATTGCGCCCATCGTCAGCGGTGAGCTGAAGGCGCATAAGGTAGGACGCGACTACCTAAACCTGAATCCTGATGTAGATGAAGACCTGCTCTATGAGCGGCTGGATAGGTTGTGCGATATCACCAAAAAGCAAATCGGGTTGATTGAGCTAGCTGCGAATTTGGAAATAGACGTAGTTACCGAAATCTTCATTCGAATCAATTCCAAGGGGGTAGTGCTAAGCCAGGCGGATTTCGTCATGTCGAAGATCGCCGCCAACGAGGAGTTCGGCGGCAACACGCTGCGCAAAGTCATTGACTACTTCTGTCACTTGTCAATCGCGCCCGAATTCTATGCTCACATCGAGAACAACGATAAGGCCTTTGTAGAGACTGACTACTTTCGCACTATGCGGTGGTTGAAGGGTGAGAGCGACGACTTGTACGACCCCAGCTATTCAGACATGCTACGCGTCGCTTTCACCACCAAATTCAATCGTGGACGGCTGTCAGATTTGGTCGGCCTTCTCTCCGGTCGTAACTTCGAGACACGCAGCTATGAGAAGGAAATCGAAGAAGCTTCCTTTAAAACGTTGAGCGAAGGGGTTAGGGAGTTCATTAACGAAACGCACTTCAAGCGCTTCCTAATGATCATTCGCTCGGCCGGTTATGTAGATAGCTCCATGATCGGTTCGGTCAATGCGCTTAACTTTGCTTACGTCCTATACCTGAAACTCAAACGCGACTTGGGCAATAACCCTAATATCGAAAGCTGGGTACGCCGCTGGCTTGTAATGTCGCTATTAACTGGACGCTACTCGGGCTCGCCAGAGTCGCGTTTCGACAAGGACATCAAGGCGATTCATGAGCGGCAGTTCGATGATGTGCTAGGTGAAATCGAGGCTGCCGAGCTTTCTGACGCTTTCTGGGGTTTCGGCCTGCCGCAGGCGTTGACTACGTCCTCCGTCAACGCGCCTGCTATCAAGGTGTTCTGGGCCGCGCAGGCCAACCGCGGTGACAAGGGCTTCCTGTCCAAGGAAATCACGGTGCGAGATATGCTTACGCATCACGGCGATATTCACCACATCTTCCCTAAGAATTACCTGAAGCAACAAGGCCTGCAGCGAAGTAAGTACAACCAGGTAGCTAACTATGTGTACATACAGCAGGAAGTGAATATCAAGATCGGCCACACCGCTCCGGCAGCCTATATGGCTGATGTGCTAACTCAGTGTGACAGCGGCGTAGCGCGCTATGGAGCAATCACCCGCTTGGAAGATCTCAAAATCAACCTGGCCGCCAACTGCCTCCCAGAAGACCTGGCCGCTTACCAACCCGAGCGATTCGAAGCCTTCCTTGCTGAACGTCGCCGACTGATGGCACAGAAGATCAAGCAGTATTATTGGAGGTTGTGAGAGAGTCTTCAGAAGGATAGGCACGTGCTGGCTGCTTTCGATGGGTATGCTGTTCGCCTCTCAGTTCCTATACGTGTGCTCATTGGAACGGCTGAATCGGAAGTCACGCATGCCCTATCGAAAGTGAGACGTTGATAATTGTGTAATGTAATAAGCAGTTTTCCGGATCCATCAAAAAGCAAGAAACTCTCTGGTTACACATTTATGATTATGTCGGCAGGGATGGGGCGACTGCTTTTTAAGTATTGATAAAATACGTTATCAAGAGTTTTCAGTCGGCAGCGTCAAAAAAGCGTTTTGGGGGAGGGAAGGGGATCATGAGCACGCTAACGGTGCACAAAGGGGATGGCGAGCGTCGATTGACCGCGGTCGAGTTCCAGCACCTGGCCGCGGTACCGGCCGCGGTGGAATGGTTTGCCAACATCGATAACCCACGCACGCGTCGTGCCTACCAAAACGACCTGGAAGACTTCTGTTCCTTTATAGGGTTGGCCACTGCAGACGAGTTTCGGGTGGTGACGCGCTCTCACGTCCTGGCCTGGCGTGCCCAGCTGGAGCACCGGGGCCTGGCCGGGGCCACCATCAGGCGCAAACTCGCTGCGCTGGCCAGCCTGTTCGACCATTTGCTGGAATGCAACGCGGTCGCCGGTGGTAACCCGGTGCACGGGGTCAAACGGCCCAAGATCGAGACCAACGAAGGTAAGACCCCGGCCCTGGGCGATCACCAGGCAAAGGCGTTGTTGGAAGCACCGGACGTGGCCACGCTAAAGGGGCTACGGGATCGGGCCATTCTAGCCGTGCTGCTCTACCACGGCCTTCGGCGGGAAGAGGCAGCACAGCTGGGCGTCAGCGATATGCTGGAGCGGCGCGGGATCAAGCACCTGCTGATTCACGGCAAGGGCGGAAAGGTGCGTTATCTGCCCCTGCACCCGGTAGCCGCTGACCGCATCCACGATTACCTGGAGCGTTCGGGGCATCACCTGGTCACGCCGAAAAGCCCGCTGTTCCTGCCGCTACGCGGCGCCATAGATCGAGGTGGCATTACCGCCGATGGCATCTATAAAGTAGTGGAAGCCTATGCCAAAAAGGCCGGCATCGAGGTCGCCGGCCTGGGCGTACATGGCCTGCGGGCAACAGCAGCTACCAATGCCCTGGAGCATGAGGCGGACATTGCCAAGGTCCAAGCTTGGCTGGGGCATGCCAACATCAGCACGACCAGGATCTATGATCGACGGCAGAATCGGCCGGAGGATTCGCCAACTTATAAAGTCAGATACTGAACATTCTTGCTCTCGAGACGGCGCGTCGGATGCTATACGCAAATATGCGATGACGCAGTGGGAGGTGGCCTCACCCCTTAGTGTGTGCCCTATCATACTGACTAAGGCTCTCAGACAGGTGCCTAGCATGATGGTGTTCAGCACCTCATATCAGAGTAATCGTCGCCTAAGCTCCGTAGAGGGTATATTGGCAACCTCCCACGCTTGACATTAAGCAACATTAGTAAACTTCTTTCAACTCTTTTTTCTCAAGCATGTTCAACAAGTCAATTTCAGTCCAGCTGATGAACCACGGCATCGCTAGTGATTTTTTTAAGAATCCTGATATCTGCTGATCAGTAGGGGGGGTTTGACCTAAGTCTCGATAAAGGCGTTTTATATATTTGGCCTTCCTTGCCTCATCTAAATATGGGCAAGCGATAGAATCTAAGAGTATGCAAGCTTTCTCCGCATAAATTGGGACATCAGAAAGATCACGAAGATAGAAATCTATCTTCCGCTCAATTAACGCTTTTGTTTCACTATAAGAAACTATATCTTTAATATAGTACAAGCAGCTCATCAAGTCATAATAAGAGCTTTGAGAGTTTAACAATTCATTTAATATTTGAGAGGGCAGCATACAATCCGCGCCAAGCTCAGAACTAGCAAGAACAATATTGATAGCCTCTAGGTAAACAAAATTCTTAGTAGAGGATTTGAAATATATTAGATCTCTGCTCAATAGCTGTAATGTAAGCTCATAAATTCTCTGGGTGATTGTAAGATAATGCGAAGGAAGATAAACCTTGGTAAACCTGGCTATCAAAATGATAGATATGGACAATTTATACGACGCGCTTACCGATGGCGCTGTCGTATAAAAAAAATACAACACCTCTACCAACGCGCCCAAAGCATCCGCATAGTATTCAGGATTTTCAATATCAGCCAAAGACTTAACATTTATTATTTTCTTTATTCGGTTCGTAACCGCAGATATTATATAAGCTGATACTGAATCATAATCAACCTGGTTAGATGAACATATGGTCTTGACAGCATCAATAAAGCTTTTAGTTAGCTTCCGAGAGTTGAAAATTCTTTTAGGAATTAGACGATCGTTATTTTCGCGAGACTCAAGAAAATTATTACTGAAATTGTTTATAGCTACGTTGGACTCAGTTATTACACGTGACTTTGTTGAAAAGAAAGGTCTTGAATATTCTACGACTTTATTTTGATTTACATGCAAGTTGTAGCTATTCAGCTCCTCTGTATATATCTCGGCTATTAAACGCGAATGCTCTTTGGTCTTTGCAAAAATGAAGATATCATCCACATACCTTCTTATCGTGTAATCATGCCCATTTTTTGAAGGGTTATTTAAACCCAATAAACGTTGTTCAACATTCAAATCTATCCTCTGGAAAATTACCTCTGAAAAAATCCTGCTAATTTCCGGCCCAATCAACACACCATTCGTTTCGTTGTGGTTCGATTGCTGCATCAAACTATCAAAGAATTGTCCAAATGTAGATGTAATTTTTAGATTATTTTTCGTATTTTCTTTTGATTTAGTTGCCCATGCTATGGAGTGAGTATAGATACTGTCAAAGCACTTTGATACATCAAGACTCAAAAATACCCCATAGTTTTTCTCAATATTTAGAAAATCACGGGAATTATAGAATTTGAACAGTCGATCATGACCTCTATAAGTGAAAAATGAACTACTATGCTTGGCAACTTGATCCGTGCCCAATGTACTTACACTGCTGCGTTTGAATTCACTAATATTTTCCCAGGTATTCTTGTAAAAAAAAGTGCTAGCTATTTTATATGGCGCACGAATTGAGAATTGGCTTCTATCACAAAAATGGCAAATCAGGCGCGAATATTTTTTATAAAAATCCACAAATCTAAATTGAGATGCGGGATGAATTATAGCCAGTGTGCGAAACTCAGTCGTGCTTTTTCTTATTTTATACTTATAAGGAATAGTAGGCTTAGGATTTTGCTGACTTATTAACCTGTTCACTATAAAAACAAAAATCTCGTTTTTATAGTCACTCTGCAGATTCTTCAATAAGCCGTCGTTTGAATGGACAAGAGGTGTCTCATACGGCAAAGTTTCAGTAACAAGAATACGAAGATAATCGTCTTTCCTAATCTTTTCTCGAATAATTTTATTTGGCATATTTCCAGCACCGATGAATTTCCGCGAGCCGTGACTCAGAAAAGTGGAGGTAGATTTTTTGGGAGTGCCCTCGGATGAAGCTCCATTGCATCAGCTTTCGCCTTTGTAGTGTACTAGTTTTTGTAAAAAAGCTGTCGCTCACCTTCCCCCAACCCGATGTCACAACTTTCTTTAAATAGGTATCAAGCTCTAACAGTGCCTTAGATTTTTCTGAAACAACTCGATGGTAGTTATGGTAGATTCCCGCCAGTCTTTTCCGATCCCTATCAGCATCAATCACACTAAAATTTGAGCATAAAAAAGAAATCCTGTTTACAAGTAAATCATAGTCGCCATCTTTTGAGTATGCAATCAAACTTTTAACTATCCGAGTTTTAATTTTTTTTATCTTGCTCGGTGCGATATCTAACTCTACCTGTCGTATTTTTTTTCCATCATTACTGGATGGATCGGTTACTTTAAACGTGTAACCAAGAAATTCAAACTCCATGGATGGGGTTTTTTTTATAATAGATGGAGCAGACGCATTTTTTTCTTTAAAAGTACCTGACCTTTCACGTATTAGCTGTTTCTTATCGTTCAGTGTTAAACCTGAAGGGAGTGAGGATTTTATCCATTTTAGAAATTTTTTACGGTTTTCGTTGCCGCTAGTAATGACTATTATGTCATCTACATATCGCGAGAAAAAAAATACTTCTCGGTGAGTTGAAATTTTTTTGTCAAAATTATAGAGAACCAATTCTGAAATAGTCGCTGATATTGATAATCCTCTCGGTACACCTGCAAACCCTAAACCATGGTAGCTCTTAAATATCTCAAATAAATGTTGTTTCGTAAGAGAAGATAGCATTTTAATTTTTTCAACTTCTTCGAATATTGAAGAAATTGATACGGATTCATAAAAGCTTTTAATGTCTAATCTGTATACTCTATACTGTATGCCCTCAGATAGAAGAACCTCGACATTTGCTACTATAGAGTCCCTGTCTTTAGTTTTTAGCTTTGTAAGATTAACTATATTAGAATTTATCTTTCGAAAAATCAGCTCATCAGAAAAATCTCTAATTTTATAAACTGTTTTCCCATGAAGCGAATTTATTGAAAGCGCATTATAACTATTGAATCCGGTGCTTGATCGTGCGCAAGCATTATCAATATACTTCCCCCTTAAGCTTTCGTCATGCAAGGTTCTATTTTTTCTAAAATCAGATTTTCTGATTTCACGCCTTAATGAATTTCCATTAAAACTCTGATCGTACATTTGATCTCCTGGTACTAATAAAATCTACCACAGGTATAGTATGATACATAATTTTTGACGTTAAACTCGTATTCTAATTTTAATTAATCAGAGAGGATCTAACTTTACTCAATAACGACTAAAGTCGTCCAGCATGCCTGGATTACCCGAAGCTGTTGCAGTCCACCAGGGCAAAAATAGGCTCGTGCGTAGGTATGATCACGCACGCTGTAGCGCACTACACCCCAAATGGACATTTCATCGCTTTCCAGGATGAACTGCAGGGGGTAGGCCGGGTTTTCGGACTGAAGGATGACTTCGGTGCCCTTGCAATGCAGCCGCTTACACACGGGCTCACCGTTGAGTGCGGCAATCACAATATCGCCATACCTGGCCTCCCGGCCTCGGTCCACAATCACCAAGTCACCGGAAAACAAGCCGGCACCGTTCATGCTGTCGCCCTCTCGACCTTCACAAGGTACACATGCTGTGCGCGCAGGTCGAACAGCTCATCCAGGGAGATGTGTTTTTCAAGGTGGTCTGTTGCCGGTGACGGAAAACCCGTGGGCACCTGGCACGCATAAAACGGCAAGAGAAGGAACGAAGGACTCATGCGGCCAAGGATGGAAAGTGACATCGTTAATCGTCCTGGAGAACGGTCCAGAAATCTGGATATGGTTACGATCAAAGAGTTGAGCAATTGACTGCAGCGAATCGCCCGCACGCCATCGCTCCCACATAAAGGCCTTTTGTGTATCGGTGTAGTAAATTCGAGGCCGCTGCTTCATGGAGAAACTCCTTTCTTCCTAATGCATCTTGGGCCGTTGCATTCACCGGTTGAATCCACAGCCATGAGCGGCCATTCGCCCACGACTGTCTTCTGTCCGGTCAGCGCCTACCTCGCTTCGATCAACGGCTACGCATCATCTCCCTCACCGAAAACTGTGAATGCCTCTACAAGTGTCGCTAGGGTGATATCGTGACGAATTTCCTCAATGCTAGATTGCGGGCCCGCAGTGAAATTAGAGCGCAACTTTTCGCAGTGCTTATAAGTTTTGACGCGGGAGGATACAGACTTTAACTGGCGCAGAATTGCATGATGCCGGGTATTGTCCCCAGCCCTAATCATCTGTGGGAGCATTTCAATAATTGGCCGTTTTGGAGCATCTGCTTTTTCCGACAGATGATTTTCAACTTGCCCGAGTACCCCACACAAGAACCCAAGATCAGGAGTGATACGTATTGCAAATCTACGGGCGCGTTGGGCTGTTGTTGAGCGACTCGTTTTCCGGCTGACCTGTCCCTCGTGTTTTTGGACAAAGACCAGCAACCACTCCTCGATCTCTACGAGAGATTGGCCGCCGCACCACATTGATACCAGTGTCTTAAGGGTTTTTAGTATTAGGCGAGCAGTCTCTTTTGGTTTACTAGTATTCGAATAGGCACGACCAAATACTGACTCTAAGGCCGCGCCTCTAATAAAAATGGTCAAGTCTAACGGGTGCTCGGCGATGATATCGAGAAGCCAGCTCATCCAATCGGCAGTGGAGTCGGTTTCCATTGAGGTCGCTTGTAATGCATCAACCAGCCGCTCGATCAGCCTAGGAGGAATCCCGTTGCGCACAGCGATTTCTCGCTGCCAGTCGAGAACGGGAGGATCGTCAAGTGCCTCTTCGGCCTTCTCCAGCGCTGTACGGCGCCTCTCCAGCCACTTGTCCGCATCAGCAGCACTGGCTGCTTTTTTCCGGAAATACCCCAAGGACCTTCGCACAATATCGTCAAAGCCACTTTCTCCGGTCTCTGTTACGGACGAAAGACGCCGGATCATTGCTTGCATCCTAGCGTCCAAATTAACTGAGGCTTCAACTTGATCCAAAAGCAGTTCAATTGGATCAATTATTTCCTCACAAGCGTCCTGATCGGAGAACACGGTATTCAGCACAGACTGTGGAGCAAAGGCGAGCTCGTCTGGATCAATCCGGATTGGTTGTGCCGGTACAACGATCGAGAGTCCAGTAGCCGAATAGGCGGCACGACCCGCGCGGCCTAGAGCATTCAATATTTCATGGGGTCGTAGATCGGTTCGGGGGTTGCCGTTCGGGTCATCGACAGCACTGCGGTCGGTTCCAGCCAAGACCACTACATCGCAGGGAAGGTTAAGTCCTTGTGCAATTGTCGAAGTCGCCGCAATCACATCAAGCCCCAAGGCCCCGCTTTCCCCATCCCGGCGCGCACGGAAAACACTCTCAGTGAGCCTTCTTTCCAGTGGAAGAAGATCCCCATGATGCACAGCTGCCCGCCGGAGAGTCGGATCGAAGGCTGCATGTTCCGATCCTACATCCTCTAGGATGGCGCTACGAATCTCCTCCTGCGTTTCGTCCAGCGGAACGGTTGCGGGTGTGAGGATGCTGTTGACTTCATCAGCAACACTTCCACACGCTTTGATGTCATTACAAAACACGATGACACGCTTCCCGAGCGCAGCATAGTCAGCCGCGATCTGTGCTGCGACTTGGTTGCGGTTTGAGGTCAAGTAACCATTGTCATTTAAAAGGAGCGGCGGAGTACGCTTTGTCAGAACTCGCACAACAAGCTTCTCTGGTCGCTTCGGATGCCAGCCCGAAATCAGAGAAAACAACCCCAATGGCTGAACCAAAACTCTTTTGCGCGCGGATTTCGTTGGCAGCGTGGAGGCACGCTGAACCGCTTCTTTCACATTTGAATTGTCATAGATGACGCAAGAGCGGAGCTGGCGTGTTGGCTTCCAAGGATCATCGAATGCATTGACTTCGCGCCCGGTAACATCTTTAAGCCAGCGCGCTATCTCTTCTCCGTTTGCCACCATTGCCGAAAGTAGCAGCAGATCCGCATTCGCTCGGAGTTTGAGGAAGGTGAGTAACGCCAACATTGCGTCAATCGCCCTCGCATTTATTTTGTGAGTTCTAGACGGGTCGTCCGCACCGATGAGATGGAATTCGTCGAACACCATAAGACCGACCTTTGCAAAGAGATCCGGCGAGAAGCCTAGAAGGGCCAAGCACCTTTCAGGCGTCATTACGGAGAAGGGTGGTAGCTTTTCCCCCAGCTCCTCCAGAGCAGTGTCTTCCACACTGACCGGTTCTATATCACCGATATGACCCGATAGATCCGCTTCAACTTGATCCACAAGCGCATGAGTTGGTGCCAGATAGATGACGCTTTCGCCAGCGCAGAGAGTGGCTGCAATCTTCAAAATTGAAAGCGTCGTCTTGCCTGATCCAGTGGGTGACGTCATCACCATCGATTGGCCACGATCTAGATACCCCGTGCTGATCGCCTTGAGATGATTGACCCACAAGAACGGTTTTGAACGTGCCTGAGTTTCAGTCCATTCGTTCCACGCATTTTTGTTGGCACCTAAAGGTGCTGGTAGGCGCACGAGCATCGATGCCTGGACGCCTTCTACAAGATGACTTAACAAAGTGGCGAGGTGGTGAGGACCCGCAAATTGATGGTACACTGATCCCTCAAGTTCAGAACCGAGCTCTGTTGACGAAGCTTTGGATAACTTGACGACGCGGGCAAGGCGCTTATGGATATCTTTGTTGACAGAGCCGCCAATTACGGCTTCTCTTGCTAGATCCTGAATAGCTTGCGCGCATTCTCTTAGGAGAAGGTCGGTAGCGTATTCGCGGCTATTGCTTCGTCGAATTAGATCTTGCTCAAGAGCACGGTCAATTACTGCAGTTAAGTTGCCAGTGGCGAATTCACGGAGGCTAAGGATCAGCGAACGCCTGACCGCTCTAAGCTCACCTTTAGCCCTAAGCTGCGTAGCGATTTCAGCCGCATCTGCTGCCCGATCTGCGATGAGAAAAAGAAGCGTCGCTGAGATCACCGAACCAAGGGCATCACTTGATAACAACGTGGGCTCCGATCGTGTTTCACGCGAGCGGGACAGGATCTGATGAGCGGTACCCGATACAAAAGCTGCGGCGCTTGACTGTTCCGGTCGAATATTAAGCGCAACATATGCCTCGAAGGTTGAGGCGAGCCGACGCAAGCGATCAAACACCTTCGTATTTGATCCTTCTTCAACATTCGCCGACATGAAACGCGCAGTCGCCAGTTCGATGTAGGCTTCTGTCAAAAGCTCATCAAGCGTATCAGGGTCTAGATCAGGAAGGTCAGGAGCACCTCGAAGCAGCATGCGAGAGCTTGAGTCAAACACCGGATATATCCTCCACCTTGGCGATCACTTCCTGAGCGAGGAGATCAAGACCGATACGAACATCATCAAATGGCAGAACACCTGCAACTCGTTTTTCAATTGTCCCTGTCACTATGTCGTCAAATCCTTTTACTATATGTACGAAGCTTTTTGACTTGCGTTTGTCCTCGCCGGTAGCTACAGAAACTCTGAAGTGACGAGTACCTTCCCAAAAAATTTCGTCAACTGCACTTTCAGCATCGATTGCCGGAATGCTTTTCAATAATGTTGTTAGATCAGCCAGGATCTCATCGTCACGGTCGCCGGTTATAATCGACTTAATTTCCGGCCAGACATTTCTTCTGACTAGAGGTCGCGGGTCTTCGGAAGCCTTGTCCTCACAAAGGACTACCCGTTCAATCCGCTCTTGACTCTTGTCTAACTCAATGATGAATCCGTCAAATCCCTTGTCGGCTTGCCTTACATGCGGTGAGGTCATGTAGCCATCGGGGATCGCCTGCCTGGCAACAATCCAGGAAATGTGCTGAAAGAGAAGCCCATCACGATGCCAGATTGACGTAGCGATTCGCTTCTGTGCTGCTTCCTTTTCTTTTTCTGTTCCTGACTTAGCAGCTTCAACGTCTGCTTGGTTTGGTGCCGTCAGCTTCCTGATGACATTCTCAGCAACCCTTCCCTTGAGCGAGCGGGGCCTTGGCTCTAAAGCACGGATTATCCGTTGGGCGTTTTTTTCCTGCTGCAGATACAGATAGGCCAAGATCTCGACCAGCTTTCCACGGTCGCCTTTGAAGATAGTGTAGTGGTCTACTAACCCCGGACACTTTTTTAGGCGAAAATGGTCGCCACACAGAGGTGTTCGATGAGCAGACAAC
>NZ_JBSKHS010000025.1:0-39393 GCF_057128685.1 Pseudomonas artemisiae
GAACTCAGCAGTGAAACGATGCATCGCCGATGGTAGTGTGGGGTTTCCCCATGTGAGAGTAGGTCATCGTCAAGATTCAAACATCAAAAGCCCTGGCCGCTTACGCGACCAGGGCTTTTGTCTTGCTGGGGTTAGCTAAGCAAACGCTTCACCTCATTCATGGCACCGTCAGCAAAGCCCTGTAAGAACGTCTTAAACGCCTCTGGGTCCTGAAGGTCGCCTGTACTCGCTGGTTCTGCCTGGATGGTCCAGCTCGCCTCACAGCTAACCAACCCTTGTGGCACAACCTGCATGGCGGCCCATAGGTTGCCGACAGGCAGAGACGTGTGGATAAGCGTCCAGGTCATGGTCATCTCAGAGGCGCTATGGCTATTAAGCTGCTCGATAGCGAAGTTGCCATCCTTGAACGTTTTATGGCGAACGCGCCCCAGGCCGTCCCCCGTCACCTGAATAGTTTCAAGCGCAGGGATAAACTGGTGAAAACCTCCAAAGTCACCAACCATCGCCCACGCGGCTTGTGCGCTGTTGGGAATCTGGACAGCGGAAACCACCCGCACCCCAGCTGGGTTATGAATGCGAGTATCGGGTTGTGCAGTATTCATGCTGTTGCTCCTGATGCGAGGGTTAGATAAAACGGATGCGTTGCAGGTAAGCGCTACCCCGAGCCAACAGCGCGTGATCTTTAACGGGGTAGGCCTCGGCCATGCGCTGTATAACGTGGGCGGTGTTCTGGTGGTGGATGGCGGATACATCGCCTATGTCTTCTTCGAAGCCATTAAGGTAAAAACCCAATACTCCAAACAGGGCGTTATCCTTATCGACGTCCTGCAAACGCTCCTGCCATACAGGAACGGGCACAAGGTCGAAGCTGTAGCCGGCGTTGGCGAAGGAGGCGACATAATCCGGCCAACTGAGCGGCTGAGGGTTATGGAGGTTGAACACTGCGGCTTGCGGCTGATAACGGCTGCTTTGGTAAGCGATAAGCTTGGCCAGGAAATCAACCGGCATCAGGTCAAAGTTCAGGTCCAGCGTTGGCACTGCGGCCAACTGCAGAGAACCTTTGAGCATCAGCATCAGGCGATTTTTATGAGGCTGGCATACGCCAGTATCGCTGTTGAAGCTGATGTTCCCCGGTCGGAAGATATTGACGAAACACCCTGCCGCCCGAGCGCGCGCCAGGATATGTTCGCCTACCCATTTAGACAGGTTGTAGCCATTGCGGATGTAGATGGGTGGTGTGTCTACAGGGTCAGCCTCTAGCACGGCCCCGTGCTCATCTACGGCGCTACAGGCAGATAAGGTAGATACAAAGTTAAGGATCTTCTTACTACGGCCTTCGCAGAGTTTAAGGAGATTGAACAACGGCTCTACGTTGGCCTTGGTCAAAGCGGGGTAATCCAGCACATGGTTAACATTAGCCCCATTGTGGATAACTGCCCCATACTCCTCATCAATGCGTTCGTAGTCACTTGTGGATAAGCCAAACAGGGGTTGCGTAAAATCTGCAGCGAGCACTTGAACCCGCTCTATATCCACAGTTACTGCATTATCCACAAGCGCCTCAGCGAATCGAGCCTTGGCGCTTTGCCTTTTCCCTGGTCTTACCAGGCAAGTGACCTCGGTAGCACCCCACGCCAGTAAGGCTGCAACCAAATGAACACCAACGAAGCTATTGGCACCCGTTACCAGAACCTTGTGGACATCACCCAGGCGCACTGAAGGCAACGTTTTTATATCCACCGGCCGCATGGCGTCCGTCAAAGCTAAGGGATCGACCAAGCCACTGTTCGCATCGGCCACCGCGTTCAGTAGCTGTTCAAGCCTTTCCAGGGTGGGCATTTCAATAAAGCGATTAATAGATACACCACGACCAAAACGCTCGCGCAGCATGAGCAGCATCTTTGAGAGCACAATGGAGTGCCCGCCAAGGTTGAAGAAACTGTCGTCTGTGGATATCTCCTCTGGGGATAACTCAAGCAGTTCTGACCAGATCATTCGCAGTTCATGTTGCCTGGCTGTCGTCGGCGGCTTAAGGGCATTTGTTTCCGCGCGCATGGGCATCGCGCGCAAGGCTTGACGATCCACTTTGCCATTCGCCGCAGCGGGAAGCTGAGCCAGCTCGGTATACAGGCTGGGTTGCATATAGGCCGGCAGCCGCTGCGCCACGTACTTGCGCAGGGCTTGCGGGGAAGCCGGTGTATCGCTATTAGGCTGAGCAATAAAGGCCGCGATACGCTGCCCTTCCGTAATGACCACCGCTACTTGCCCATATAAACGCGCTTCGCGCAGGCAGCACTCGATTTCTTCGGGTTCTACTCGAAAGCCGCGGATCTTTACCTGGTTGTCCTTGCGGCCCACCAGCTCCAGGCCCTCAACGCCCCAGCGGCCCAGGTCCCCGGTGCGGTAGGCACGCATCGAGCTGCCGTCGGGTAGCACTAGCTGGACGTAATGCTGCTGGGTCTGCTCTGGGTTGTTGATATAACCCAGCCCAACCCCGGGGCCGATAATATAGAGCTCCCCGGTTTCACCGTTTAGGGCCGGTTGGCCTGTGTCATCGAGCACCCATACCTGGCTGTTGGCGATAGGGGCGCCCAGGTTGCGATTGGAAACGCCCGGTTGGAACACCCGAGCGGTGACCAATACCGTCGCCTCGGTAGGCCCATAGAGGTTGATAAAACGACAGCTCTGCGACAGGCGTTCGATCACCCAAGGTTCGCACACATCGCCGCCGGTAGTGATGCAGCCCATGGCATTCAGGGCATCTAATGGCAGAACGCTAAGCAACGCGGGCGGCAAAAACCCCTGTGTTACCTGCTCTGCATTGATTAACGCCGTCAACAATGCAGGGTCTCGCCGTTGATCCTCGCTGGCCACCACTAAGGTTGCGCCACTGAGCCAGGTGGGAAAGAGGTCAATGGTCGCGGAGTCGAAGCTCAGGGTAGAAAACTGCAATACCCGTGCGCTTGGTTCCAATCCAGTGTAGGCCGCGTACCAGGCAGTGAAATGGCTGAGGTTATGTTGGCTGAGTAATACCCCTTTTGGCTGACCGGTGGTGCCAGAGGTATAAAGCGCCATGCATGGCGCCGCTGAGTGCCATTCAGGCAGGGCGGGCCAAGGGTTGTTCGCGCTAAGTTCGGTGGGGTCTACCATCTCCCAAATACCCATTAACGGCTCGGCCCGTCTAAGTTGAAAAAGCAGCCGCGCGTCGCTGTTTTCCAGAATGAACCGGCGGCGTTCCAACGGGTGGCTAGGCTCCAGCGGCAAGTACACCCCTCCGGCCAGCAAAGTGCCCAATACACAGGCAAACAGCGCCGGGCTTTTTTCCATGCATACCCCTACCACGGGGTTGGGAGTGGCCCCGCCAAGTTGGAGTACTTTCTGGCGGATAGGCTCAGCCGCCGCCCGTAGTTGCTTGTAAGCCCAGGTTTCGCCATTCCAGCGAAGCGCTGGACGGTTTCCGAACCGTTCAAAGCTGGCCGCGAGGCGTGTGCCTAAGGGGTGTTCGGCGAGCGCTAACAGCGCGGGATCATCGGTATGGTTTTGGCTGTGGCGGTAGGCCAAGGTGTCGAAGCTAAGCAGGGAGGCATAGTTAACGCCATGGCTCCAAGCATCTGGAAGCATGTCTTCACCGCGGGCCAGCGCGCCTATCAGGTCCGTCAAGGCCTCGGTCCATTGCAACAGAGCCGTTTGATGAAGCAGGCGGCCATTGCCTTGATGTTCCACCTCGACCGGGCTGCGCAGGTAAGGTTGCCCATCGCGCAGTACCCACAAGGTGGGTTTGGGTAAGCTTGACTGCTCCTCCGGGGCCAAGCTGGTTTGCAAAAGAAACTGGGGCGCCTGGCCCAAGTCCCGCCGCATGGCGGGGTCTAGGCTCACGCTACCGTCTTCGATCAATACGTCTGTGCCACTGGCCGATAGCAGGGCGCATTCGGTTTGCAGGGTGCAGGCATGACCAAACCCTTGTAATTCTTGGGCCAGGCCGCGCAGCAATGCGCCATGGCCCAATAGCCATACATTCAAACGTTTCATAAAGTGTACCCCTTGTCAGCTGAGGTAAGGCGTTAAGGCGGCCTGTACGCAAGGCGCCTCCAGCAGGCTGCTGCGCTTGAAAAACCTGATGATGTTTTGCACCAACGGATGCTGGGGGCCGATAGGGAACGCCAGGCCGGTGACCTCTTGCTTGAGCGCCACTGCTACCGATGGCGCGACTGGCAGGGCTTCGATCAGTTGAAGGTCGAAGGCGGTCTGGATTTCATTGGTCAGGTATTGCTCGATAAACACCGGTAGTTGACGAGCAATGGCTTCTCGGTCCGCTTCATTCGCAGTGGTCCAATACAGGCGAGTGAGGTCGGTCCAAAACGTGGAGTGGCGCCCTTCATCGGCCAGATGATCAGCCATCAAACCCTTGATGGAGGACTTAACGGTGTCGTCCTTGGCAAATGCGGCAACATCGTTGGTCACGGTGTTTTCCGCGATCGCTACGCAGATCAACTCCACTGCGGGCCGCAGCCGTTCGGGGGCTTGTGCCATGGCGGCGGGAATCGCACGGCTCAGTTCGATTTCCGTAGGCATCGAGAGCGGTTCGATCCCGGTGGCGGCGATGGTTTGTTGTAGGAAGTCCAGCGCCACCAGCGCGTGATAATCCTCATCCACTACCACCGTCATTGCGTCGTAACGACAGGGCAAGGGGAAGGGCAGGGCAAAGCGGCCCTTGGCGATATTACGCGCGGTCTTATCTACAATCTCGGTTTCAAAGATCACGATATCGTTGATGAACTTATAAAGGGTTTGCAGCAGCACAAAGTCCCGCTGTTCGGGGCAGTGTTGTTGGAATACGCCGCTGGCCACCAGTGGCTGACGGCTTAGGGGATAGATCAGGCGATCGTCCTGCTCCAGCAGGCGGCGGGGGCGGGTGCGAATGGTCGCCCGCCGCTCCCACTGGTCCGCGAAAGACACATAGCTCATGGCACCCATGATCAAACGCCCCCGCGCGCCGAGCGCACGCTGGCCTGCAGTTGATCCCACAAAGCCAGGCGGCTCTCCACCGCGGCAATGGCCGCTTCCAGCACCTCCCGGCGCATCTCGTGGTCGTCCCCGGTCAGGCGCCGTAGCACGCGTTCAGCGGCCGGGCCGTGGTCCTCGCTGTCTACCTCAATATGCCGTTGCAGGTAGTAGCGGAAGGTCGGCGCCTGCTCGTGGGCCACGCCCAGGTCATCCAGCAGCTTTTGGAACATGCCAGGAATGACGCTTTCGCGGCCGTGAAGAAAGGCTGCCGCCACCTGATGCGCTGAGGCATGCTGGGCGATTTCCAGGGTGTGGCCTACGAAATGAATTGCGGCCGAGTTAGCCCCTACCTGGGTCAAGGCGGATTGGAAATGCTCGCCCTGACGCTGGAGTGCAATAAACCGTTCTATTGGCGCGGTATCGGCACCCACTTCGCGCATGGCATCCAAATATAATTCGAAGTGGCTGTAATGGCCGCCCTTAAGACAGCGATCGGACTCTTCGCCTAATACGATTTCATTGATAAGCCGCGCTGATTCTGGATCTTGCGGCGGCAGCCATGGCAATGTGACTGATGTGAGTTCCACTTGCAGGCGTTTGGTCAGTGACATGAAGTCCCATACGGCATACACATGGGTTTCCATGAACAGCTTCAAGTCATTTAGCGTAGTAATGTCCTTGAAAATCGGATGTTGGGCCAATGCTTCCTTGCGGTCGATTAGCAAGTTCTCGAGAAATTGCATGTTGTTTATCCTGTGTAGTGAGTTTAGCCGACCATGCCCACCCAATTTCGGGCAAGCCGGTCCCGAGGCCTCTAGAACAGAGCGTTCAGGCCATTCGATAGCTACGTTTCATGGTTTTTATTTGCGATCGGTATAGCGCTTTCACTCACTCTTCCTAGGTGGACGAAGGAATGGATCCGCATCGCAATATCAAGTTAGTCCAATGAAAAAGTAGTTGGCAAGTTATTTTAAGTAATTTTCTCGAGTTTACTTTTTTCAGCGCAAACTTGCCCGATAAAGCTTTTTAAAGTTTTATTAGGCGTAGGGCTATTCCTTCCGATCAAATTTGATCAAAATAAAATAGTGCGCATATGGGCGCTTCACGCTGGGGGCGAGTGTTTCAAAAGTTATGATTTGAAAACGGCCGTACATCCTGGCCCTGTAATTCTCCTGTTTCTTCCTTGTGGGGCCTCTGGCCGAGGCGTAGCCCAGTGATGGCCAAGAGTGTGCGCTTTGGCGTTATAACGCCATGTATTAGCAGGGTCGAGACGATATAAGCCCAACGGCTAACGCTGGCGCGCCAAGGCGCCCTGTGGTTCAGGGCTCGAGGATCAGAGGGGGAGTAAAAGGAGAGAGGTGCGCGCCGGCTAACCCGGCGCGTTTGTCACTTTTGCTGCTTTTTTTCCAGGAACTGCGTAATGGCGGCGATGCCGCGTTCCAGGTGTTGGGTCAGCATTTGCACGGCAAGGTCTACCTGGTGCGCACGGGCGGCGGCCAGCAACTCACGGTGGTCGTCTTGAGAAACCTTGCCAAGGCCCATGTCTTTGAGGTTGAAGCGCAAGAAGCGCTCTTCTTCGTCCAGCCCGACACTGACCAGGGTCATCAGGCGGCGGTTACTGGCTTTGGCATACAGGGCCAAGTGAAACTCTTTGTTCAACGCGCCCATTTGCGCATAGTCCGTCTCAGCTTCCATGCGCTCGATTATGTGTTCGATGGTAGTGAAGTCTGTTTCCGTCAAGCCTGTGACAGATTGTCGCAGAGCTTCGCTTTCCAGCAAGATGCGCAACTCGTAAGTTTCTGTCGCATCCCATGTAATCAAGGGGGCGACCACAGCACCTTTGTGCTGTTCAACAGCGAGTAAGCCCTGGGCTTCGAGTTGCCGCAAGGCTTCACGCACAGGCATACGGCTAACGCCAAACAAGGTGGCCAGTTCCTGCTGGCGAACCGCGGTGCCTGTAGGCAGGCTCCCATCCAGAATGGCATTGCGAAGGCGTTCTTCTATAAGCGAGCGCGCAAGGTGAGCCGGCAGCTGTTCCGGCGCCAGCACAGCACTCAATGGGCTAAGTTTTCTAGGCACTTTGACTACCTTGATAAATGTGAAACTACAGTATGTTTTCGACGAACCCTTGCCAATCAAACCACAAGTATTACTTCAAGGGGCATGGCCTTACAGTCGCGACGAAAACGAGCTTACGTCCTTTACCGCAGGTTTTCAGCACTTATCATTGCCGCTCAGGGGTTTAGCGGCCCTAAAAGGGCAGTCGCAGGCAAGCGTCGATAAAGTGATTGCAAGTTGCCATTGTCTTTTGCTGAATGTACCCGCACCATCGGAGGCTTTCCAGTGTATTCAGGCTGGCCGTGGTGTTAATGGGTTATAGCGCAAGGTTGTTATTGCGCCGCTTCGCATTCGCGTTTGCGGTGAGCTTCAGCCTGCTTGGGCTTTTACAGGCGGACTGGGACTTCTCGATCATTAGTCGCCGAGCGCAGGCTTTGTATGGCCCCTTAGGTGCTGGTCAGGAGCGTATAGATGCCTGGCAGCGGTTATTGGCTACCCAGCGCCAGATACCCGAAGCCGAGCAGCTCAACGTAGTGAACCTGTTCTTTAACCATCAACTGCGCTACCAGGAAGACATTGACCTGTGGCATGAGGTGGACTACTGGGCCACGCCAGTGCAGTCCTTATGGAAAGGCGCTGGCGATTGCGAAGACTACGCTATCGCCAAGTATTTCAGCCTGCGTCATTTAGGCGTTCCTGGCGACAAGCTCCGTATTACTTACGTCAAGGCCCTCAGGCAAAACCGGGCGCATATGGTACTGACCTATTACGCTACGCCCGACGCCATGCCGCTGGTGCTCGACAGCCTGGTCGATACCATCCAGCCTGCCAGCCAGCGGACAGACCTGTTGCCGGTGTACGCCTTCAACGGCGAAGGCCTATGGCTTACCGGGGCAGGGGGGAACAAGAAGGTCGGCGATACCAAGCGGTTGTCTCGCTGGCAAGATTTGCTAAAGAAAATGGCTGCCGAAGGCTTTCCGGCCGAGCCGACCAATTAACCAGGAGCCCTGATGTCACTGTTCAAGCAACTTCTGATAGCCATCTGCCTATTTTTGATCGTGGCGTTTGGCGGTAGCTTCATGGTCAGCCTGGAAAGCTCTCGGGCCCAGTATGTGAACCAACTGCGATCCCATGCGCAGGATGGCGCCACGGCGTTGGCGTTGTCGCTTACACCCAACATTGACGACCCCGCCATGGTGGAGTTGATGGTGAGTTCTATCTTCGATAGCGGCTACTACGCCAGCATCCGCGTGATCGACCTGACCGATGGCAAGGTGATAGTGGAGCGTAGCGCCGAGCCGGACAGCATTGATGTGCCCCATTGGTTTGTTAGCTTGATCGGCCTAGAGCCCGCCGGTGGTGATGCCCTTGTTAGCCGAGGCTGGCAGCAGGCTGCGCGAGTAGAGGTAGTAAGCCACCCGATGTTCGCCCTGGCGAAGCTTTGGCAAAGTGCGTTGGGTAGCCTGGGCTGGCTGTTGTTGTGCGGGGCGGTAAGCGGCCTGCTGGGTGCCCTGCTGCTCAAGCGTCAACTGCGCCCCTTGGATTACATGGTTGCGCAATCCCATGCCATTGCCCGGCGGGAGTTCCTGAGCCTGCCAGAGCTGCCACGTACGCCAGAGCTGCGCCGGGTGGTACAGGCAATGAACCAGATGGTAGAGAAGCTCAAGGCACTGTTCACGGAGCAAGCCGAACGCAGTGAGCGGCTGCGGGTGGAGTCGTACCAGGACACCTTGACCGGGCTGGCCAACCGCCGATATTTCGATATGCAGTTGCAGGCACGCGTGAGCCAGGCTGAAGAAAACCGAGCAGGTTACTTGCTGTTGCTACGGGTGAACGACCTGAGTGGCCTCAACCAGCGCGTAGGGGCCGAGGCCGCCGATGCCTTGCTCAAAGAGGTGGGGGCTATGCTGGTGCGCCACTGCGCGCGGCACCCGGAAACCAGCAACTTGATCTCCCGCAGCCGCGGGGGCGAGTTCTCGGTGCTGGCGCCAGGGCTTACCCTCGACGAAGCTCGGCAACTGGCGCAGGCCTTGGATACCGGGCTGCACAGCCTGTACGAAACCGGCGCGTCGGACGTGTTCCCCGTGGCCTGGGTCGGGCTGGCGCCTTATGTGGGCGGCGAAGCGCCCCACGATCTACTGAAGCTGGCCGATCAGGCGCTGGCCCAGGCCGAAAGCCACGGCGAGGCCCACTGGGTGTGTCTGGATCAACAGCAGGTGCAGTCCGGTGGTGATGATCACCATGGCTGGCACACGCTATTGGACGACGCCTTGAATACCTCGCGCTTCCAGCTGTTCTTCCAGCCCGTGGTCACGGCTCAGGGCAATGCGCCGCTGCACCATAAGGTGCTGTCGCGGGTACTGGATGCCCAGGGTTTGGCAGTGCCAGCAGGGCGTTTCCTGCCGTGGGTAGAGCGCTTCGGATGGTCCAGCCGGCTGGACCTGGCCATGCTGAGGCTGGTGTTAGCGCACTTGCAGGCTAGGCCAGGGGTATTGGCCTTGAACCTCTCCGCGGCCACTTTGGACGACCCTCAAGCCATGGCCCGCATCTTCGATCTGTTGGCGCAACACCCCAACCTGGGGCCTCGGCTGATCTTCGAAATCGGTGAGGAGCAATTGCCAGAACAGCAGGTGCTCGAGCAAGTGACGCGGCGCCTGCATGCCTTGGGCTTCAGCCTGGCCCTGCAGCATTTCGGCGGGCGTTTCAGCATGATCGGCAACCTGGCGCGCCTGGGCCTGGCTTATCTGAAGGTAGACGGTAGTTATATCCGCGCTATCGACCAGGAGAACCATAAGCGGCTGTTTATCGAAGCCATTCAACGAGCCGCCCATAGCATCGACTTGCCGCTGATTGCCGAGCGGGTAGAAACCGAAGGTGAGTTGGCGGTAATCCGCGAGATGGGCATCGAAGGCGTGCAAGGCCGGTTGATCGGCGAACCGGGGCCTTGGCGGTAGAAGCCAGCAAAGCTGGCGAACAGTGCAGCCATACATCTCGTAGCAGCTGGCCTTGGCGCCAACCGCGTTGCCGCGACCGTCTTAGCATCGTGTTGAATCTGGTCGCGAGCAAGCGCGGCTGCTACGGGAGGTGGGGGCCACGCTACCGCTCGTGCAATGCCTCGGCCTTGGCCCGCAGAATGGGCTTGAGCAAGTAACTAAGGATGCTCTTGTGGCCGGTAATGATATCTACCGACGCGACCATGCCTGGGATGATCAGCAAGGGGTTTTCGTCCGTGCCCAAGTGGTTGCGGTCGGTGCGCAGGCGGATCAAATAGTAGGTCTGCTTTTTGTCTTCTTCGGTGATGGTGTCCGCGCCAATCTGTTCCAGTTCGCCTTTCAAACCGCCATAGATAGTGTAGTCATAGGCGCTGAACTTGATCATTGCTTCTTGCCCAGGGTGCAAGAAGGCGATGTCTTGGGGGCGGATCTTTGCTTCAACGATCAACGTATCATCCAGCGGCACGATTTCCACGATGTCGCTGCCCGGCTGGATCACGCCGCCCACCGTGTTTACCAATACCTGCTTGATGATCCCACGCACGGGCGAGTTGACCATGGTACGGCTTACGCGGTCTTCCAGGCCCTTGGCGGTGGCCGTGTATTTGCTCAGGTCTGTGCGCGCCTCGTTCAACTGGGTCAGGGCATCGCTGCGGAATTTGCCGCGGGTTTCGTCGATCTTGCGCTGCACCTCAGAGATAGCCGCCTGGGCGCGAGGAATGGCCAACGAGGTCGCATCCAGTTGCCCGCGGGTTTCGACTTCCGAGCGCTTGAGCCGCAGCACTTCCACGGGGGAAACGGCGCCTTGTTTCACCAAGGGTTCGGACATGCCGATCTCCTGACGCAGCAACGACAAGCTGTTGCGGTATTGCTCCTGCTTGGAACCGAACTCACGCAGTTCTTGCTGCTTCTGGGCTAACTGGGCCTGCAAGCCGCCGACTTCGTCCGCCAGTTGCTGCCGGCGGCTGCGGTACAGCTGTTCTTCGTTCGAAGCCTGGCTCGGCGCGGCCTTGCGTAGTTCGTCGGACACGGCCAAAGGGCGGTCGTCCACTTCAGCGCTCAAACGCTCCACTCGCAACGCCATGCCGACGCGGTCTGCCTCGGTTTCCCCTACGTTGGAGGCGAAGCGGGTATCGTCTAGGCGAATCAAGGGCGCGCCAGGGTCGACGATCTGGCCTTCCTTCACGTAGATCTGAGCGACGATGCCCCCTTCGAGGTTCTGAATCTTCTGAATCTTGGACGAGGGGACCGCTTTGCCTTCGCCCTTAGTTACCTCATCGATGATCGCGAAGTGGGCCCAGGCCAGCAGGAAAGCAAAGAACAGAATCACGCCCCAAATGGTCAGGCGCACGATGCGCGGGGCATCGTCGATCAGTGCCTTGTTAACTTCTGGCAGCGGTTGCCCGGACAAATTCTCCCGGCCTTTGAAATAGGCGCCAATACCGCCCTTGTCTGCGTTAAGCGACATTGATTTGCCCCTTCTTCAAGGCTTCGAGCACAGCCGCTTTCGGGCCATCCGCAACAATTTGCCCACGGTCGATCACGATCAGCCGCTCCACTAACGACAACAACGAGGCACGGTGGGTAACCAGCACCATGGTCTTGTCCCCAATCACTGCTTGCAGGCGCTGCTTGAGCCGCTCCTCACCGCTGTTGTCCATGGCGCTGGTAGGCTCGTCGAGCAAGAGGATTTGCGGGTTGAGCAGCAGGGCCCGGGCCAGGGCCACGTTTTGCCGCTGGCCACCGGAGAGGTTCTGCCCTCGCTCACCCACCTGTAGCTCATAGCCTTGTGGGTGAAGCCGGGCGAATTCATGCACGCCGCTCAGCTCGGCCGCCTGCAGGACCATTTCGTCTTCCACATAGCGGGCGCCGGATACGAGGTTGTCGCGCAGGGTGCCGGCCAGTAGTTGAATATCCTGGGGCACATAGCCGATGTTATGGCGCAACTCGCTCACGTCGATTTGCCGAATGTCCACGCCGTCCACCAGCAGAGCGCCTTCGTCTGCTTCATAAAGGCCAACCACCAGCTTGGCGAGAGAGCTTTTGCCCGAGCCACTGCGGCCGATGATGCCGATTTTTTCGCCAGCGCGGATGGACAGGTTGATGTTGCGCAGCGCCACGTTCTGTTGATTAGGGTAGGTGAAGCTCAGGTTGCGAAACTCCACGGCGCCCTGAAGGATAGGCCGGCTCAGCGGGCGCTCTTCGAAATTACGCTCTTGGGGCAGCTCCATCATCTGGTTCACCGACGCCATGGTGACCTTGGTTTGCTGGTAGCGCGTCAGCAGCCCGGACAGCTGAGCCAAAGGCCCCAGGGCGCGAGTATTAAGCATGTAACAGGCGATCAGCCCGCCCATGCTCAGGTTGCCATCGATAATCTGGTACACCCCAAAGATGATCATGGCCACGCCAGCCAACTGCTGAATCATCAGGGTAAGGTTCATGGCCAGGCTCGACAGCACCTTTACGCGCAATTCCAGGCGGCTCAGGGTGCCAATGGTCTGCTCCCACTGATACTGGCGTTCGCTTTCAGCGTTGTTGACCTTGATGCCGTCGAGGCCTGCAAGGGTCTCGATCAATGTTGACTGGCGCTCCGAGGCTAGCGCCATGGTCCGTTCCAAGGTGGCGGTGAGCGGCTTTTGCAATACATGGCCCAAAAGCAGCGCCAGCGGGAAGGCCACTATGGGAATCCACACCAGATGGCCGCCCAGAATGGCGATCACCAACAAAATAAGCACTGTGAAGGGTAGGTCGATCAGGCTGGTCAGCGTCAGGGACGTAAGAAAGTCCCGCATGCCTTGGAATTCATGGATGTTCTGCGCATAGCTGCCCACCCGGGCCGGGCGCATCTTCATGGCCATGCCCACTACCCGCTCGAACAGGGTGGCAGAAATGATCAGGTCCGTTTTCTTACCGGCCAGGTCCAGGCAAAGGCCACGCAGGCCCTTGAGCAACAGGTCGAACACATAGGCGCCCGTGATACCCGCGGCCAGCACCCACAAGGTGGCCGTGGCCTGGTTGGGTACCACGCGGTCGTATACGTTCATCACGAACAGCGGGGCAGCCATGGCGATCAGGTTGATGACCAGGCTGGCGGCGATGGCATCCATATAGAGCCAGCGCGAACGCTTTAGGGTGTCCTTGAACCAAGACCTGGCCCGAGGAATGAGCGAGCCGTGGCTAACGTCGAATTTATGCTGAGGCTGGGCGAAAAACACGCGCCCGCTGTAATCCTCTTGCAGCAGCTCGCGGCTCACCCGCACTTCGCCACCGTCGCTTTCGCTGAGCAGCAGCCGCGCCTGATCACCTTCCCAGCCCACCAGCACCGCACTGCGGTTGTCCTTCAACAGCAGCAGAACGGGCATGGCGATAGCCGGGATCTGTTCCAGGCGGCGGTTCAGCAACCGCCCCTGCAAGCCAGCGCGGGCAGCGGCGCGGCTAAGCAGGTTCGGCGACAGGCGCTGATCGGGCAGGGGTAAGCCTGTGGTAAGCATGGCCCGGCTGGCGGGCTTCTGGTGCAGGTAGCAAAGCGACAGAAGCCCATCCAGCAAGGGGTCGTCGTGCAGGCTGCGTGGGTCATGATTGGGTAGAGTTCGACCGGCTTCTGAATCCACGCTGTGCTCTCTGTGTTTTGAAAAAAATGATGGGCTGGCCCGTCAGGACCATTGGTACGGGAAGGACAAAACCAAAGCTGCCCGAAACGGCGATGCCCCGTCAGTCACTTGGCGCCATCAGCCTACAGGTTAGGCGTCTTACGCACCATGACCGGCCAGCCTACGCGCATGCTGGCTCGTATGACCGATTGATGAGTGACTTGTCCTCAGTGCTGCTAAGAAAATTCTTCGGAGTTCTTAAGGTTTTCTTGAGGCTGCCGAACCTATTTCCGACGAGCGAACCTGCTCGGGAGGGGCTTCGAGAATTACAGCCCTTAGCCATTAATATCAATGTGACATTACTCAACAGATTGTTTAGGATGCGCCGTGCCAGGTCAATAGTTTGTCGTCATATAAATGACGATCTGTAGTTATCCAACTTTTAAATCCGCGCTCCCCACTGAAATGTCAGGGCTTTTCCTGCCAGTCGTACGGAAGCGACTTGATCAGTACCCGGAGAAGTCACATGAGCAGTGTCGTCGCCATCGTCAAAAGCATCGTTGGCCAAGTAATCGCGGTTTCGCCAGAGGGTATCCGTCGCGTCCTTATCGAAGGCGACCATCTGTCCGCGGGTGAGCTAGTTGAAACAGGCGCATCCGGTGCGGTTACGCTGACGTTGAACGACGGTCGCTCATTGGACATCGGTCGTCAGACCCAGTGGAGCGCGAACACGCCAGATGCCGTTCAAGCCGTGGAAGGCGCTACTCAGCAGGCCCCGTCTGTAGCAGAACTACAGAAGGCAATCGCTGCCGGCGTCGACCCTACGACCGACCTGGAAGCCACCGCCGCGGGCAACACGGCAGATACCGGTGGTTCTGGAGGCGGCAGCCACAGTTTCGTGATGCTGGAAGAAGCAGGCGGCACGGCGGACCCAACCATCGGCTTTGATACCGCAGGGCCTGCTGGTGGCGATAACCTGGCCGCTGACCGGGTGGGAGCCACGGACAGCCCTACCGTTGCCAGCGCCGATGCCGCCACGCTCAGTGAAGACGGTAGTGCGGCGGGCAACGTATTGAGCAACGACACCGACGCGGACAGCACCCTTAGCATTACCGGCTATAGCGTAGCGGGCGTGCCTGGCACCTTTGCCGCCGGGCAGGGTGCGGTATTGCAAGGCGTGGGTACCTTGGTGATCAACGCCAACGGGGATTACAGCTTGACCCCTGCCGCTAACTACAGCGGCGCGGTACCGACCATCACCTATATCACCAACACCGGTGTCTCCAGCACGCTGGACCTGAACGTTACCCCGGTGGCCGATGCACCAGCCGTGGCTGGCGCTCAAACGGTCACAGGTAATGAAGACACCGCCATTTCATTGGGCACGGTGGCCACCTACGGCGATAACGACGGCTCTGAAACCCACACAACGGTGATCAGTGGTGTGCCCGCGGGCGCCACGCTTACCGACGGTACCCACAGCTTTACCGCGGAAGCGGGCAGCACTGGTTCCGTGGATGTATCCACCTGGAACCTGGCGGGCATCAGCATCACCCCACCCGCCAATGCCAGCGGCACCATCAACCTGACCGTCACTGGCACCGCTACAGAAACCGCCAACGGCAGCACCGCCACTACAGTGGGCACTATCGTGGTGAACGTGACCCCAGTCGTGGACGCGCCCACGATTCCCGACCGCGTGGTAACCGGTAACGAAGACACGCCCATCGCCCTGGGCACCGTGGCGGCCTATGCCGACAACGACGGTTCGGAAACCCACACCACCCTTATCAGCGGTATTCCAACGGGCACCACGCTCACAGATGGCACGAACCGCTTCACCGCGGGCGCTGGCAATAATGGCTCGGTGGACGTGTCTACCTGGAACCTGAACAGCATCAGCCTTACGCCCCCCGCCAATACCAGTGGCACCCTTAACCTGACGGTTACCGGCACATCCACCGAAACCGCCACCAGCGGTACCGCCACCACTGTGGGTACGTTGGTGGTGAACGTAACACCCGTGGCCGATGCCCCGGTAATCCCCAATCAGGCGGTAACCACCCAGGAAGACACCCCTATCGCCTTGGGTAACCTCGCCACCTACGGCGACAACGACGGCTCCGAGACCCACACCACGGTGCTGAGTGGGATTCCGGCAGGCGCGACCGTCAGCGACGGCGCCCACAGCTTCACCGCGGACTCAGCCGGCAATGGCTCGATAGACGTCAGCAGCTGGAACCTCTCAGGTATCAGCTTCGCGCCAGGCACTAATGCAAGCGGCACCTTCACCCTGACCGTTGCGGGTACTTCCACGGAAACCGCCAACGGCAACACGGCCACTACCCTGGGCAGCATCGTGGTGAACGTCACCCCGGTGGCCGATGGGCCGGTGATCGGCAATCAGGTTGTAACCACCAACGAAGACACCCCCGTCGCGTTGGGCAACCTGGCCACTTATGACGACAACGACGGTTCGGAAACCCATACCACGGTGATCAGCGGTGTGCCGGTCGGCGCCACCCTGAGCGATGGTAAAGGCCATGCCTATACCGGCGTAGAGGGCGGCGATGGCCGCGCGGACGTGAGCAACTGGGACCTGAGCACGGTCAGCTTCAGCCCCACCAAGGACGCCAGCGGTACCTACACCCTGACCGTCACGGGTACCGCCCTTGAAGGCGCGAATGGCGATTCAGCCACCAGCGGCGGCACCATCGTGGTGAACGTTAACCCGGTAACCGACGTGCCAAGCTTGAACCTGGTAGGCTCCGATAGCACCCAGGGTGGGGTAAAAGGTTCGGAGCTGCGCGACAGTGGCCTGGAAGACCAGCCTATTTTGCTGTCCTCGATCAAAGCCGCGACCACAGACGTGGACGGCTCTGAAACCCTGCGCGTGACCATTGGTAGCCTGCCAGAAGGCGCGACCCTAACGGACGGGACCGCCGCGCATACCGTGAAAATCGGTGCCAATGCCACGCTGGACATCACCGATTGGAACCTGGCCAACGTCCAGTTCACCGCCCCTGCCAACGCCAGCGGTGACTACACCCTGGTGGTGACTGCCACCGCCCAGGATGGGGCCGCCGCCCCTGAAAGCGTGAGCCAGAACCTGGTGGTGCATGTAGCGCCGGTGAATGACGCGCCTGAGGTGGGCAATACGCTGGTCAGAGGTGTCGAAGACACCGCCTTGAAAGTTGTTTTCAGTGGCTCAGATATAGACGGCGGCATCGACCACTTCACGGTCACCTCGCTGCCTACCAATGGCGTGCTGCTGCGCGATGCCAACGACCCTACCAGCATCGTTAAGGCCGGCGATACCGTTACCGCCGTCAATAACAGCGCGACCCTGACCTTCATGCCGAGCCCAGACTGGAACGGCACCACCCGGGTGATCTATACCGCTACCGATGACAAAGGCGCCGTCAGCAACACCGTTGCCACCGAAGTGGTCAATATCGCGCCGCTTAATGACGCACCTGTGGTAAGCGACAGCAGGGTAACCGGTAACGAAGACACGCCCATCACGGTGACGTTGAGCGGCTCGGACGTAGACAGCAGCCTTCATCACTTCACCATTACCGCGATACCGGCCAATGGCGTGCTGTTGCGCACCGCGGGCGACCCTTCGAGCGTGGTGCACGTAGGCGATACCGTGGCGGCCAGCAAAAACGGCGCAACCCTGACCTTCGTGCCAAGCGCCAACTGGAATGGCAGCACTAGCCTGGCATACACCGCTACCGACACCCAGGGCGCAACCAGCGCCACCAAGGCGACTGCGACCATCACAGTAACGCCGGTCAACGATGGCCCGGTGATCACTCACGATGATGGCCGTACTCAAACCGATAACTTCGGCAACGCCTTTATCGAAACCCCAGACGTAGGTGAAAAGGCCCATGTGGGGCAGGGCGTGGCGCTTATTGCCCGGGACCTGACGCTGACCGATGTGGACAGCAACATCAAAAGCGCCACCGTGGTACTGACCAATGCCCATGAAGGCGACAGCCTGGCGGTAAATACGGGCAACACCGGTATCTCCGCCGTGATCACGCCCGGCGTGGATGCCAGCGGCAAGGCCATCATCACCCTGAGCCTTACTGGAGTGGCAACGCCTGCCCAGTACCAGCAGGTGCTGACCAGTGTCATCTTCGACAACAACTCCCAGAACCCGAACCCGGAAACCCGCAATATCTCTATTCAGGTGACCGACGAAGGGGGCGTTACTGCTACCGCACAGGCCCTTATCGGCGTGATACCAGAGAACGACGCGCCTGTGGTGACCGGCTCTGGCGTGGCCTTCACCGAAGGCGATGCGGCCGTGTCCCTCGTCAAAGGCTTTGCGATCTCGGACATCGACAACACCACCCTGATCAAAGCCGTGGTGACCGTAAGCGGCCTGGGTGTTGGCGACCATGTTGCCTTCAATGGCAGCCTGCCTTCGGGCGTGACCCTGACCAGCGGCGATGTGGCCAATGGTTCGCAAAGCTTTACCCTTAGCGGCACTGCGACGCTGGGGCAGTATCAGGCGTTGGTCAGCACGTTCCAGTTCTCCAATGCCAGTAACGCACCGGTGGAAGGGGTGCGTAAGGTCACCGTGGCGGTCACAGACGCCGGTGGCTTGGACCACGCACGTGCCCCTGAGCAAACCACGGTGTACAACGGCACCTTGAAGGTCAACGCGGTCAACGATGGCCCGGTCATTACCCATGACGACGGCCGTACCCAAACCGATAACTTCGGCAACGCCTTTATCGAAACGCCGGACGTCGGCGAGAAGGCCCATGGGGGGCAGGGCGTGGCGATCATTGCCCGGGACCTGACGCTGACCGACCCGGACGGCAACATCAAGAGCGCTACCGTAGTGCTGACCAATGCCCACGAAGGCGACAGCCTGGCGGTGAATACCGGCAAAACCGGCATCTGCGCAGTGATCACCCCTGGCGTGGATACCAGCGGCAAAGCCATCATCACCCTAAGCCTCACCGGGGTGGCAACGCCCGCTCAGTACCAGAAGGTGCTTACCAGCATCATCTTCGACAACAGCTCCCAGAACCCCAGCCCGGAAACCCGCGATATCTCCATTCAGGTTATGGACGATGGTGGCGTCACTGCTACCGCTAGGGCATTGATTGGCGTGATACCCGAGAACGATGCGCCTGTGGTCACCGGTTCTGGCGTGACCTTCACCGAAGGCGATGCAGCCGCGTCCATCGTCAAGGGCCTGGCGATTTCGGATATCGACAACACCACCTTGGTCAAGGCCGTGGTCACCGTTAGCGGCCTAGGCGCCGGCGACCATGTGGCCTTCAACGGCAGCCTGCCCTCGGGTGTGACCTTGACCAGCGGCGATATGGCCAATGGTGCGCAAAGCTTTACCCTCACTGGCACCGCGACTCTGGCGCAGTACCAGGCGTTGATCAGCAAGTTTCAGTTCTCCAACGCCAGCGACGCGCCGGTGGAAGGCGTGCGAACCGTTACCGTGGCGGTGACCGACGCCGGTGGCCTGGACCACGCCCGCGCCCCGCAACAAACCACCACCTACACCAGCACCCTGGACGTGCACGGGGTGAACGATGCCCCCGTTGCGAGCACAGGTACCGCCTCTACCACTGAAGACACCGCCGTGGTACTCAAGTGGAGCAACTTCAACGTTGTAGACGTGGATAACGCCAGCACCCTGACGGTGCAGATCACCGCGCCCGCCGCCAGCCAGGGCACATTGCAGTTCAACAACGGCCAAACCTGGGTCACCTTGGAAGCCAACTCCACCCTGGTGGTGGCGCAACCGACCATTGACGCTGGTAACCTTAGGTTCGTGCCCTATCAGGACGCCGCTGGCGTGGTCAGCCTGGCCTATAAAGTGTCCGATGGCAGCGCTACCAGCGACAGCGCTACCCTGAACATCACTAATGCCCCCGTAGCCGATCAGTCGACCCTGACCGTCAGTGGCAACACCACCACTGCCGAGAACGGTTCCACCACCTTGAAACTGCTGGCGGGTACTACCGACATCGACCATTCGGAAACCGCTTCGGTCACCAAGATCAGCGCCATTGCGGTAGGCGCCAGCCTGGCTGATGGCAATGGCCATAGCTTCACCGCCACCGCTGGCATAACCGAGGTGAACGTTAGCCAGTGGAACATGAATACGCTGACCTACACCCCGGCGGCGTACCACAACGGCACCGACACCCTACAGGTGACTACCACGTCGGTGGATGGCGCTTCCACGCTGGACACGGTCACCACCTTGCCGATCACCGTGACCCCTGCCATATACGATCACCAGGATGGCAATGCCGGCGATGGCAGTGCCACCGGCACCTCGGCCAATGACATCATCGTGGGAGATGTATCAGGCTCCCAATTGGTCAACGGCCAGAATTACAACATTGCGTTTATTGTCGACACGTCCGCCAGCATGGGCACCAAAGCGGTGTCGGACTCCGTTGCCGCCTTGAGCCGGGCATTCAATACCCTGAAGAACAGCGCTTCGGACAGTGGCGCCGGCACGGTGAAAGTGTTCTTGGTGGACTTCGATACCACCGCTAACAAGTCGGTTACCGTAAACCTGGCCGACAGCAACGCCTTGGCCAAGCTTAGCGCAGTGCTCAACAGCATGAGCAACGGCGGTAACACCAACTATGAAGACGCCTTCAAAGCCACCGCCAACTTCTTCCAGAGCACAGAGGCGACCAGCAACACCAACGCCATCAATACGACGTACTTCATCACTGATGGCGAACCCAACACCTACCAGTACGCTGAAACCGACCCACAGCTGTATACCGATGGCGCCACGCCGGTTTACCTGGACAACCTGGTGAACGTGAACAACTACGCCCTGAACGCTGGCAAGGTGGTCTCGGCGGTGATCGGTGGTGAAACACGCACTGTCATCGATGGCACGGGCCAGGTGTATCAGTGGAGCGAGAGCGACACGGGCGTGTGGGCATCCAAGGCACTGGGTACCGTCCACGCTCAAGGAGACGGTACCTATGAAGTGTCGAGCATCGACAACAGCGCGGCCCAGGGGGGCTCGGCAGCCACAGCCATCGACCAGGCCGGTATTGGCTTCCAGGCCCTGCACGCAGTAAGCCCGAGCATTGAAGCGATCGGGATCAAAACCTCGGTCTCTGCCGCCAAACTGATGCCCTACGATACCGACGGCAACGTTCAGACCAACGTCGACCCTTCGAAGCTGGCCGACGCCATTCTGGCCCACCAGGTAGAAATTCCAGCAGGCAATGACACCATCACCGGCGGGGCTGGCAACGATATTCTGTTCGGGGATGCCATCGACCTGCCCAGCACCGCCAACGAAGGCGTGGAAGGTCTGCGCTCCTACGTGGCGGGCGTTACCCACGCCTCCAGCGTGACGGACTCGGCCCTGCACCAGTACATCACCGAGCACGTGGCGGATATCGCCAAGCTGACGGGCAGCGGCAGCGGTGGCGCGGACTTGCTCTCCGGTGGCGATGGCAACGACATCATCTTCGGGCAGGCTGGCAACGACACCCTCAATGGTGGCGCGGGCAATGACCTTCTGCTGGGCGGCATGGGTGATGACGTCTTGAGCGGTGGCGCGGGGGCTGACACCTTTATGTACGTGAAGGGCGAAACCGGCAACGACACCCTTGTCGACTTCAATATTGGCGAAGGGGACGTGATCGACCTGAGTGACTTGCTCTCCGGCCATGACAGCGACCTTACTCACTATTTGCAGGTTGGCACCGCCAGCGATGGCGCCGCTACCTTGCTGGTGAGCAGCGCCGGTAAGCTGGACGCCAGCGCTCCAGCAGAGAACAACACTTCGGCGGCGGATGTCAGCATCAAAGTCAGTGGTATCGGCTACGATGCGCTCAAGAGCCTGGTTGCCGGTGCCGACGCTCATATCAAGGTGGAGCACGCCTGATACCCATGGCCTGGCAATGGCGCAGGCTGATTGCCGGGCAGGTTCAAGGCCAACTACGAGGGTTCACAGATGTTTTATGTCTCACGCAATGCCGAAGGCCGCCTGTTGCGGGTACAGCCTACGGAGTTTGCCGGTTACACCGAAACCCTGGCCGCTGACCACCTGGACATCCAGGCATGGTTCAGCAGCGAAGCCGTGGAGGTAAGCCTCAAGCAATTGAAGCAAAGCGACCTGGACATGATCCGGGTGCTAGACGACCTTATTCAGTTGCTCACCAGCAAGGGGGTCATCCGCATTACCGACTTGCCGCCAGCCGCGCAAACCAAGCTGATCGAGCGTACCCACGCCCGGCAAGCCCTGGGTGGCTTGACTCGGCTGATCAATGACGAAGAAACCGGGCTTATTTAAGCCTGCTCCTCACAGCAGCGTGGCAATTTGTAACTATTGACTGCAAGGCCAGCTTGATCGAGTATTGATAGTTAGCAACCTATCAAATAGACGGCGTTTGTGAATAACCTCGACAAGCTTCAGCTCACTATCAGCAGCGGCATGGTCGCGGCCGCTCGCCATTGGCGGCGCATCTGCCAGACCACCCTGGCCAACTACGGCATTTCCGAGGCCTGCGCGGTGCCTTTGTTGGCCATCGTGCGGCTCGGCGATGGCGTGCGTCAGGTCACCGTGGCCCAAGCCTCGGGGCTGGAAAGCCCTTCGCTGGTACGCCTGCTGGATCAACTCTGCGCCCAAGGTTTCGTGCAGCGCACCGAGGACGCCACGGACCGCCGCGCCAAAGCCCTGAGTTTGACCGCCCGAGGCCGTGAGCTGGCCGAAGCGATCGAGGGTGAACTGGTACGGCTGCGCCGCGAGGTATTGAAAAATGTGGAACAGGCAGACCTGGAAGCCGCCCTGCGGGTGGTGCGGGCGTTCGAGGAAGCAGGGCAGGGTTCGGCTGTATGGGCGTGATGCGCGGCTTTTTCAGCGACCTGCCGCCGGCTCGCGACTGGTGGTACGGGGTGCGCACCTTCGCGGCGTCCATGCTTGCGCTGTACATCGCCTTGAAGCTAGAAATGCCCCGCCCGTATTGGGCCATGGCCACGGTGTATATCGTGTCCAGCCCCTATGTAGGGCCTACCAGTTCCAAAGCCCTGTATCGGTTTCTAGGCACCTTGCTTGGCGCCAGTGCGGCGGTGTTGTTGGTACCATTGTTCGTGCAGGCACCGGCCCTTCTGGTGACCGTAGTGGCCCTGTGGACAGGCACGCTGCTGTTTCTTTCGTTGCACCTGCGTACCGCTAATTTTTATGCGCTGATGCTGGCCGGCTACACCATGCCGATGATCGCCTTGCCGGTGGTGGACAACCCCTCGGCAGTGTTCGATGTTGCCTCGGCGCGCACCCAGGAGATCTTCATCGGCATTGTGTGCGCCGCCGTGGTGGGGGCGATCTTCTGGCCTCGCCGCTTGGCCCCGGTAGTGGCCGGTGCCTTGGATAAATGGTTCACCGAGGCCAACGCCTACAGCCTGCGTTACCTGGCGCGGGACGTCAGCGCCGAGGAAGTCGGCCCGCTACGAGCGTCCATGGTGGTGACCTTTAACTCCCTGGAGCAGATGATCGGCCAGCTGTCCCACGAAGGCGCCACGCCTCAAAGCGTACGCAACCGTAAAGAGCTGCGCGGGCGGATGATCCACCTGCTGCCGACCCTCGATGCCCTGGACGATGCCCTGATGGCACTAGAGCGCCGCGCCCCTGAGCTTAACGCTCAATTGCAGCCGGTGCTCACTCATGCGCAGCAATGGTTGGAAGGCAGCACCCACGACCCCAGCGAAGCGGCCTGGTCGGCCTTGCATCAACATCTGGATCAGGCCCGCCCTACCCTGGACGCCTTGAGCGACCGTCAGCAGTTGCTGCTGGCCAATGCGCTCTATCGCTTGGAGGAGTGGGTCGACCTCTGGCAAGACTGCCGCACGCTGCACAGGGCAATCCGCGACGAACAGCGTACGCCTTGGAAAGCGGTGTACCGGCACTGGCGGCTGGGGCGGCTGACGCCGTTTTTCGACCGTGGCTTGATGTTTTATTCAGCCATGTCCTCCGTAACCGCGATCATGGCCGCTTCGGCGATCTGGATCTGGACCGGCTGGGCAGACGGTGCCAGCGCGGTGATCCTGGCGGCGGTATCGTGCAGTTTCTTCGCTGCCATGGACGACCCGGCGCCGCAGATCTACCGGTTTTTCTTCTGGACTTGCGTATCGGTGGTGCTGTCAGGGCTGTACCTGTTCCTGGTACTGCCTAACTTGCACGACTTCGCCATGTTGGTGCTGGCGTTCGCGATCCCGTTCATCTGGATAGGCGCACTCACGGTTCAGCCGAAGTTCTATCTCGGTACCTTGCTGACGATTGTGAACAGCTCCACCTTCATCAGCATCCAGAGCCAATACGATGCGGACTTCATGGGCTTTATCAACGCCAATATCGCAGGCCCCGCCGGCCTGCTGTTCGCCTTCTGCTGGACGCTGGTGGTCCGGCCCTTTGGCACCGAGGCCGCTGCGCGGCGCTTGACCCGCTTTGGCTGGGAAGACATCACCCGCCTGGGCAAGCCTGGGACCTTGCATGAGCACCGGCGCATGGCCGTGCGCTTGCTGGACCGGCTGATGCAAGTGATGCCTCGCCTGAGCCAGGCTGGGCAAGACACTGGCGGCGCGTTGCGTGATGTGCGGGTGGCGCTGAACCTATTGGATATTCTGGCCTACGCCCCACGGGTAGACGCCACTGCCCAAGTGCTGTTGCAGCAGGTGGTGAATGGAGTGGCGAGCTATTTTGCTGCCTGCCTGGAGGCCGGCGAGCGTTTGCCGGCACCCTTGCCGATCCTTAAAACCCTGGACCGCGCCCGCCGCGCCCTGAATGCGTGTTTGGGCGAGGCCGCCTGCCCGCACCTGCTGCTGGCCTTGAGCGGCCTGCGCCTGACGTTGCTGCCGGGCACCGACGTGGTGGTCGAGGGCGAGCTTGTTCAGGAGCAGCCGCCTTATGGTATCGATGGAGCGCCCTTGTGATCGGTGAAGTAGACATCGGTGGGATTTTCCTGCCTACGCTGCTGGGCTTCATGGCCCTCGCGTATGCGCTGTTTCTAGTGGTGCACGCCGTGCTCAACCGGCTGCATTTCTACCGCCTGGTATGGCACCGGGCGCTGTTCAACATTGCCCTTTATACCGTGCTGCTTGGCGCGGTCGACGTACTTTGCCGAAGCCTGATCACATGAAAAAACCCCTACTGACGTTTGGCCGCCTGCTGTTGACCCTTATCGTGGTAGCGCTTGCCGCGGTGCTGGTGTGGCGCATGGTGATGTACTACATGTTCGCCCCCTGGACCCGCGATGGGCATATCCGCGCCGATATCGTGCAGATCGCCCCGGATGTCTCAGGCCTGATCCAGCAGGTACAGGTGCGCGACAACCAAGCGGTCAAGCGTGGCGATGTGCTGTTCACCATCGACCAGGACCGCTTCCACCTGGCTCTGCGCCAGGCCCAGGCCAGTTACGCCGATCGCAAGGAAACCCTGGCCCAGGCCCAGCGGGAAAACCGCCGCAACCGAGGGCTGGGCAACTTGGTGGCTAAAGAGCAACTGGAAGAAAGCCAGTCGCGGGAGGCGCGTGCTCAGGCAGCGGTACTGGAAGCTCAAGTGGCAGTGGATGCCGCCCAGTTGAACCTGGACCGCTCGGTAATCCGTAGCCCGGTGAACGGCTTTGTGAACGACCGTGCGCCTCGCGAGCATGAGTTCGTCAGCGCAGGCCGTGCTGTGCTGTCGGTGGTGGACGGGGACTCCTACCACATCGACGGCTACTTCGAAGAAACCAAGCTGGCGCATATTCGCATCGGCCAGGGCGTGGATATCCGCGTGATGGGTGACACCCTGCGCCTGAGCGGGCACGTTGAGAGTATTTCTGCCGGTATCGAAGACCGTGACCGTACCAGCGGCAGCAACCTGTTGCCCAACGTAAACCCAGCGTTCAGCTGGGTGCGGCTGGCCCAGCGCATTCCCGTGCGAATTGCCTTCGACCAAGTGCCGGCCGATTTCCGCATGATCGCCGGGCGTACCGCCACCGTGTCGCTGCTCGACGGTACTGGCGTGGTTGATGACACTGGCGTGGTCAACCAGTCGAGGGCGGCGCAATGAGCATTGGTTTACGTGCCTTGGCCCTGGCCGCGATGGTCAGCCTCGCAGCCTGTCAGGCCGTAGGCCCGGACTACCAGCTGCCGAACGAGACAGCGTTTAAGCGGGCAGACCTACAGGGCGGGCTGGTCACAGGCAATGCCCCTGTGGTGTCGGCACCCGTGCCGGGCAACTGGTGGCAGCTTTACCACGACCCCCGCCTGGACCAGCTGGTGCGTGAGGCCTTGGCCTCAAACACCGACCTGCGGGTAGCGGCTGCCAACATTGCCCGGGCCAGCTTCCAAACCCAACAAGCCGAGGCCGAAGGTGGCTTCAATGCCAGTGTCAGCGCCGAGGCGCAGCGGCTGCAGGAGTCGGGCGAAGCTTTTCTATTGGCTGAAAAAGTGCCCGTGGGCAACATAGGCGCGGCGCAGATCAAAACCTCGTACCAGTTCGACCTATGGGGCACCCTCAAGCGCGGTGTGGAAGCGGCCAACGCCAATGCCGACGCTGCCCAGGCGGCCGCCGACACCGCGCGTATCACCGTGGTGGCTGATGTGGTGCGGGCTTACACCCAGGTATGCGCGGCGAACGAAGAGCGTGATATCGCGCTGCATTCTCTGGACTTGCAGCAACAGGGCGTGAACCTGGCGCAGCGCCTGCGCGATGCTGGCCGAGGCGACGAAACCCAGGTCACCCGCACGCAAACCCAGTTCAAATCGCTACGAGCGGAGTTGCCACGCTACCAGGCGGCGCGCGCGGCAGGGCTGTACCGGCTGTCGATGCTGCTGGCGCGCCCGCTCGATCAACTGCCGACGGGCGTGGCCGACTGTGCCGAACTGCCACATATTGCCCAGGCCTTGCCTGTGGGCGATGGCGCTAGCCTGCTCAAGCGCCGTCCGGATGTGCGCCGCGCCGAACGTCAATTGGCCGCTGCCACTGCCCGTATTGGCGTGGCCACCGGCCAGTTGTACCCGGACATCAGTATTGGTGCCACCGTAGGCACCGTGGGCCTGCTTGAAAACCTGGGCACCCCGGAAACCAACCGTTGGGGCTTCGGCCCGATAGTGAGCTGGACACTACCCACCAACGGCGCCCGTGCACGTATTCATGAAGCCGAGGCCGCCACCCAAGGCGCCCTGGCAAGCTTCGATGGCACGGTACTCAATGCCGTGCGAGAGGTACAAACAACCCTGGCCAGTTACGCCGCTGCCCTGGAACGGCGCGATGCCTTGGCCGACGCTGAGCGTTCCGCCCGTGACGCGGCGGATCAGTCTCACCGGTTTTACCTGGCGGGCCGGCAGTCCTTTCTGGAGGACCTCCAGGCCACTCGCACCTACACCAATGCCCGGGCGCAGCTGGCAGAGGCCAATACCCAAGTGGCCATGCAGCAGGTGGACCTGTTCCTGGCCCTGGGTGGCGGCTGGGAACGCCCCGCTGTAGGCGCGGGCAAGTCCGTGAATAAACGGGGCATGCCTACCGCAACAAACTGAACACCCCCTTGGCGCCCCGTTTGATGCGTTCCATCTCGCGGCTGATGGAAAACTCCCCAGCCTCCCGGCGCCTGCGGTTGAGCTGCACGTTCACCGCCGAGGCGTAAAGCGCCTGCAGTCGCTGCTGCAACGCATCCAGGCCGAATGCGGGTAGCCCTGGCGGCAGCGCCACAGTGACCAGGTCAGGCAAGCCTAGCAACTGGCTGTTATAAGCCCCCGCTTCTTGCACCGCAGTAGCGGCCTTGCTGCCATCATTCAAGGCAAAGGCTGCGGGCCAGCTACCTCCGGGCACCAGTCGATCGGCCTGGGTCAGTACGCCCAGCAAGGCTGGCGGCTGATGTTCGAGGTTTTCTGCCCGTGCGAACCAGGCCTTGAGCGCTTCGCGAAACTGCCGGTCCAGGGCCCTGGCTGGCTGATTGGCCTTCAGGGCCCAAATTAGCAAGTCGCACTCGCGTACTTCCTTGAACACCAGCGCCTCCACCGCCTCGCTACCCTCGAGCCCCGGCAGGTCAACCAGGCGGATATTAGGCGCACCGTCAATGGCGCATTCATACACCGTCACCCCATCGGTGGCCGGCAATGCGCTCACTTCGGCGTTGAGGCTGCCGGTCAGGGCGTTGATCAGTGAGGATTTCCCCGCGCCAACCTGGCCCACGAGGCATACCCGCACCGGGTCCAGCGGCGGCGGTGTACGCTGGTCGTCCCTGTCGGTGACCCGGGCCTTCTGTAGTTGATCGTCGTCCAGGCGAAAATGCCCGCCATAGAGGTCGATGGCTGCGCGCAGCACTTCCATCAGCAGCAGGTACTTCAGCCGGTTTTGCACTTCGTCGCTCAGGCCATTGAACACTTCACCGCGGATTTGCGTGAGGGCTTCGGCCACCAAGCCTTGGGGGGAAATCAATCGCGCCGCGCGGTACAGGTTAAAGACTTTGCGCGCTAGCGGGCCGTAGCGCTCTACCTGATCGTTCAAGGTCAGCAACGTGGACAGCCGCAGGTGTTCTACCCCCGGCACATGGGCCTTAAGCACTCGCCGGTAGCGCCGGCTGACCTGCTCGACGATGGCCAGTAATTCAGGTGCCGTGAAAGCCCAGTGAGCACGGTCGGAGCGGGCGTCATAACGGGCCGCGACAAGCCGCACCACAGCCAGTCCGGTTTGCGGCAGCGCCTGCCAAGGGACATCCGTAGCGGCCAGTTCGCGCACCTCCGGTATCAGCGCCTGCTGCACCTCACGGTCCTGCGCGCGCCAGTAGTCCGGGGTGCGCGGCGTGGCTTCTAGCGCTTCTTTCACGGCCGGCCCTACACGCCTATTAAAACGGCGCCGAGCCAGCAACAGCCCCAGGCTGGTCAGTAGGGTACATACCAGCAGGGTGATGATCAGGTGCAGGATATAGCCGTAGCGCACCACTGCGTAGGCACCAAAGCCTGCCAGTACCAATACCGGCAGCACCACCGACAGCAGCGCATACGGCATTACCCGGTCGGACAGCCGCATAAGGGCGGCTATCCCATTAAAGGTTCTTTTCATTGGGCGTTACCGAAGGGCTCTGTTTAAAGGCTTTCTTATAAAGCGTCCGAAGCTCATCGACGGTGATGGGCTCACCGTGGGACAGCCGATAGAAGTACATGCAGGCTGCCCGCCCCAGTGCATAGGTAAAACCGTAGCTGGCCGCGGCAGCCGATGCACTGCCCACCGTTTGCCCCACCACGGGAATTAGCTTCATTAACTGGCGCAGGCCCAGGCGCGACGCGTATTGCACGCCAAAGCCGGTACCCAGGGCGGCACCGAATTCGGCCAGCAGCCTACGGTTGTAGGCCAGCCCGTATTGGTTGGCCAGGCTATGCAGCATCTTCAATTGCACCGCCGGTACCGCCACCAGCCCCACGGCCGGTAGCGCATCGGCGGCACCCGCCGCGCCGGCGTACCACATCACCTCCTTTTTCAAACGCTGGAAGTTGCGCTCTTCCACATCTGCATGACCTTGGTCATCGAACAGCTCAGTGATGATAGGCAAGCGCTCGCCGAGCTTTGTCGTCAGTGCCTGCACACCGTAAGGCTCATCCGCTGTTCCTACGAAATCCACCGCCACGCTGTCTACCACGCCCCATACCTGTTCGACCTGCTGTTGGTTGAGGGCGATGCAGCGCTGGCGCTCGATTGGATCGGTGATTTGCAGTACGCCAGTGTGTACCAACAGGATGTCTCGAATGTTCCCCGAGCGGCGGATTTGTTTGAGGGCATTGAGCACTTGGGATTGCTCGGGGTCTTCAGCCTTCATCACCAGGATCAGCGCATGGCTGTGCTGCTCGCAGTGGGCCAGGTCTGCGCTGGCGTCGTAGTCCGCCTCGGCCAGGCCGCGGGTATCGAGAAAGGCCATTAGCGGTTTATCGGTGGGGTAGGCGTAGCGCGAAGAGGTCATGGTGCAGGGCCGAAAGCCCGCGCCTACGTCCACCTGGTCCAGCCCGGTGAGCGCGCGCACCAGGGACGACTTGCCCGCACCGGTCTTGCCCAGCAGCCACAGCGTGGGCAGTTGCTCGGCGCTGCGCTGGAAAGCAGTTTCCAACGCGCTGTTGGCTTCAGGGTTGAGCGTTCGGGACAGACGGTCGAGCAAGCTCATGGAAAGGGTCCAGAAAAACGATAAAGGTTAGGCCCACGTTGCGCTGAATAAATCCTCGCCCCGTGCTTGCGGCACACAGTTCGCCGTGACGGCGTTGTATCACGTTCTATTCGTGCCGCTCACGCTGGGCATGACTTTCCTGCTTGCCATCATGGGGTCGGTGTACGTGATGACCGGCAAGCAGGTAGACAGGGGCGTGCTGCGATGGCTGCCGTTGCCTAGGCCGGTGTCCGGTTATAACGGCGTGTAATCTTCAAACCCTCCTGATGCGGGTTTTTCCAGGCAGTACGCCCACTTTCCTACGGAAACTTCAGCCGGCGCCGGGTTCAGCCATTACACGGGTGGCCTTTATAGTCAGGCTGAATTCGCAAGGAAGGACGCTGTGGCATGTTCGATCACCGCCAGTACGTACCCGTACTCAAATGGCGCCATGGGGAGTACCTGGCGCTGTCTCATATGAGCGACGCGTTGCGCCAGCGCCTGACCCCCTTACTCGAAATACCCGCCGAGGCGTGGGATTACGAACACCAGCGGCCACAGAAGAGCATTGACGAGCACATCAGCCTGTTCGGGCAGCGCCTGCTGGCCACCTGGGGCAGCCTGCCGTGTTTTGTCGACTCCTGTTACTTGCCACCGGATGCCTTGTGCGCGGACGGCGCTCATCACTTGGAGCGGTTGCTGGAGCTGGCAGCCCTTGCCGGGTGCCTGGCGATACCCGTGACCGGGCTTACCCGGCACTATCAATACCAGGCTGCTACCGCGCGTATCGTGCGCCGCCACGGGCGTGGGTTTTGCCTGAGGTTGATCACCGAGGATTTCGACCACCCCCAGCTCGCCATTCAGCTGGGTGCCTTGCTGGCGTACATGGGTGTGGGCGCCGGGCAGGTCGACCTGCTGATCGACTTCAGCCAGCACATTGCCCGCAGCGCCACTGCCCAGGCCGGCCATGCCCAAGCACTGCTTACCCAAACCCCGCTGCTAGACCACTGGCGCAGCCTTACGCTGATCGGCACCTCGTTTCCCGCGCAGGCTATGGTCGATGAGTGGGGCTCAGGTAATGTAGTGCGGCGCTACGAATGGCTGGCCTACAAGCAACTGCTGCGGCGCCTGGGCCCCGGCCTGCGTCGGCCAGCCTTCGGCGATTACACCATCGCCCACCCGCATACCGGCTTGCTGGACCCTCGTCTCACCGAGCCTACAGCCTGCATCGACTACACCGTGGCCGATGGCTGGTTGCGGGTACGCGCGCGAGCGCCCAATGGCAGGGCTCACTACCACTACCGCAAGCTGTGCCAGCGCGTGCTTAATTCCGGGCAGTTCGATGGCGAGTGTTTTTCCTGGGGCGACGACTACCTGTACCAGTGCGGCGAACATGGCGCGTCCACTGGCTACCCTGCCACGTGGACGGCGGTGGGCAATAATCACCACTTCACCCGTGTGGTGCTGGAATTGGCCAATTTCCATGCGCTTTAAACCTGCGCTTGCTGGCCAGCCGCTGGCCTTTCTTGCATCAGGTGATGCCTTTGGCCGGGATTCGTGAAAAGCTGTGCAGCCTTACCGCCTGGAGCCTGTCGTTATGAGCAAAGCCCTTTCTACCGTCGCCGGGGTTGTAGTGATCGGCGCCGCGGCCATCACAGGCGTGGCCTGGTATACCGGCACCCAGGTGGAGCCACAGCTACGCCAGCAAGTCACCGAAGCCAACCGGCAGCTCAAGGCTTCCCTGGCAGGGCAGGCGGTGAATGCCCAGGTAGAAATGACCGGTTTCGAGCGCCATGTGTTCACCAGCACGGCCCAGTACGTAGCCACGGTACAAGGCCCCACGTTCAACGGGGGAGAACCCTTGCACATAGAGGCGCTGGGCACTATCGAGCACGGCCCGTTCCCGTGGTCCAGGGTCAAGGGTTTGAGCCTGGTGCCCGTGCTGGCGGCGGCGGACTATCAGGTGCAAAGCCAACCGCAATTGAATCAATGGCTGGGCATGGCCGCCGGCCAGGCCCCGCTACGCCTGCAGGCCGCCGTTGGCTATGATCGCAGCGTGAACGCGACTTTCGCGGTACTGCCCGCCTTCTGGCAAGCCAGCCAGGGCAGCATGAAGTTCTCCGGCCTGGAGGGCAACGTTGACGGTACGCTCGATGGCCATACCCTGGAAATGAACGCCCATATTGGCACGCTGGACCTGACCAACGGTGGCCTTGAGCGGCCCGGCACCCTGCAGCTCAAGGACCTCACCCTGCATACCGGCGGTATAAAAGGGGAGTCAGGCTTTTACCTGGGTACCAACGAAGCTCAAGTGGCCTACTTGCGGTTCATTTCCCCCGATGGCCCTACTTTGGCGTTGAGCAAGCTGGGCTTTGTCGGCAGCCTGGAAGAACTGCAAGGCAAACTCAAAGGCAGCATGGATTACCGCGTGGAGCAAGCCACGGTCGGCAACCAGCCCATCGGCAGTCTGCAAATGCGCTGGCTGTTCGACCAATTGGACATCACCGCCACTCGGGAACTGGTCGCCTTCTATCAAGACGTGATCACCCCCCAGGCCCAGGCCGCGGCTCAGGCCAATACCCCCTTCAAACCCCAGCTAACGCCTGAGCAAGAGGCGCAGTGGCAAGCCAGCCTGCAACGTTTGCTCAACGGTCACCCTAGGGTAGAGCTGGCCCCACTGGGCCTGAAAACCCCCAACGGCGAAAGCCACCTAAGCCTGGCCGTGGACCTCACGCAGCCCGCCAACGCCAACCTGCCGCCGGAGCAGCAGCTTCAGCAACTGATCACTCGCCTGGATGCCAAACTCCTGCTGGCCAAAGGCACCCTCCGCGACCTCGCCACCCTGCAAGGCCAAATGCGCGGCGCCACCGATCCCGACACCCTGGCCAAATACGCCGATTCCACCGCCAATATGATCGCCACCCTGGCTACCTTCCAAGGCCTGGCCAAGGTAGAAGGGGAGAGCATCCTGAGCGCCTTGCACTATGAAAACGGCAGGGTGGACTTCAACGGCCAGCAGATGACCGGCGAGGAGTTCGCAGCCTTTGTGATGAGTGCGCTTCAGATGAGGTGAAGGCTTGGCTGGCCTGTGCTGAGCTTCAGGCCGGTCGTTATCGTTCGTTCGAGGTACCGCTGAGCGCGGATTGGGAACCTAAGCTAGGCCATGTGCCACTAGGAAGCTTGACCCTCCAACCTTGGAATGCCGCTGATGTTTCCCCCACGCAATGTGAGCTTGCCTTCATCAATTCCCACCATTTCGATAGAAGACGGCGAGGAGGTTCATAGCAGGGGTATTGAACATCTTGCAACTGAGGCGTTGGAACATTGCATCACTGTTGCGCGCAAGGTGTCCGGCATACCCGACGCACATATGAGGGTCATGCACGATATGGCGCTGTTCACAAAGAGCATAGTTGCGCTGCGCCCGGTTGACCCACGCAACACACCTTTGATCGAGGCCGGCCACCCTACCAAAGGCCTGCACATCAAGGGGAAAAGCGCCAATTGGGGGCCGCAATATGGGTTCATTTGTGTCAACCAGGCGTTCAGCAAATTGCGTGGGGGCGATCCAGGCAAGATCGAGCAGGCGAACGAAAGCGTTAAAACCTGCTTAGGCGAGCATGCGGAGGCAATCGAACTGCACCTCTCACCCAGCCGTTTGAACTATCTGATAGAAGAAGGCGTGTTGATCAAGCAGGGGGGCGGTGAGCGATTCACCTTGCGGGCCACCCCGGCTCAGGCCAATGACCCTGTATTCACAGGCCAGCGCCTGAGCAATGGCGATGTCCGTATCCTCGCTGATGGTGAACCCATGAAGGTGTTAGCGCCGCCATTGGTACCAGGCGCCACAGAGCTGGGCTTGAAACAATTGCCTATGACTGCTGATTACGATTTGTTAGCGGTGCTGCCCGAATGGGAACAATTCGGTGAGCGTAACATCCGTCGGCCGTCGGCCGTCGGTTCATGGGGCCGAGAACATCGCGGCGCCTCAAGGGTTAAGCTCGCCAGACATTCACACCGACAGTTTCGAAGGCTTCAGCTTTTTGCCAAGCCCTGCGAGCCCCACGCTAACGCGTCATGGGCTTAGCGCGGAGGTTTCCTCGCCGTTGAGCGTACCAAGCCTCTCTCGAAAGCCCAGTGTGGCTGACTCGATACACAGCTTTGAGGAGTTATCGCTATCATCGAAGCCCAGCGCCACCCGCCAAGGGCTTTCTGCGCCATCCCTGAGCAGGACCAATAGCGTTTCCAGCCTCAGAAGCTTGTATGAAAACCCCTCACGTAAATCGTCAGTGGCCTCTACCGAGCCCACGGATTACTCATCCACTCATGAACAAGCCATTTGCAACTATGGCAATTCGCGGCTGCGAGAACAGTACAACTCCACGGCCAAAACCGGTTATGCCACCGCTTGGAAGATGCTCCACCATGGAGCCGACATGGGTAATCCCTATTCCAATGAAGCCGACAACTACCCGGCTACGGTCTTTTTGCCACGCCCGTTGGGGGAGTTTGGCCCTGTAGCGATACTGCATACTCCCGAAGACCTGGCTGTGCTTGTTAGGCGGGCCACCGACGCAGGTTATCAGTTCGAGGGGAACAAACAGTGGGCATCGGCGGCACTGGAAAGCCCGGTGCTACGGCGCAAGAGCACATTTGAGCAGCAACTGATCGCCAAGCTGGGCAAAGGGCAAGAAGGAATTGAGCAGTGATGGATATCATCATAAGCAGCCCAAAATAGGGCGATCATGACCACGAAACTGAGATAGACACATCATGCCGCCGAGCCCCGTCCTGTGCTCACGGCGCCTCAATCATTTTCGCCAACCTCACAACGGTTACGCCCTCGCCAAGGTGGCGGATCGACGGCTGTATCAGTATGCAATTGTCGTAGGGCGTGACTACGTCCCGGTCGCCATCACGGGCAATGACAGTACCGGCCCGTTCAATCAGCTCCAGGCCCTTGAAGTCCTCGCAGAAACGAAAGTCCATCGTTTTGGCGATAATGGGTTCGGTGACCTCAACGAAACGCTGTACGGCGGGTTTCATAGGCAGGAGGAATTCGGCTACGTCAGGGTCATCAACGGTACCGGTCAGCATTAGAAAGCGTGCTGCCGTATCCAGGGCGACCGCTGCGCTGACCGCTGAAACATGCTGGCCGGTTTCGATCAGCAAGGCGTTCTTGGGGCTCGATTCGTCGCCGAAACCCTGGAAGTCACGTAGGCGGCGGCCGTTCTTGTGCCCGGCGTCGGCAATTACATACTCAGGAACGCCCAGCTCCGCGGCCATGCGCAGCCCTTTTTTGCATGCGCCGCTCATCATGATCGGCGCGGCTTCTTCATGCATCGAATGGATGTCCAGCAGCAGGTCCACCGTTTCGATGATAGGCCGCAATTCTCGGGCACGGCGCAGTTCGCGGGTTTGTTCGGGACCATCCAGGCGGCTTTCTACCCACACCCGGTTCATGTCTTCGTCCATGTAACGCGTGGCGTCGATATTTTGCGGGTCGAAGTGGTGGTAGGCCTCGACGTTGCCGAAAGCCAGGGTGAGGCGGCCACGACAAGGCCGCAGGCCTTTTTTCAGAAAGCGGTCCAGTGTGATCGCGCCACTGACTTCGTTGCCATGGGTCAATGCCATGATCATCACATGGGGCCCAGCCACGCCGCTGTCGAAACAGTGCACGTAATCAACCCCTGAATCGCTAGTTTTCCACTGGGTGATGTCAGGAAACTCAACTTCGATCGGGTAGGGTTTGAGGGACGCTCGCACGTCTTCGAGAGTTTTCATAAAAGTCTCCGGCAGTAAAAAACGCTTGCGCATCGCCACGCCCGAAGGCGCGGCGGGCCATCAATGGAAAGCAGGGTCGCCTGATGCCTGACCGGCGTTGCGCATGCGGCGGGCGAGGCAGGTCACGGCCAATACACTGATCAGCGCAGTGCCAATCACATAGAAGCTCGGCGCCAGTTTGCTGCCCGTTACATCGATCATCCAGGTGACAATCAAAGGTGCGAACCCGCCAAATAGCGTGACGGAAAAGTTGTAGCTCAGCGCCAACCCGGTGCCACGAATGCTGGTAGGGAAAATATCAGCAAGCATGGCCGGAATCGGCCCCAGGCTGGCGGCGATCAATACACCCACCAGGGCCTGCACCAACAGCAGCGTTGCCACGCTGGGGAAATGATTGAGCAGTACAAACAGTGGGTAGGAAGACAGCCCCGTCATCAACAGCGCCAGGGTCAGTACTTTAAAGCGGCCGAACCGGTCCGACAGCGTGCCGAAGACCGGCGCCATGACCATCAGTGTAAGGCCGGTCACCAGTGCACCCAGGTATGAAGAGGTCGCGGCGATATGCAGCTGCTTCAAAGCGTAAGTTGGCATATACAACTTATGCACATAGTTAAAGGCAGTAGCGCCAGCCACTACGCCAATGGCCAAAAGCAGGCTGTAACGGCCCTTGACCAGTACATCACGCAGAGGGGTTTTCTCGGGTTTATCGGCAGCGACTTTCTGGAAGTCGGGGGTTTCGTCGATCTGGCTCCGGATATAAAACCCTACCGGGCCAATCAGCAGGCCAACGCCGAAGGCCACGCGCCAGCCCCAGTCGCTCAGTTGCACATCCGTCAGCACATAGCTGAGCAGTGCGCTCACACCGGCCGCCAGCACGGTTGCCAGGCCCTGGGTCGACAGTTGCCAACTGGCAAAAAAGCCTCGCCGACGGGGTTCGGCGTGTTCCACCATAAAGGCGGTGGCGGCGCCGAACTCGCCCCCTGTCGAGAAGCCCTGAAGCATGCGCGCAACTACAATCAGCAGCGGTGCCGCCAGGCCAATCTGCTCATAAGAGGGCGTGAAGGTGATCATTGCCGTGCCGATCATCATGATCAAAATCGACACGGTCAGCGATGCCTTGCGGCCTGCGCGGTCGGCGTACGAACCCAGCACAATGGCGCCGAGCGGGCGCATCAGAAACGAGATACCAAAAGAGGCAACGCTTAGCAGCAGCGAGGTGGTTTCGTTATCAGAAGGGAAAAACAACTTGCCGATAACCACCGCGAAATAGCCGTAGATCAGCAGGTCGTAGAACTCCAGTGCGTTGCCAATGCTGGCGGCGACGATCTCCTTCCAAGGCCCACGCTTGCCTGCGGTGAGCGGCGGATTCAAAGCGGATGATGGTGCGGTCATGGCGATGCCCCGGCGATTCACGGTAGGGATCAACCGCCGCAACCGAGCCACGGCGCCGTGCTGATCCTGTTATTTTTTGGAAACAACCCTCTAAGGCTGCTAGGGGAAAGCGGTATTGATGGCCTATGGGTTTAGGTCATCGAAATGCATCAAGTGGGGCTTACTGTTAATCAACGCGCGGCGATGAACAATTGCTGATTCGGCACAGAAACGAGCTATTTCGGCACGGGGCGCTAACCTGCGCTGTTACAAGCCGATGACGGTAGGCAGGTATTTAGTTGGCGCCCAGCTTTAGTGCACCGCTCTGCAGGCCTTTCCATATGCTCATTAGCGGTTCGCCGCGATTGGCGCGCAGCCGATGCAACGAAATATCAAAGGTGAACTGGTACCGCGGCCCTGCGGCGATAACCAGTTCCGAGGCGTGCAAGGCCTTTCTTACGGCCATGCGCGGCAGCCAGGCCAAGCCATTGCCGCGCTTGGCCATTTCAAGAATCGCCTCGTAGGAATCAGCCTCGTAGATCATCCGCAAACTCAACCGGTGCGGCAGGCTAGCCAGGTGCCGCGCCAAAGCACCACGCAGGGTGAGTGAAGGCGACAGCGCCAACCAAGGCACTACAGGGCCTTGGCCGTCGGCGGAAATTGCAAACTTGGGCGTGCCATCGGCCAAGGGCGCGCTGACTGGCAGCAACGCCTCGGTGGTTAGCGTCATGGACTCGAACCGTTCAGGGTCGATCAACAGGTGAGTCTGTGGGCTGGAGAAAATCAGCAGCAGGTCTACCTCGCCCGCGGCGAGGCGCCTGATAGCCTCCTGGGCGCCACTGGTTACGAGGGAAACAGGGAAAACGCCAAAACGCTCGGTGAGTGTTTCATACCAATCAGGGAAAAAATCACTCGCCAAGGTGCGCCCCGTTGCGATCCGCACAGGCGTGCCCTGATCGACACCTGAAGCCTGAAACTGCGCCCGCACGGTGTTCAACAGTTCAAGCGATTGCGTCGCCGCATCCAGAAACAGCAACCCACCGGGAGTGAGCGATAGCGGTTGCTTACGCTCGATCAGCGCAATGCCCGCCCAGTCCTCGAGCGCGCGAATCCTGCGGCCGAAGGCCGGATGGGTCACGCACCGGTTTTCCGCCGCTCGCGACAGGCTGCGCACTCGCGCCAGTTCGATAAAGTCTTCGAGCCATTCCAGCTGCATCGGGGTGTCCTGATTCAAGCGTGCAGGGAAGGAGATTACGTGCTCCATAAAGCTACGTTCTGAACCCGCGCTACCAAACCAAATAATCCTATTTCAACCGCCCCAAGCGCGCGCTTAGCAAGTCGAAAAAGCCTTGGGCATTGCCATTGGCGATCCAGAATACATTCTGCGGTTGCTTGAGGGTGCCGTACCAGTCGGCCACGGTTTGACCGAAGCCAAGCCCTTCTCGGGTGTCGATGGCAAGGTTGACCTGCCGCCCGGAGAACAGCTCGGGTTTAAGCAAAAAGGCGATAACGCTGGCATCATGCACCGGCCCGCCGGGCAGGCCATAGTGTTCCATATCCAGTTTTACGTATTCATTAAGGATGTCCACCACCAGGGTGCTCGCATGGTTGCCAAGGGCGGCGATCTGCTTGAGCCGGGCTTCGCTGGTGAGGATCTTGTGGGTCACGTCCAGCGGCACGTAGGTGAATTTGACACCACTGGCGAGCACGATTTGCGCGGCGTGCGGGTCGGCATAGAGGTTGAACTCGGCCACGGGGGTGATATTGCCGCCATTGAAGTGCGCGCCGCCCATGACCACCACTTCCTTGATGCCTTGGGTGATTTCCGGAGCCTGGGCAAGCGCCAGCGCGAGATTGGTTTGCGGCCCTAGCATGGCGAGGGTGACACTGTGAGGGCGTGCCTGGCTCAGGGTACGAATCAAGTAGGCCACTGCGTTGCCAGGGGCCAGGCCTTTGGCTGGTTCATGTACCTGGATGCCGGGCAACCCTTCCTGCCCATGTACGTTTTCAGCGTAAATCGGCGTGCGCACCAGCGGCCTGGGCGCGCCGGCATACACTGGGACCTCTTCACGGCCTGCCCACTCTCGCGCCAGCCGGGCGTTACGCGAGGTTTTATCCAGCCGTACGTTGCCGGCCACCGTGGTGATTGCCATCACATTCAGTTCTTCAGGCGATGCCAGCGCTAGCAATAACGCCACTACATCATCAGCGCCTGGGTCGGTGTCGATGATCAGGTCACGTTTTTCAGCAGCCTGCACGGCGGTGACAGTGGACATCGCTAAGAACAAAGCACCTCCGATCAGGTATTTGGATAATCCTTTCAACATATCGATAACTCCTTTGAATGAGTACAAGGTTAGCCAGCTGGCACTGGCCCCCTGAACTGCGCCCCAAAACCTGGACAGTGATCGTTAAGCCGTTTGAGCCTGGGCCCTGTACGCTACAGGGCTTAGG
>NZ_JBSKHS010000026.1:0-36147 GCF_057128685.1 Pseudomonas artemisiae
AAGTCTTTTGAGTACTTACCCATGAAAAACGCCCCATAAGGTTGGATAGGTGTCCAACATTTGGGGCGCAGTTCACTCTGTAGGAGCCAGCAAAGCTGGCGAATAAAGACCATTCGCCAGCTTTGCTGGCTCCTACACAGGAGGCTGGCGAATAGGCCCGTATTATCGAATGCAAATCCCTTGGGCGGCCATAAACGCTTTGGCTTCGGGCACCGTGTACTCACCGAAGTGGAAAATACTGGCTGCCAATACCGCGCTGGCATGGCCTTCGGTGATACCGTCGGCCAGGTGTTGCAGGTTGCCTACGCCACCTGAAGCAATCACCGGAATGCCCAAAGCGTCGCTGATGGCGCGGGTCACGCCCAGGTCGAAGCCGCTTTTCATGCCGTCCTGGTCCATGCTGGTGAGCAGGATCTCCCCCGCGCCCAGGCCTTCCATTTTCTTTGCCCACTCTACGGCATCCAACCCCGTGGGCTTGCGCCCGCCGTGGGTGAAAATCTCCCAGCGCGGTATTTCGCCGGGGCCAGACACCTTCTTGGCGTCGATGGCGACCACGATGCACTGGGAGCCGAAACGCGCGGCAGCTTCACCCACGAACTCGGGGTTGAAAACAGCGGCGGTATTGATGGAGACCTTATCCGCGCCGGCATTGAGCAGGTTGCGGATGTCCTGCACGGTGCGCACACCACCGCCTACGGTCAGCGGAATAAACACCTGGCTGGCCATGCGCTCCACGGTATGGAGGGTAGTGTCCCGGCCATCGACACTGGCAGTGATGTCCAGAAAGGTAATTTCATCCGCGCCCTGCTCATCGTAACGGCGGGCGATTTCTACCGGATCTCCGGCATCGCGGATGTTTTCGAACTTCACGCCTTTCACAACCCGGCCGTTGTCCACGTCCAGGCAAGGGATGATGCGTTTCGCTAGGGCCATGCGGGGGCCTCCTTCGTCGGCAGCTTTAAGCTTCAAGCGGCAAGAAAACGGGCATGTGTCGCGGGCAAGCCCGGCTGCTACAGCTCGTGGCTCAATAGGTATCGCAAAACGCCTGGGCTTCGGCTACGTCAAGGGTGCCTTCGTAGATGGCGCGGCCCGTGATGGCGCCGATGATGCCCGGTGCCTTGGCATCTAGCAGGGCCTTGATGTCACTCAGGTTATGGATGCCGCCAGAGGCGATGACTGGAATCCGCGTGGCCTCGGCCAGCGCGGCGGTGAAAGGTACGTTGCAGCCCTGCATCATCCCGTCCTTGGCGATGTCGGTGTAGACGATGGCTGACACGCCATCAGCCTCGAAACGCTTGGCCAGGTCAATCACCTGCACACTGCTGACCTCGGCCCAGCCGTCGGTCGCGACGAAACCGTCTTTGGCGTCCAGCCCTACGATGACTTTGCCCGGGAACGCCTTGCAGGCTTCGGCCACGAACTCAGGCTGCTTGACTGCCTTGGTGCCGATGATCACGTAGCTCACACCTGCCCTGACGTAATGCTCAATGGTTTCCAGCGAACGAATACCCCCGCCGATCTGGATCGGTAGGCTGGGGTAACGCTTGGCGATAGCCGTGACCACTTCGCCGTTGACTGGCTGGCCTTCGAAAGCGCCATTGAGGTCGACCAGGTGCAGCCGACGGCAGCCGCCGTCTACCCACTTGGCGGCCATGTTCACGGGGTCGTCGGAGAACACCGTGGAGTCCTCCATGCGCCCTTGGCGCAGGCGCACGCAGGCACCGTCTTTCAGATCGATAGCGGGAATAATAAGCATGGGAATTCCTTCGGCATTAGTAGCAAGCTGCAAGCTATAAGTAAAAGCAAGCGTAAGCGGTGGTTGTGCTTCTAACTTGCAGCTTGCCGCTTATAGCTTGCAGCTGAAAATCCTTACCAGCGGCCATCCCAACTGGCGAAGTTCTGCAGCAACTGCAGGCCATGGGTGTGGCTTTTTTCAGGATGGAACTGCACGGCGAAGCGAGAGCCTTCCGCCAGCGCGGCGGCGAAGTCCTTGCCATAATGGCCACGGCCCGCTACCTGCTGGGGCTTGCCCGCTTCGATGTAGTAGCTGTGCACGAAGTAAAAACGGGCCTGGTCCGGGATGCTATGCCACAGAGGATGGTCAATGGCCAGGCTGATCTCATTCCAGCCCATGTGCGGCACCTTCAGGTGCTCGCCGCCTTCATGCAGGTTTTTCCCGAAGAACCGTACCTGGCCAGGGAACAGGCCGATGCAGTCCACGCCATCATTCTCTTCGCTACGCTCCATCAGCGCTTGCATACCCACGCAAATGCCCAGGAAGGGGCGATCCTGGCTCACTTCCCGCACCAGGGCGTCGAAACCGAGCCTGCGGATTTCCGCCATGCAGTCGCGAATGGCGCCCACGCCGGGGAAGACCACGCGGTCCGCCTCGCGGATCACCGCCGCGTCGCTGGTCACCACTACTTTGCCAGCGCCCACATGCTCTAGAGCCTTGGCCACGGAGTGCAGGTTGCCCATGCCGTAATCGATCACCGCTACCGTTTGCATTAGAGCACACCCTTGGTGGAGGGCATTTGGCCAGCCATGCGCTCGTCCACTTCCACGGCCATGCGCAGGGCCCGGCCAAAGGCCTTGAACACGGTTTCGATCTGGTGGTGGGTGTTCACACCGCGCAGGTTGTCGATGTGCAGAGTGACCTGGGCATGGTTGACGAAGCCCTGGAAGAACTCCTGGAACAGGTCTACGTCGAACCGCCCCACCACCGCGCGGGTGTAAGGCACATGCATCTGCAAGCCTGGGCGGCCAGAGAAGTCGATCACTACCCGCGACAAGGCTTCATCCAGAGGTACATAGGCATGGCCATAGCGGCGGATGCCTTTTTTATCCCCCACGGCGCGGGCGAAGGCCTGGCCCAGGGTGATGCCCACGTCTTCGACGGTGTGGTGGTCGTCGATGGCCAAGTCACCCTTGCATTCGATGTCCAGGTCGATCAACCCATGGCGGGCGATCTGATCGAGCATATGCTCCAGAAAAGGTACACCAAGGTCGAACCGGGCCTTACCGGTGCCATCCAGGTTGATCGAGGCTTTGATCTGGGTTTCCAGAGTGTTGCGCTCGACGAACGCCTTACGTTCGGCCATCACCAACTCCGCACTGATTCATTAGCGAAAAAGGGCCACAGTATAGGCCTATACCGTGGGTGGCATGAAGCGAACACGACGAAGAAACGAAAAACCCCGCCAAGCCGAAAGGCAAGGCGGGGTTTGGGGATTACAAACGCTTAGTGGAACAGTACAGCGGTCTTCTGGATGGTCACGATCACACCCCACGCCAGCGGGATACCTACCGCCAGCCAGGCAGCAACCACCAATGGCCGAGTGCTAGGCGCGCCGCGCCATTCCAGCACGGTAGAGCCCGAAGCGCCCTTGTCATGGCTGAGGGCGCGCTCGGCGGCCAGTTGCTCAGGGGTCATGAAGTACTTGTCGGCGACCGGGCGGATCAGCGCGTTGCAGATAAAGCCCAGCACCAGCAAGCCCGCCAGGATATACAGCGTGGTGTCATACACCGCGGCGCGTTCCACGCCGGTACTCAATTGGTACTCACGCAGGTAGTTCACCAACACCGGGCCCAGTACCCCAGCCGCGGCCCACGCGGTGAGCAAGCGGCCGTGAATGGCGCCGACCATCTGGGTGCCGAACAGGTCTGCCAGGTAAGCCGGGACCGTAGAGAAGCCACCGCCGTACATGGACAGGATGATGCAGAACGCTGCCACGAACAGCGCGATGTTACCCAGGTGACCCAGGTTAGGCACCAAGCCATAAAGCGCCATGCCTAAGGCGAAGAACACGAAGTAAGTATACTTTCGGCCAATGTAGTCCGAGAACGTAGCCCAGAAGAACCGCCCGCCAATGTTGAACAGGCTCAGCAGCCCGGTGAAACCTGCGGCGATGGCGGCAATCTGTGCCAATTGCGCCGGGGCCAGTTCGCTGAAACTCTGATTGGTCCCTAGCAGCTTACCCGCGAACACTTCCTGCAGCAGCGGCGAGGCCATGCCCAGAATGCCGATACCGGCCGAAACGTTCAGGCACAGCACCAGCCATACCAGCGCGAATTGCGGAGTTTTCCAGGCCACGCTGACATGCACATGGCGGTCGGTGATCAAGGTATTGCCCGCTTTCTTCGCCGGAGCAACCCAGCCTTCAGGCTTCCAGCCAGTTGGCGGTACGCGGTAGGTGAGCGCGCCACCGATCATGAACACGAAGTAGATCGCGGCCATCACCAGAAAGCTCTGCCATACACCCACGCTGGTTGGCGTAGCGAAATGCGACATCAGCGCGGTAGCCAAAGGCGCGCCCACCATGGCGCCACCACCGAAACCCATGATCGCCATGCCGGTTGCCATGCCGCGTTTGTCCGGGAACCACTTGATCAGCGTGGACACCGGCGAAATGTAGCCCAAACCCAGGCCGATACCACCGATTACGCCCGAGCCTATCCACATCAGCCAGATCTGGTGGGTGTACACACCCAGCGCCGAGATCACCAGGCCGCCGCACCAGCACAAAGCCGATACCACGCCAGCCTTACGCGGGCCTGCGTGTTCCAGCCAGCCACCCCAGGCAGCCGCCGAACAACCGAGGAAGATGAAGAACAGCGTATAGATCCAGCCGAGCATAGAGATCGGCCAGTCGCAGTTAGACGAAAACATCTGGCTGATAAAGCCCATGTCTGCTGGGCAAGCTACCGCCGCGCTAATCCCCAGCGCTTTGGACAGGGGTAGCCAGAACACCGAGAACCCGTAGGCCATACCGATGCACAGGTGAATGGCCAGCGCGGCTGGTGGCACCAGCCAGCGGTTGAAACCGGGCCTTGCGATGATGCGTTCTTTGGCGAAGAAACCCGGCTGCTGAGCCGCTCCCGCCGCGTGAGTGCTTTGCGTCATGTACTACCCCTAGTTGTGGTGTGGCTCACGGCTGCAATACCAGGCGGGCACCTGGTACACGAGGATTGCCACGATCTTGCGTGCGAACCGCACGTGATCGTTTTATCGGCAGCGATCCCGAAAACGCGACAATTTGTCGCAAAAGCCTTAGAGGTGCGCAGAGTACCCATTTGTTTCAGCCAGTGGAAGCAAACTGCTATCGTCTTTTTTCATGCAGAGGCTCTGGCCCGGAGTGATCCCGATGGGCGGTGACGAAAATAGACTTAAGCGCAACCGAGGCGCTGTAGGGCCGGGCAAAACGCTATACTCGCGCCACACTATGACTCGAACCACAAGGACCCTGCCCATGAAAGCGTTCGGCAAAATCCTGGGGCTGTTCGTACTCGGGCTGTTGCTGATCATCGTGGCTCTCGGCTTCGCCCTGACCCATTTTATCGATCCCAACGATTACAAAGACCAAATCCGTAAGCTTGCCCGCGATAAAGCCCATGTAGCACTTACCCTCAACGGCGACATCGGCTGGAGCCTGTTCCCCTGGCTCGGCCTGGAACTGCATGACGCCAGCGTGGCCACCCTGGCCCAGCCCGACAGCCCCATCGCTAACCTGCAGTTGCTGGGGTTATCGGTACGCGTGCTGCCCCTGCTGCGTCGCGAAGTGCAAATGAGCGACGTACGGGTGGACGGCCTGGAGTTGAACCTGCACCGCAGCGCCGAAGGCCATGGCAACTGGGAAGACCTGGGCAAGCCCCTGCCTGGCGATGCGCAGCAGCCACACAGTGCAGGCTCGACAACTCCTGGCGAGGCGCCTGAGCCTTCCGAGCCACGCCGCCCACTTAAGCTGGATATTGACAGCCTGACCCTCAATAACGGTCGGGTCACCTATCTGGACGAACAAAGCGGCCGCAGCTTCACTGCTGAAAGCATTCAACTGAGTACCGGCACCGTGCATTCGGCTACCGATACGCCCGTTACCCTCACTGCCTTCCTGGGAACCAATCAGCCGGAGCTGCGCGCCCGCACCGAGCTTAAGGGCACGTTGCGCTTCGACCCGTCCGTGCAGCGGTACCAGTTCGAAGACATGCGCCTGGGGGGCGAACTCACTGGCGCGCCTTTGCAGGGCCAAACCCTTACGTTCTCTGCCCAAGGGCAGTTGTTGGCCGACCTGGCCGCCAATGTGGCGGACTGGAACAACCTCAAGGTGACCGCCAACCAGTTCCGCGCGCTCGGCGAGTTGCACCTGCGCGATGTGAACAGCGCCCCGCAACTGAGCGGCGCACTGTCTATCGCCCAACTGGACCTGCGTGCCTTCCTGCAAGGCATTGGCCAGCCGGTGCCAGCCACGGCTGACGCTACCGCGCTGACCCAAGTAGAATTGGTCACCCAACTGACCGGCAACCGCAATGCCGTGGCCTTGGAAGACCTTTCCATCAAGCTAGACGGCAGCGCCCTGACCGGCCGCCTGGCCGTGGACGACATCGCCCGCCAAGCACTGCGCATCAAGTTGCAGGGCGACACGCTGGATCTGGACCGCTACCTGCCCGCTGATAGCCAGCAAGCCCAGGGCACCACCGCCGCGCGCCAGGCAGAAGTGCAAAGCACCGAAGCCGCGGCCATGGCCAGCGGCGGCAACTCGCCCCTGCCCGATGCCCCCGGGCGTCAGGCCTGGAGCGACGACCGGCTGTTCCCAGTGGAGCGCCTGCGCGCGTTGGACCTGCAAGCGGACCTCAGCCTAGGCCACCTGACCGTACAAAAACTACCGATCGACAACGCCCGGCTCAGTGCCACGGGCAGCGGCGGGCTGCTCAAGCTTCAAGCCCTGAGCGGGCAGATTGCCCAAGGCGAATTCAGTGCCAGCGGTAACCTCGATGTGCGCCCTGAGGTACCCACTGTCCATGCTCAAGCCCACCTCAACCGCGTGCCGGTAGAGGCCGTATTGGCTGGCCGCACCGCCACGCCTCCGGTGCGCGGCCTGCTGACCCTGGACGCGGACCTGCAAGGCGCGGGCAACAGCCAAAAGGCTTTGATCGATAACCTGGATGGCCAAGGCCGCTTTACCCTGGACAACGGCGTGCTGGTCAATGCCAACCTGGAACAACAACTGTGCCAAGGCATCGCCCTGCTCAACCGTAAAACCCTCAGCAGCGAACCCCGCGGGCGTGACACACCGTTCCAGCGCCTGCACGGCACCCTCACGATACGCGACGGCGTGGCCAACAACCCGGACTTCAACGCCAGCATTCCTGGCTTGCGGGTCAACGGCAAGGGTGACATCGACCTGCGCGTGCTGGGCCTGGACTACCGCGTAGGCGTGGTGGTGGAAGGTGAGAGCGGCAACATGGCCGACCCTGCTTGCCAGGTCAATGACCGGTTCGCCAACCTGGAGCTGCCTATCCGTTGCCGTGGCCCCTTGGAGCTCGGCGCCCGTGCCTGCCGAGTAGACCGCGAAGGCATTGGCCAGGTAGCGACTCAGGCGGTACGTAACCGACTCGAAGAAAAGATCGAAGACAAGCTGGGGGATAAAGTCAGCCCAGAGATCAAAGACGCCCTTAAAGGCCTGTTCAAACGATGAGCCCCGAGCAGTTTTCCACCGCCGTGCTGACCTGGTTCGACCGGCACGGCCGTCACGACTTGCCCTGGCAGCAGCAGATCAACCCTTACCGCGTGTGGGTGTCGGAGATCATGCTGCAGCAGACCCAGGTGAGCACCGTGCTCAATTACTTCGACCGCTTTATGGAGGCGCTGCCCACAGTGCGCCACCTGGCCGAAGCCCCTGAAGACGAGGTGCTACACCTGTGGACGGGCCTGGGCTACTACACCCGCGCGCGCAACCTGCAAAAGGCCGCGCGCATCGTGATGGCGGACTACCAGGGGGAATTCCCGCGGGACCCGATTCTGTTGGAAACCTTACCCGGCATTGGCCGCTCCACCGCAGGCGCCATTGCCAGTATCAGCATGGGCCTGCGTGCCCCCATCCTTGATGGCAACGTTAAGCGAGTGTTGGCGCGCTATACCGCGCAAGCCGGTTACCCCGGCGAGCCCAAGGTTGCCAAGGCGCTGTGGGAAACCGCCGAGCGCTATACCCCCCACGCCCGCGTAAATGACTACACCCAGGCGATGATGGATTTGGGCGCAACCCTGTGCACCCGCAGCCGCCCTAGCTGCCTGCTCTGCCCCTTGCGAGAAGGCTGCCGCGCTCACCTGCTGGGCGAAGAAACCCGTTACCCCGCGCCCAAACCGCGCAAAACGCTGCCTCAGCGGCAAACCCTGATGCCGCTGCTGGCCAATGCCGAGGGCCATATTCTGTTGTACCGCCGCCCCTCCACAGGGCTGTGGGGCGGGTTGTGGAGCCTGCCGCAACTCGATAGCTATGCCGACATCGAACACCTGATTGCCCAGCATGACCTCAGCCTGCTGGGCACCCAGGCATTGGCGGGGCTGACCCATACCTTTAGCCACTTCCAACTGGCCATCGAGCCGTGGCTGGTACGGGTGAACACCCGCGGCAGCCACGTGGCCGAGGCCGACTGGCTTTGGTATAACCTCGCCAACCCACCGCGCCTGGGCCTCGCCGCCCCGGTGAAAACCTTGCTGGAGCGTGCGACAGCCGCCTTGCACGCAGGAGAACCCGAATGACCCGCACCGTAATGTGCCGCAAATATAAAGAAGAACTGCCCGCCCTGGAGCGCCCGCCCTACCCTGGCGTCAAAGGCGAAGACATCTTCCAGCACGTATCGCAGAAAGCCTGGGCCGATTGGCAGAAACACCAGACCCTGCTGATTAACGAGCGCCGGCTGAACATGATGAATGCCGAAGACCGCAAATTCCTTCAGGTGGAAATGGACAAGTTTCTGTCTGGCGAGGAATATGCCCAGGCAGAAGGCTACGTTCCGCCCTCCGAATAAGGGTTTGCCCCGTAAGCGACGGTAATGATTAAAATTTTTTTGCACCAACGCTTGACGCAACCCTGAAAAACCCGTTTAATGCGCCCCGTTGCCCAGGTAGCTCAGTTGGTAGAGCAGGGGATTGAAAATCCCCGTGTCGGCGGTTCGATTCCGTCCCTGGGCACCATCTTATGTAAGCCCCTGAATCGCAAGGTTCAGGGGTTTTTTGTTGTGCCGGATATGGGCACCAGTGATAGCTGGCGAACTATTCAGCCCCTATAGCTAGCAGGCTATAGTGCTATGTTTCGCGCCGGCACAGGAGCCCGCCTTATGTCCTCCCCCCGCAAGCAGCAAAAGAAGAACAAACGCGCCTCGGCCAAGGCCCGGCAGAACCGCATCACCCGCAACAACCTGGCAGACGCGCCAGCACCCAAGAACCCGGACGCGCTTTCTCCCGATACCATCAGCATGGAAGAGTTTTTCGAAGGCGGCATGGAAATCGATGCGTTCGATGAGCTGTTCGACGCCATGGCCCAGGCCGAAGCCGATGCCCTGCAAGCCTTGTGTGCCGCCTTCCTCGAAAACTCCCCTCTGGCCTTGGTGATCGACAACTACGCGCAAAGCGACGTGGAAGACCTGATCATTTCGCTATGGGTGGCGTATTACGAACGGCAGCATCAAATGAGCGAAGAAGATGCCATCGCGCTGATGGAAACGCCTGAGTTCATCGAAGCCTATCAGGCGGCGGCCGAGGAGATTGCTACACGGCAGCCGGTGTAGCGTCAAACGCCGCGCCCTTACCAAACCTTTACGCTTCCTAGACGGTACTTTACACAGCAATGGTGTTTGATAGCTCCATGGCGCGACCACAAGCGGCGCCCGAGGAGACACCATGTTCGCGAAGTTGACCAAAGCCCTGATTCTGTCCACCGCCGTGGCCGTGGCTGGCGTTGCCGGTACGGCCTCGGCGGACGAGCGCAACCTAATCGTGCCGGTAATTGCCGGAGCAGCCGTAGGCGCGCTGATTGCCAGCAGTTGGGACGGCGGCCATCATCACCATCGTCATCACGACGACCGCTATGAGCGGCGTTATGCACCCCAGCCTAGGTATTACTATCAACCTGCGCGGCCGGTGTATTATCAGCGGACGCCGCAACCGGTCTACTACCAGCAAATCCCGCCACCGGTGTATTACCGCCCCGCCCCGCCGCCCCGGCACTGGGAGTACCGCCACTTCGATGGCCCTCGCTGGTAGGCCCGCTCAAACAAAAAGGCCGGGCCCTTCACAGGCTGCGGCCTTTTTGTCTTCCAGGTCAGCTAGCGCGGCTGGTTACCCCAGTGCTACCCGAGGATGGCCAGCGGCTTTGCGTCGGCGGTCCACGAGCAAACCGGCCAGCACCACGGCAACGGTCAGCAAACCCGTGGCGATGATCTCCACGCGATGGTCGTCACGCAGGAACATCACAGTGAGCACCGCGATGATAAAGGCGATGACCAAGTAGGTAAGCCCAGGGAAGGCCCACATCTTGAAGGTCAGCCTCTCGCCACGGGCCTCGGCCTGGCGACGCATACGCAATTGCGAGAATGCGATCACCAAGTACACCAGCAGCGCGATGGCGCCGGAGCTGGCCAGCAGGAAGTCGAATACCTCTGCCGGGGCTACATAGTTGGCGAAAGTAGCCAGGAACGCAGCCGCCGTGGACAGAATAACCGCGGCATATGGCGTACCTACGCGGGACGTACGTTGTGCCACCTTAGGTGCGTCGCCACGCTTGCTAAGGGAGAAGAGCATGCGCGAAGAGGTGTAGAGCGCGGAGTTCAGGCAGCTGGTTACCGCTACCAATACCACGATGTCCACGATCAGCTTGGCGTTCGGCACCCCAATCAGATCCAGCACGGTTTGGTACGAGCCCAGCTTCGGCAAGGCTGGGTCGTTCCACGGCACCAGCGCAACCACCAAGAAGATAGACACCAGGTAGAACAGGCAGATACGCCAGATCACCGAGTTGGTGGCTTTGGAAATCTGCCGGCCTGGGTCGCGGGACTCGGACGCCGCGATGGTTACGATCTCGGTGCCCATAAAGGAGAACATGGTGGTTAGCATGGCCGCGACCACGGCGCCCAGCCCATTGGGCATAAAGCCTTGAGTGTCGGTCACATGGCTAAAGCCGCTCACTTGGCTGCCCGGTACGAAGCCGAACGCTGCACCCAGGCCCACCACGATAAAGGCAACGATGGCGATTACCTTGAGCAACGCAAACCAGAACTCGAACTCGCCATAGTTCTTCACACTGAACAGGTTAGTGACGGTCAGCACGGCGGTAATGATAAGGGCGAATACCCATACCTGAACCTCTGGAATCCAGGTGTGCAAGATAGCCGCGGCAGCGTTGGCCTCCAGTGGAATCACCAACACCCAGAACCACCAATATAGCCAGCCGATGGTGAAGCCGGCCCAGTGGCCAATGGCGCGATCGGCATAGGTTGAGAACGAGCCGGTGTCTGGGGAGGCTACGGCCATTTCACCCAGCATGCGCATCACCAACACCACTAGCGTACCCGCTGCCGCGTAGGCTAACAGCACCGCAGGCCCGGCCTCGGCAATGGCATGGCCAGACCCCACGAACAAACCAGCTCCGATAACGCCTGCAATCGACAGCATGGTCACATGACGCTGTTTAAGCCCTTGGGCAAGCCCACCGGCGTTTTGAATACTGCTCATAGGTATACCTTCCTAGAAAGCGACTTTTACGGCCACAGCCTGTGTTACTTGCACAGGGGCAGGTAACGCGCCGTTCCCCCCATGGCAGGCAAAATGCGCGCCAAATTGATGCAAAATCTTTCAGAAGACGCGCCGCCCAAGGTGTGCAGCCTTATGGCAAGCCTTTGAGCAATAGGGCTTTTTGCCGCAGACTGTAGGAAAGATTACCGGATTACTCACTTCAGTAGAGGAAAAACGCACCTTTTTCGTGCATCAGGTAACACCTTTGATGCTTAAAAGGGTGCAACCGGGATAATCGTTTCAGCTTTTAGAGGTGTTACTCGGTAACCAAGCAAGGTAATGCGCCTTGAATAAAATGTCACAGCTAAGAGCAGCAGGCCGTGATGTTTCTGTCATAACCGTTGTCGAAGCGACATTGCCTCGATATTCACCGTTACCTTGCTCACTGGAGTTCGCTACATGGCTCGACTGTCTGGTTCGCTATTCGCCTGCCTGCTGGCCTTCACCCTGGTGCCATCTGCCTATGCGGTCGAAAAGCTGCGCATGGGCATGGAGGGAGGTCATCCGCCTTTTAATGACACCGACGCCAGTGGCCAGGTAGTAGGGTTCGACGCCGACATCGGCGCGGCGCTATGCGCCAAAATGAAGGTGGAGTGCGAGATCGTGACGGCTGATTTCGAGAACCTTATTCCGGCGCTCAATAACAATAACTTCGACTTCCTGATCTCTTCGCTGTCGGTCACCGAGCAGCGCAAGCAATTGGTGGATTTCACCGACGCTTACTACATCAACAAGCTGCAGTTCATCGCTGCGCCCACCAGTGACCTGACCGGCGACCACGGTAGCTTTATGGGCAAAACCCTTGGCGCTCAGGAAGGCACCCTGGCGGCCACCTGGCTCCAAGAAAACGCCGCCGACGTAGCGATCGTGCAAAATTTCCAAACCCAGGACGAGCTCTACGTGGCTTTAACCAATGGCCAGTTAGATGCTGCCCTGGGCGACAAATACAGTGCCTATGAATGGCTGCGCACTGATGCGGGCAAAGGCTTCGAGCTCAAGGGGGAACCTGTGAAAGACGGCGACCCCGTGGCCATCGCTACCCGCCTCAACGACCCGCTGCGAACGCGCTTGAACGTGGCGCTCAAAGACATTCTGCTGGATGGCACCTACAAGAAGATCAACGACAAGTACTTCCCCTTTAGCATTCGCTAAGCATGTTGCAAGCAGAACAGCTAGCAGCGCGCTTTCAAACCTTAGGGGCCTTCCTCAAGCAGCACGAAGGGTTATGGAAACCACGGCCTTTTATGCATCTCCACTTGGATTGGGAACAGGCCTACCCCGAGCTTTGGCAATGGCTACAAGGGCGCAGCCTGGCTCAAGCCGAGGCCGGGCTTGATGCACCGCTCGATTTGCCAGCCCCCGCGCCCTACCCGGCCCTGGCCATTGAAGCCACCCAGCTCAGCGCCGTTGGCCCCTTGCCTCAATACCCCATTCCAACCGCGCCTGCGCGCTTGGCGCGGGACGTGCCCGGCCGCAAATGGCAGCAAATTGAAGCCTTCGCCCGCCACCTAAGCTTTGAGCCGGCCCCAGCGCACTGGCTAGACTGGTGCGCTGGCAAGGGGCACCTGGGCCGCCGTCTGGCCAGCAGTACAGGCCAGCCCCTGACCTGCTACGAATACAACCCGGCTTTGGTGGCCGAGGGCCAAGCCATGAGCGAGCAGCATAGGCTGGCCGTCAGGCACCTGTGCGTAAACGTGCTCTCCCCGAACACCGTATTGCCCGCGGGTGCTACGCCTGTGGCTTTGCATGCCTGCGGCGATCTGCATGTGCGTTTATTGCAGCTTGCTGCTAAAGCCGGGTGCGGTGCCTTGGCGATAGCCCCCTGCTGCTATAACCGCACAAGCGCACAAGCGTATGAGCCGTTGTCTGCCCAAGGCCAGGCCATCAAGCTGGAACTGAGCCTTGAAGACCTAGCCTTGCCCGCCAGCGAAGCGGTGACCGCCGGTGCGCGCGTGATTCGCCAGCGAGACACGTCCATGGCCCGGCGGCTAAGCTTCGACCTGTTACAACGCCAATTACGGGGGGTGGACAGCTACCTGCCCACGCCGTCTTTATCTGTGAGCTGGCTGGCAAAGCCCTTCGAGGACTATTGTCGCTACCTCGCGGCCCTCAAAGGCGTGCATGTTCCAGAAGCGGTGGCCTGGGCCCGTCTAGAAACCAGCGGCTGGGCCCGGCTGGCACAGGTACGCAACTTGGAGCTACCCCGCGCGCTGTTCAGACGGCCCTTGGAACTATGGCTGGTGCTAGACCGCGCGCTTTGGCTGGCAGAACAGGGTTACCAAGTACAGTTGGGCACCTTTTGCGACGCCGCTATCACGCCGCGCAACCTCCTACTGCTGGCCCAACGCAGGTAACAACCTGTGGATAACTCTGTGCAAAAGCCTTGAGCAACCTTGATGTGGCCCGCGTCGCGCCGGCTTGACGCTCTTAATGGCTTGTGTGAATAGTCTTAAACCAAGTTGTGTCGCCGGGCTAATTCCGCCAGGCACACTACCGACTTCACTTTCAGCTTGGCCACCAACCGAGACTTATAGGAGCTGACGGTCTTGTTACTCAATAACAGGTTCTCGCCAATTTGAATGTTATTTAGCCCCACGGCTAAATAACGCAATACCGCCAACTCCCGTACGGACAACTGCTCGATGCGTTTTCTCTCGTCCAGGTCGCCGACCGTAGGGCCGTCTTGGCAATGCTCAAGGTTGGGAAAGAAGATAAACCCAGCATCCAGGGTACGCACTGCGCTGCGAAACTCGTCGAGCGTATTGGTTTTACAAAGGAACCCCGCAGCACCCGCCTTCAGGCAACGTTCGGCGCCATACTCCGGGGGATACGTTGTGAGCACCAAGATTCGGGTAGTGAAGGCCAGGCGCTTGATGCGGTGGATCACATCTACTCCGTCCAGTCTGGGAATGGCAATCTCTAACACAATCAACGCCGGGCGCAACTCGCGCGCCAGCGACAAGGCTTGAACCCCATCCCCGGCTTGCGCCACGGTCGTGAACCCTTCTTCCTTAAGAACCTTTGCAACGCTTGCCCAAATATAAGGCTGGTCATCCACAATCAGCGCGGTTGGCATGGTGGTCTCCTGCCATTTCGATAATGGCCTGTATGCCACGGCCTGTATCAGCATCGTTCTTTGTTTTCGATAAGGGAAAAGCTATGAATTTTCGCCTTTATCAGCGCGGTGAGCGAACACATGACCGCGCCGTAACTGCACGGTTATGCCCCGACCCAGGCGCAGCGGCGAAGGGAGGCGCCATGGTGAGGCTGAGGAGGCCAATCGACCTGTAGGCGCTTTCTGTACAGGCTGGTCGAAATCTCCCTCCCTGCTGTAGGAAACGTCCTAAAGCGGCTGCAATGCCCCTGTGCAGCAAACCTATGACACGCCGCGCTTTACAGCGCGCCGCTAATCGCTATAATCAGCGCCCTTACCTGCCGGTATAGCTCAGCTGGTAGAGCAACTGACTTGTAATCAGTAGGTCCCGGGTTCGATTCCTGGTGCCGGCACCATTCGCAGTATCAAAAAAGCTCACCCTTGCGGTGGGCTTTTTTTGTTTCAGGGCGGTGTTCGCCTTGCCCGCGAGGCCCGGCCTGACCTTCGTCCCAAACCATTTCGTACAGAGCCTAATCAGCCCATCCAGCGCTCCTTCCTAGCAGGCAATTGTCCCTAATAACTCAATAAGCGGCGAAATTGAAAAATAGTGTGCTTAGGCCTACCATCTCTCAAAATCTGCGTTTTTTGAGACATACCATGATCAAGAGCCCGCCCCCCCATCCCCCAAATCCGTTCGTAGAGCTGCTTGAGCACCACTCTGAGCGGCTAGGGGAGTACCTTGAACACATGTCTGTCTTGGATAAAAAAGGCAGGTATCTTCATTACGACAAGATGAGGTTCAGGGCACCTTCGGGGTTAGACCCAAAGCTGGTATGGGCCTTGGTCAAACAAGCCAGGCTTGGGGTGCTTGCCCCTGTAATCGCTATTGATGAGCCATCGAAAATGGCAAGTCTCTATCTAACCCCTGCTATCAACCGAGCATTCACGGCGGTAGACCAAAATACAACTACAGCCATGTTGCAATGGATGAGCAAACAAATCGGAGAGGCCAAGCACGTTGACTACTTACTCAAAGACCTAATACAAGACGAAGCAATAAGCAGCAGTCAATTGGAAGGTGCGGCTACCACCACTATTATTGCGAAAGATATGCTCCGGCGTAACAGACAGCCAAGGACGCCCGATGAAAAGATGATCCTTGGCAATTTCCGAATGATGCAGTGCGCGTGGAAGTCCAGACACAGCAAACTCACTACTGACTTGATCTTGGATATCCATCAGGCAGGTGTCGAGGGCATCAATGACGAAAAATATCATCCGGGGAGCTTCAGGGTCACAGACACCGTTGTTGTAGAGGACGGAGAGTATAACGTACTTTATACCCCCCCTCCCGCGGCAGGATTGGAAAGCAGGCTTGAAAAGCTCGCAGAGTGGATCAACCAAGATCACGGGGCGGCGGATTCGGCTATTTACTTCCATCCCCTGATAAAAGCCATAATTCTTCATTTTATGATAGGCTTTGAGCATCCGTTTCACGATGGTAATGGTCGAGTGGCACGTTCGCTGTTTTACTGGTTCATGTTCAAGAATGGATACGATGCATTTAGATATATAACCATCAGCACGCCTCTGAAGGCAGCTTTTTCACAATATGGTAAGAGCTACCTGTATACAGAAAGTGACGATCTGGATTTGACGTACTTCGTTGACTTTCAGGCGCGAATAATTTCTAAAGCGGTGCAGCAGTTCAAGGCCGCCTACGAAGACACGGCCAGGGGAATTGCGGATTTCAATAACTTCATTATCGAATCAGGTTTATATAAAGACCTAAACGAAAAGCAAAGGATCGTGCTGCATGTAGCAAAAACAGATACTGCGACACAATTTACCATCACCAATGTCCAACATAACCTCGGATGTTCTTATAATACCGCGGCGTCGGCGCTCAACGGGCTCGTTGAGCTAGGGTTATTCGAGAAAAACAAGGAGGGGCGAGAATGGGTATACTCTATGGTCCCTGCCAAGGACATTATAAAAAATTGGAAAGCGTTGCAGTAGAGGCCCCTCGTCGGCGTGGGGCGCCGGCAATATCCCTAGCGGCCCTTGGCGGTGCTTAGACAGACTGTCGAACGGGTGGTAACGCTGTTATAGCTTCGAACAAAAGTCTGTCGAGTGACGGGCTTTTTCAGATGATCTATGTTGCAACCACGCTAGCTACAAGGATGTCTCTTCGCATGATGGCACTTGGAGCCTGATCCTTCCGCTCATAGGAATGGTTAGCACAGTAAAAAATTGCACTTAACCTTAATGGAACATCCCCCCACCCCCCAAGGTCGACACTAAGTCGCGCCTACAGTCGGTCATTAGAACCTTCCCCATGGCGCGCCTCCGCGATCAACCTGGTGAGGTGTAGCTATGAGTACCCAGCCGTCCGGCGCAGTGCCGATTGCTTTTCAGCCGCCTTTCGAACAGGTCCCTGAAGACGAACAGGAGACCAGCAAGGCGCTGGTCGAGACCATGCAGAGCATTCTGGACACTACCTCAGCGGATTATGGCCACCCGGTGCGCAGTGTGCACGCCAAGGCCCATGGGTTGCTTACCGGCACGCTTACTGTGCTCAATGGGCTGCCTGCGGAACTGGCCCAGGGCATCTTTGCTCAGGCAGGCCAGTTCCCTGTGGTAATGCGCCTGTCTACCAACCCTGGGGATATCCTTGACGACAAGGTGTCTACGCCGCGGGGGATGGCACTGAAAGTGTTGGCCGTGCCGGGCGAGCGGTTACCGGGGAGCGAGGCAGATACCACGCAGGATTTCGTGATGCAGAACGCCAAGGCCTTTACCGCGCCGGACCCAAAGGCATTTTTGAAAACCCTGAAGCTGCTGGCCAAAACCACTGACAAAGCCCCAACGATGAAAAAAGCGCTATCGGCCGCGCTGCGGGGTATCGAATCCACGGTAGAGGCCCTGGGTGGGGAAAGCAGCACCCTCAAGAGCTTGGGGGCCCACCCGCTCACCCATATACTGGGCGAAACCTTTTACACCGTAGTGCCCCTGCTGTATGGCACTTATTACGCAAAAATTAGCGTCGCTCCAGTAGCGCCTGCCTTGGTAGCGCTGACGGACCAGCCTGTGGACCTGGACGACAAGCCTGACGGCTTGCGTGAAGCGGTGCAGGACTACTTTGCCGAGCAAGCCGGCGCCTGGGAAGTGCGTGTACAACTGGCGACCAGCACTGAGGACATGCCTATCGAGGATGCCTCGGTGGTATGGCCAGAAGATAAAAGCCCGTACCGCGCCGTGGCGCGTATCGATATTCCAGCCCAGGCAGCCTGGTCTGAACAACGTGTCAGCGCGGTGGACCAGAATATGTCGTTCAGCCCCTGGCATGGGGTAACGGCGCACAGGCCATTGGGCGGGGTGATGCGAGTACGCAAGCCAGCCTACGAACACTCGGCGGGGTTTCGCGCCAAGCACCAGGGTTGCCCAATGCACGAACCCCGTTCGCTGGATGGGATTTAGCCTAAGACCGCTACGCTAGGCCCAGGCGGTAGCGCCCGCCATATTGGTGCGCCGCGTCCACCAGCAGTTCCGGCGTCAAGCGGCGGATACGCGCCTCGCTGTGGTAGGCACCGTCATCGTTGTAGCGCAGGAACACCCGCTGGCACAGGCTACACGCCCACAGGCCGCACTGGTTGTAGGGGTAATACCGGGGGGCAATAGGCGCGTTTGCGGACCAGTAGTAGGTCCCAGCGGGGTGATATTCGTCCAGGGTGGCGTCTTCTTCGTCAAACTCGGCCAGGGTACCTATCGGCTGCAACTGCGCCTCCCTCAACCCAATCGGCCAACCCGACCAGCCTGGCGGTAAGGCAGCACTGCAATTACAGGCTTGCCCTACCTCAGCGCTGCTCTGGGCGAGGCTCAGCAGCTGAGCGTAGGTAAAGGGTACTTGAGCTTGCATGGGTTACCTTCCTTGGTTGCGGCCTTGGGGCGGGCGAATCTACAGCCCCTGACCGCGAACTTCCCTAGCTGCTTATACCGCGCCCAGTGGTAGTGCCTTATTACAGCACAGTGTTGCATATCGTCCACCAGGCGCCTTGCGTTTTTAGTGGGTTAGAACACGCTGATAGGATACTCCACGAACACTCGCATTTCGTTGCCATCGTCGTTATAACCGGAGGCGCGCACATTGTTGGAGGTACGCAGCATCGAGCTGCGCAGGCGTACTTTCAAGTCCTTGGCAGGCCCGGCTTGAACCACGTATTGCAGTTGGTTGAACCACTCCCGCTCCGTGCCTTTGCCGTTATCGGTGCGAATGTTATCGCCGCGCACATAGGCAATTTTGTAGCTCAGCCCTGGAAGGCCGTAGGGAGTGAAGTCCACGCCATAGGCCAGCTGCCAGGAGCGTTCGTCTTCGGCATTGAAGTCCGACCAATAGGAGTTAGCCAAGAAGATGGTCGAACCGCCGTCACCCACGCCACCGTTCTTGCCGTAACCGCCGTAGTTGTAGCCGGTATCACCGGTGCTGCGCTGGTGCGCCAGGGTCAGGGCGTGCGGGCCGAAAGCGTAGGTGGCCCCCAGGCTCCAGATCGTGTTGTCTTGCCCAGTGTTCATTTGGTCTGCGTAGCTTTGGTCCAAATGTGAGCGGTAGCCATTGAAGTCCAGGGTCAGCGACTGCTCGTTCGCCATGGGCATCACGTAGGTCACGCCCAGGTACTGCCTTTTGAGGCGGTCTTCCACGTCGGAAGCATAGGCCGATGCGCTCAGCTGGCTGGAGAACTTGTAGCTGCCGCCAAACACATCTATTTGCTTCAACCCGCCGGTGTCGCGGCCATCTGCGCTTTTGCGGCTTTCAGCAGTGAAGTGGCCAGCGTTGATTTCCAGCCCGTCTATTTCCCGAGAGGTCAGCAGGTAGCCGGTGTAGCTTTCGGGTAACAGGCGAGTGTCGTCGTAGTTAAGCACCGGCAGCGCTGGCATCATCTGGCCGTATTTAAGCTGCGTGTTGGATACCCTGAACTTGACCGCAGCGCCAGCGCGGGCCAAGTCGTGCTCTGCATTCTTATGGCTGTCCTGCTCGAAGAAGTCGATGCCGCCAGCGCCGCTACGGCCGCTGCCGCCGTCCAGGCGCAGGGCGTACAGGCCGAAGGCGTCCACGCCTACACCCACGGTCCCCTGGGTGAAACCGGAGGTGAAATTGCCGATTACGCCCTGGCCCCACTCGGCGCGGTCCTCACTGCCATGCTTGTAGTCACGGTTGATATACGCGTTGCGCAGCAATACGTTGAGGTGACTGTCTTCGATAAAGCCCTTGGCTTCAGACTGATCGCTGGCTATGGCCTCAGTGGCGGAGCACAAGCTCAGCGCCAGCAAGCCAATACGGTAGTTCAACATCGCTGTTTTCCTTGTTCATGATAAAACGCGCCACGCTCGCAAGGGCTGTCTAAGCATCGCCGTTGTTTGGCTAGCCAAGCCGCGAGGCAGGCGCAAGCCTAGGGTGTAACCCCAGCGCAGCGGATCCTAGTGAGAGGTATTAGGCGGTGTCAAACTACAGAATGGAATAAAGCGGGGCTAACAGAAGGGTCACCCAGGCATCCTGGCCTAGGTGGATGGCCATCGGCCAAGTATTTTCAGGATTTAGGCCGGCCTAACAGTGCTTCAAGTTCGTCGTCGCTGATTAAGCCTGCCGGGTAGCGGTCCGCGATCGCCCGGCGCGGATCCTCTCCGTTGACTACCCCACAACCCTTGGTCTTGAAGCGTTGCCCCAGGGCGGGGCCTGCTAGATTGTTACTCTCTTGGGGTTCCGCTCTTCTGACTACATTCATTGCAACATCCCCGGATCAACGGACAACAAAGGTTAAAGCGAACAGATGACAGCGGCGTGACGGCAAAACGCCTTCACCTGCTTAAACAAAGATACAAATCCTGTGCCAGCGCACCCGGCACCGCGGTAATAAACGCCTAGCCATGGAACACCAGGCGCATATAAAAACCTTTATCCCTGATGAGGCGCAGGCTGTTGTTGGGTCAAGCAATGGATATTGCCACCGCCAAGCAACAGTTCGCGGCCTGGAATCATAACCACTTCATGCTCAGGGAATACCCGCTGAAGCACCTCCAAAGCCGCGTCGTCCGTGGCTTCGGAGAAGCTTGGGGCGATGATGCCGCCGTTGACAAACAGGAAGTTCACGTAGGAGCCGGCCAGTTGCACTGACGGGTCCCGGTGCTGACTCCCAGTAGCAATATCCACGCCGTCGCACTCTTCGGCCGTGGCGAATAGCGGGCCCGGGATCGGGACTTTATGCACGATGAACGTGCGTCCTTTGGCATCCTGGGTGTTTTCCAGCACCTGCAGTGCTGCCTGGCAGCGGCTGTAGTTGGGGTTGTGTGGGTCGTCTGTCCACGCCAGTAACACTTCCCCTGGCCGTGCGTAACAGCAGAAGTTATCCACATGGCCGTCGGTTTCATCATTGAACAGCCCATGGGGCAGCCAAACGACCTTGCTGATGTTGAGGTAGTCGCCCAGGAGTGCCTCGATCTCTTCACGGCTCATATGGGGGTTACGGTTAGCGTTGAGCAGGCACTCTTCAGTGGTGATCAACGTGCCCTCGCCGTCTACATGAATGGAACCGCCTTCCAGCACGAAACCTTCGGTGTGATAACGGCCGCAGCGCTCAAGCTCCAGGACTTTGCTTGCAACCTGTTCGTCTCGGTTCCAGGGGCTGTACAAACCACCGTTGAAACCACCCCAGGCATTAAAGCCCCAATCCACGCCGCGGACTTCCCCGCTGTCGTTGATCACGAAGGTGGGACCGGTGTCGCGCATCCAGGCGTCGTCACTGCTCATTTCGACGATGCGGATATTAGGGACATCCAGGCGCGCGCGGGCGTTTTCGTACTGGCTGGCGGATACGGCCACAGTGACCGGCTCGAACCGAGCGATGGCCCGGGCCAGGGCAACATGGGCCGCTTGGACGGGCTTGCCACCGAGCCGCCAGTTATCGGAGCGCTCTGGCCAAATCATCCAGATCTGGTTCTGCGGAGCCCATTCGGCAGGCATATAGAAGCCATCGGCCCGTGGGGTGCTTGTAAGTGTAGTCATGAATTGGGGCTCCAACGAGCGATCGAATTGTGGATCGGACCGTACACGCCAGCCGCCGATTCCAAAAGAAGCCCAGGCCACGCAGCGTGCCGCCCGCCTGGGTGAATAATACATTCCGTGATATTCCACGCCGTTGCCCAGCGTTTTTCTGATAATACCGGGCATGGCAGCGTTTTAAAGCCACTATCATCTCATTTGAGGCGGTTATCTCGGCGTACTAGCCTTGTGTCGGTATCACGCCAAAACCATAAAGCAAGGCGCGGGCGCGAGTAAACGTGCATTCACCCTTGCGCCTGGCAGCGTATCCCCACAAAGTATGCGCATTTCTATCCCGCGACTTAAGGAAAAAGACGCATAGCCATGCGAATTCTCATCACTGGCGGGGCGGGCTTCATTGGCTCGGCCCTCGTACGACACCTGGTTGAAAACACTGAGCATGAGGTGCTCAACGTCGACAAGCTCACCTATGCGGGCAACCTCGAATCACTGGCCAGCATTGCTACCAACACGCGCTATGAATTCGTGCAGGCCGATATCATCGACCAGCCGAAAATGGCAGAGCTGCTAGCCCGCTTCGAGCCTGAGGCAATCATGCATCTGGCGGCGGAGTCCCATGTGGACCGCTCCATCGATGGCCCCTCGGCATTTATTCAAACCAACATCGTTGGCACCTATGCTCTGTTAGAAGCCACGCGTGCCTATTGGTCGGCCCTCAGCGGCACGGTACGCGAAGCGTTTCGCTTCCATCATATTTCCACCGATGAGGTGTATGGCGACCTTCATGGTGTAGACGACCTGTTTACCGAGACCACGCCTTACGCACCTAGCTCACCCTATTCGGCCAGCAAGGCGGCGTCCGATCACTTGGTGCGTGCGTGGAACCGTACCTACGGCCTGCCGGTGGTGGTCACCAACTGCTCCAACAACTATGGCCCCTATCACTTCCCTGAAAAACTGATCCCGCTGGTGATCCTCAATGCCCTGGAAGGCAAACCCTTGCCAGTGTATGGGGATGGCCTGCAGGTGCGCGACTGGCTGTTTGTGGAAGACCACGCACGAGCCTTGCTCGAAGTGGTCACCCGTGGCCAAGTAGGCGAAACCTACAACATTGGCGGGCACAACGAGCAGAAGAATATCGACGTGGTGCGTGGCATCTGCGCGCTGCTCGAAGAGCTGGCGCCCTCTCGGCCCAGCGGCGTGGCCAACTATGCCGACCTGATCACCTTTGTAAAGGATCGCCCAGGCCACGACCTGCGCTATGCCATTGATGCCAGCAAGATCGAGCGTGAACTGGGCTGGGTACCTCAGGAAACCTTCGAAACCGGCCTGCGCAAAACCGTGCAATGGTACCTGGACAACCTCGACTGGTGCCGCCGCGTACAGGATGGCAGCTACCAGCGCGAGCGCCTCGGCGCCGCCGAGCACAAGGACCTGATCGCGTAAAAGGGATCGCCGATGTGCGCCAAAGCTCCTGGCGCACCCGGCTATGGCCAATACCTGTTTGCCCTGGCAAGAGAGAGTTAATGAACATCGTCGCTACCTCAATCCCCGAAGTGCTGATCTTCGAACCTAAAGTGTTCGGCGATGACCGTGGATTTTTCTTCGAAAGCTTCAACGAGCGTCAATTCCTGGAAGCCACTGGCCGCCAAGTGGTGTTCGTGCAAGATAACCACTCCCGCTCCCAGCGCGGCGTGCTGCGCGGGCTGCACTATCAGTTGCAGAACCCTCAGGGGAAATTGGTGCGGGTAGCCCGTGGCGAAGTGCTGGATATCGCCGTGGACATCCGTCGGCAATCCCCCACCTTTGGGCAGAGTGTTAGCGTGTTGCTGTCCGAAGAGAACAAGCGCCAGCTATGGATTCCAGAAGGCTTCGCCCATGGTTTCGTGGTGTTGAGCGAGACGGCGGACTTCCTCTATAAGACCACCGACTATTACAACCCAGCGGCCGAGCGCTGCATTGCCTGGAATGACCCTAACCTGGCCATCGACTGGCAGCTGAGTGGCCTGGAGCCGCGCCTGTCGGCCAAGGACCAGCAAGGTAAACCCCTGGCAGAAGCGGACCTATTCGAATGAGCGCGCCCTTGAGCGTAATGCTGATCGGTGCCAACGGGCAGGTCAGTACTGAGTTGCAACGGCGACTGGCCGGCCAGGTGGACCTGCATGTAGTAGGCAGCAGTACCCTGGACCTGACCCAGCCGGATGCCATCCGCGAGCAGGTGCGGGCCCTGCGCCCAGGCTTGATCATCAACCCTGCCGCTCACACCGCGGTGGACAAAGCCGAGAGCGAGCCTGAACTGGCCTTTGCCATCAACGGCACCGCGCCCGGTGTATTAGCCGAGGAAGCAGCCCTTCTGGGCGTGCCCTTGATCCACTACTCCACCGATTACGTGTTCGATGGCCACAAAGCCTCGCCTTATGTGGAGACGGACCCTACCGGCCCCCTGGGCGTCTATGGCCAGAGCAAGCTCGCTGGCGAGCAGGCCATCCAAGCGGTGGGCGGGCAGCATTTGATCCTGCGAACCAGCTGGGTGTATGCCGCCCACGGGCGTAACTTCTTGCTGACCATGCAACGCCTGTTGCAAGAAAAACCCGAACTCAAGGTAGTGGCCGATCAATACGGCGCGCCTACCTGGGCCGGTACCATCGCCCAAAGCACGGTGCAGTTGATCGAGCGCTGGCAGGCCGGCCAAGCAGGGCCTTGGGGCGTGTATCACCTCACGGCCCAAGGGGGCACATCCTGGTTCGGTTTCGCCCAGGCCATTGGCGAGCAACTGCGCACCGCTGGCAAGCCTTGCGCCAACCTGCTGCCGATTCCTGCCAGTGACTACCCTACTCCGGCTCAGCGCCCGGTGAACTCTCGCCTCGATTGCAGCCTGCTGGCGCAGCAATGGGGCGTAAGCCAGGCCGATTGGCACAGTGCGTTGTTGGAGTGCCTGGGCGAGGCGTAACCTGGGCCGCCGAGGTAGGGTAAAATGCCAGCATGATGAAATCTGCCTTACCCCGCCGCCCGCGCTGGCGCAACCTTGCGCTGGTGGCGCTCTGCCTTGCGCCGCTGTTGCTGCCTTTGCAGCAGCTGGCCGACCGTTACTACCGTAGCGAGCTGATCAGCCAGAACCGCCAGACCCTGGACCTTTACGTGGCCAACCTGCTTGGCACCTTGCGCCGCTATGAAGCCTTGCCGCCGATCCTGAGCGACCTGCCCGCCTTGCGTCAGCTGTTGGCGACGCCCACCGATGCGCAATTGCAGGCCACCGCCAATGGCCTGCTGAAAACCATTTGCGATCAAACGGGCGCTGAGGTGATGTACCTCATGGACCCTGCAGGCAATACCCTGGCCGCTTCCAATTGGGGCCAGAAAGACAGCTTCGTTGGCCGCAACTTCGCCTTTAGGCCCTACTTCAACGATGCCATCGCCGGGCGCCTTGGGCGGTTCTTCGGTTTAGGCACAACCTCGGCCAAACGCGGCTATTTCTTCGCTGCTGGCGTACGAGACAATGAGGAAACCATAGGCGCGCTTGTTGTGAAGGTAGATCTGGACCATACCGAAACCCTCTGGGGCCGTACGCCTGAGCAACTGGCGGTGACCGACCAGTATGGTGTGGTGATCCTGACGTCCAGGCCCGAATGGCGCTATCAGGCCACGCGGCCACTGACTGAGGTCGAGCGCGCCGCGATCGCCGCCAACCAGCCCTACCCCATGGGTAACCTGGGGACGCTGGAGCTGGACCCCCATACCTGGCTTACCCAAAGCCGCTTCATTGACGAAACCGGTTGGACGGTCAACCTGCTGGCCCCGCGCAGCCTGATTGACCGGCCTGTGCGTACGGTGGTGGCCGTGGGAGGTGCCGTGCTGGTAGCGCTGATGCTACTGCTGGGCCTGATGATGCAGCGGCGGCGCAATTACCTGGACCGCATCGCCTTCGAAGCCCGTGCCCGCCATGATCTCGAAGCGCGCGTCAGCGAACGGACCAGCGCTTTGCAAAAGCTCAACAGCCGGTTGCGCCAAGAGGTACTGGAGCGCGAACAGGCCCAACAGAAGTTGGTACAAGCCCAGGACGAACTGGTCCAGGCCAGCAAACTGTCGGCCTTGGGAACAATGAGCGCCAGTATCAGCCACGAACTGAACCAGCCCCTTGCAGCCATTCGTAGCTATGCCGATAACGCCGGGGTGTTGTTGGACCATCAACGCACGGATGACGCCCGCGGCAACCTCAAGGCGATCAGCGAACTAACCGCGCGCATGGCCTCGATAATCGCCCACTTGCGCGCCTTTGCGCGGCGTGACCGCCATGCCCCTGAAAGCGTGGCGCTGCAACCGGCGCTCGAGGACGCCCTTGCGCTACTGGCCAAACGGCGCCGGGCCATGGCCGTGGAGCTGATCCGCGATCTGCCTGACGCTCCTTTGTGGGTACAGGCGGGTGAAACACGGCTGCGTCAAGTACTGGGAAACCTGTTGGCCAATGCCTTGGACGCGCTGACCGAAAAAGCCAACCCTCGGCGGATTTGGCTGAGCGCGGAAAAAACCCCTGAAGGCGTGAACCTGTACATTCGCGACAACGGCCCGGGCTTTAGCAGCGAAGCCCTGGCCCATGCTCGCGAGCCCTTTTTCACAACCAAAACCCGCACTCAAGGCCTTGGCCTGGGCCTGGCCATTTGTGAGACGCTGATGCGGGCCCTGGGCGGTGAGCTGCTGCTGGCCAATCATCCCCAGGGCGGCGCTTTGCTGACCCTGCGGCTACGGCCCGCTACCCCTGGCGTTAGCCCGCAACCCCACGAGGACCTGGCATGACAACCTCCGACGCGCTAGACACGCGCATCGACGTGGTACTGATCGACGACGATCCGCATTTGCGTCAGGCGCTCAGCCAAACCCTGGACCTGGCCGGCCTTAAGGTACTGGCAATGGAACACGCCGGTGGCCTGCAGGCCCGGATCGGCCGAGACTGGCCTGGAGTTGTGGTGTCGGATATCCGCATGCCTGGCGTTGACGGCCTGGCGTTGCTTCGCCAGTTGCAGGCAGCGGATCCTGAGCTGCCCGTACTGCTGATCACCGGCCACGGCGACGTGCCTCTTGCGGTCGAGGCCATGCGCGCGGGCGCTTATGATTTCTTGGAAAAACCCTTCCCCAGCGAAGCCTTGCTCGATGGCGTACGGCGTGCATTAAGCCACCGCCGCTTGGTGCTGGACAACCGAAGCTTGCGCATGGCTTTGAGCGATCGTGAAGCGCTGGTGGCCCGCCTGGTGGGGCATAGCCCCTCCATGGCCCGGCTGCGCGCACAGATCGGCGCACTGGCCGCGACCCGGGCCGACGTGCTGATTTTGGGTGAAACCGGTGCAGGCAAGGAGGTGGTGGCTCGGGCACTGCATGACCTTTCAGGGCGGCGCAGTGGGCCCTTCGTGGCGATCAACGCCGGAGCCTTGGCAGAGTCTGTGGTGGAAAGCGAGCTGTTTGGGCACGAGCCAGGGGCCTTCACAGGGGCGCAAAAACGCCGGATCGGCAAATTCGAATTCGCCAATGGCGGCACCTTGTTCCTGGACGAAATCGAAAGCATGAGCCTGGACGTTCAGGTAAAACTGCTACGTCTGCTACAAGAGCGAGTGGTGGAGCGTCTAGGGGGCAACCAGCAGATCCCCCTAGACATCCGCGTAATCGCCGCCACCAAGGAAGACCTGCGCCAGGCCGCGGATCAGGGCCGTTTCCGCGCCGACCTGTATTACCGCCTGAATGTGGCGCCGCTGCGGATACCGCCCCTGCGCGAACGCGGCGAGGACATTATCACCTTGTTCGAGCATTACAGTAGCTCGGCCGCCGAACGTCATGGCCTGCCTGCCCAGCCCTTGCAGCCGGGCCAACGGGCTGCCCTCCTGCGTTATGCCTGGCCCGGCAACGTGCGAGAGCTGCAAAACGTTGCAGAGCGCTTTGCCCTGGGGTTGGACCTTGCCCTGGACACCCCCGGTGGGGGCGGGGGGGAGCCAACACTGACAAGCGCGCAGCCTGTCCTTGACGGGCCCTTGAGCGATCAGGTGGAAGCCTTCGAGCGGCAGTTGATCAGCGCCGAAATGGCCCGGGGGCATAGCTCATTGCGCAGCCTGGCCGAGGCTCTGGGCATTCCTCGCAAAACCCTGCACGACAAGCTACGCAAGCATGGGTTGAGCGTAGCCAGTGGCGAAGATGGGGAATAACCGCTTCAGCGGTTTTTGCACTACCGCCTTCCGTAGCCAGCGGAAGCTGGCGAATAGGCGTTTTAATCCCTGTTCTCGCGGCGCCTGCGCTGCCACATTCGCGAGCTTTGCTCGCCCCTATGGGGGCAGGGCATTGACTCAAACTGTCTTGCACAGGGCCAGCAAAGCCTCGCGCCAAGGCGCACCTGTGGGTAGGGCCAGGAAATGAGCGTTCAGCAGGCTTTCTCGGGGCGGGTAGCTGAAAGGCTGACCTTGGGTGTCTAGCACCTCGCCCCCTGCTCCTTCCAACACACCTTGAGCCGCGGCCGTATCCCATTGGGAAGTGGGTGCCAGGCGCGGGTAGCAATCGGCGGCGCCTTCGGCCAGCAGGCAGAATTTAAGCGAACTGCCCACGCTGGTAAGGTGCAGCTCGCCTACCGCTTGGCTGAGGCCCGCCAGCAAACGCTCCTGTTCAGGGCTTGAATGGCGTCGGCTGGCTACCACCGTGAACGGCTCGCCTTCCGGCGGCTGGGCCCTGGCCGTGATGGCTTCTGGCGCCTGATCCGCTCTACAGCGCCACGCGCCCAGCCCCGCGCCACCCCACCAAGCCCGGCCGGTGATAGGCATGGTCACCACCCCGAATACTACCTGCCCCTGGTCTACCAGGGCGATGTTTACGGTGAACTCTTCGCTACCGGAAATAAATTCCTTGGTGCCATCCAGCGGGTCAACCAGCCACCACTGTTGCCAGCTTTGCCGCTGGGCCAGGGGCCGGTCGCAGTCCTCTTCAGACAATACTGGGATGTCCGGCGCCAGGCGCGCAAGGCCTGCCGCTATCACCTGATGCGCCGCCATATCCGCGGCCGTTACCGGAGAGTCATCAGCCTTGGCGGTAACCTCTACCCCTGTGCGCCAGAAGGGCAGGATCGCCTTACCGGCGTCGCGAGCGACGGCTAGGGCACCTTCCATCAGAGGGTGCGGGTAGGTGGTAGGCAGATTGCTCACAAGCTCAATACTCCACGCTGAATCAGCAGGTCCCGGGCTAGGTACAGCGCGGCCAAGGCACGCCCTTCGGTGAAATCAGGATGACTGGCCAGGCTAGCCAGTTCACGCAGGTTTACCCGGTCCACTCGCATAGGCTCTGGCTCGTCGCCCTCCAGCCGCTCTTCGAACAGGTCCGTGGCTAGCACCACCTGGATCTTCTGGCTCATATAGCCTGGCGACAAGGCTAGCTCGGTCAGGTGTTCCAACTGGCGGGCGCCGAACCCAGCTTCTTCTTTAAGCTCCCGGTTCGCCGCGGCCAGCACATCCTCACCCGGCTCGATCAACCCTTTGGGCAGCGACAGCTCATAGGTTTCAGTCCCTCCGCAGTACTCCTCCACCAACACCGCATGCTGGTCATCGAGCATCGCCACGATCATCACTGCCCCGTGCCCTGTGCCATGCCCTACCAGGCGCTCGTAGGTGCGCTCCACGCCATTGGAAAAACGCAACTGCACTTGTTCGACCCGGAAGATACGGCTGCTGGCAACGATCTCACGAGCCAGGACGGTAGGTTTGTGGCGCATAGAGGCGGCTCCTTGGCTTGAACGGGTTACTATACCTTGGCTTGCGCCAACGCCGAGCCTGTTTTCCGCCGCCCGGGAGCTCTCCAATGCCCGCTTTAGCCTGGTCTGACATCGATACCGTTCTGCTCGACATGGACGGTACCTTGCTCGACCTGCATTTTGACAACCACTTCTGGCTGCACCATTTGCCCCAGCGCTATGCCGACCTTCACGGGATCAGCCTGGCCATGGCCAAGATGAAATTGGAACCACTGTTCGAAACCCATGCAGGCCAGCTCAATTGGTACTGCCTGGATTTCTGGAGCCGAGAGTTGAACCTGCCCATCCTCGAACTCAAGCACGAAATCGCTGAATTGATCGCCCTGCGCCCCCATGCCGATACCTTCCTGGCCGCCGTGAAAGCCGCCGGTAAGCGCTTGGCGCTGATCACCAATGCCCACCGGGATTCGTTGTCGCTGAAGCTGGAACGTATTGCCCTGGCGCCCTGGTTTGATCGACTGATTACCTCTCACGACTATGGCCACCCCAAAGAAGCACGGGCGTTCTGGGACGCACTGCAGGCGGACCTGAACTTCGATCCTGCCCGGGCACTGTTCATCGACGATACCTTGCCCATCCTGCGCAGTGCCCGCGCCTATGGCGTTGGGCATTTGCTGGCGGTAAGCAAGCCTGACAGCCGCAAAGGGCTAAAGAACACCGAAGAATTCGACGCGGTGGGCGATTTCCGTGAACTGGTCAAGGGCCTAGCGCCCCGGGCGCTCGAGCAAGGGGCTTGAATGGACATCAAACAGCTTAAGTTCTTAATAGCCCTGGACGAAACCCGCCACTTCGGCCAGGCAGCCGCCCGCTGCCACATCACCCAGCCCACACTATCCATGCGCCTACGCAACCTGGAAAGCGAGCTGGACTTACCCTTGGTCAACCGTGGTCAGCGTTTTGAAGGCTTTACCCCACCGGGGGAACGTATTCTGGCCTGGGCGCGTACAGTACTGGCTGGCTACGAGGGCTTGTTGGCTGAAGCCGCTGCCTGTCGGGGCCACTTGGTGGGTACGCTACGCCTGGGGGTGGTACCGCTTTCAAGTTTCGACCCGGTCCCGCTGTTACGGGGCATGCACCAGGAACACCCGGAGCTGCGCTTCGAACTCAGCTCGCTCAGCTCCGACGAACTGCTCGAACAACTGGCCAGCAACCGCCTGGATCTGGGCGTTTCCTACCTGGACCGCCTGGACCCTTCCCGCTTCGAGTCCTTGGTGCTTAATGAAACCCGTATGGGGCTGCTTCATGATCATCGTCACTACGCGTTCGGCGACACGCCGCTGAGCTGGGCGCGGGTCAGCGAGCTTCCGCTAGGGCTGCTTTCGACCGGCATGCACTTCAGGCAATCCATTGACCATGCATTCCACAGCCAGGGCCTGCATCCGCGCCCTCTGCTGCAAACCGATGCCGTGCACCAGTTACTGCAAGCGGTCCACGGAGGGCTATGCTGCGCCATTATGCCCTTGCATGGCGGCCCTGAGGGCCTGACCGAACACTTGCGCTTACACCCGATCGAAGACACGCAGACCTTGGCCAGCCTGGGTTTGATCATGCGCCGCGCCGCGCCCCGCTCCCCCCTGGCCGAAGCCTGTTTCGCCTACTGCCAAACCATGAGTGAGCTGGAACCGCCCCTGGCAGGCGCATGAACTAACGAGGCGGCGAACAGGTACCTATCCAGAGTACTGAGTAGGGAGCTATCGAGGCCATCTATCAGTGCATCGGAACAAGCGATTAGACGGCCAGTCACACCCGGCATAGGCTCCATAAACCAAATTGCCGGTACCACCGAATGCCCGCCGCGCCCTCTGCCAGCCAAAACTACAGCTACGCTACACTCGATCAAGGTGAGGTGGGGGCTGCTGCATTGGCTGAGGAAGTGGCGCTAGCGGTGGCTTATAACGGTATCAGCCAGGCAGTGATGCTGGTCAGCCCACGGGACTTGGAAGACTTCGTTGTAGGGTTCAGCCTGGCCAGCGGTATCGTGCCCGGGCCTGAAGACATCTACGACATTCAAGTGCGCGGTGTAGGCGCCAGCCGCGAAGCGCAGGTAGAAATTTCCAGCCGAGCGTTCTGGGCCCTCAAGGACCATCGCCGGCAAATGGCAGGCACCAGTGGGTGCGGACTGTGTGGCGTGGAGGCCGTGGACCAGGCATTGCCCCAGTTACCCGTGCTCACCCCAGCGCCACTGCCGCCCACGGCCTGGCTCCAAGGCTTGCGAGATCGCATCAGCGACTTGCAACCCCTTGGGCGACATTCAGGCGCGGTGCATGCGGCGGCTTTTATGAACAAAGACGGTGAATTGCTACTGGCCCGAGAAGACATTGGGCGGCATAACGCCTTGGATAAACTGATCGGTGCCCTGCTTCGCCAGAGCATCGACACCGCGGGAGGGCTGGCGGTGGTTACCAGCCGCTGCAGCCTGGAACTGATCCAGAAAATGCTTCGCGCGGGCATTACCACCTTGGTGAGCTTTTCTGCCCCCACGGGCCTTGCCTGCCAATGGGCCCGCCAACACCATTTGAACCTCATTCACTTGCCGCACCATAGCGCACCGCGGGTGTACAGCCCCGCGTTGGAGAAGTAACCGTGACTAATCATGCGAAAGCCGAAACAGCTCCTGCATCCCCACCTCGCTACAAGCCCTACACCGGCCCAGCTGCTGGCTGGGGTGCCTTGCAAAGCGTTACCAAATTTTGGCTAGGCAGCGGCAACGCGCTAAAGAACATCCGCACGCTGCTTAAGACCAACCAGAACGGCGGCTTTGATTGCCCTGGTTGTGCCTGGGGTGAGTCCCCTGACGATGGCATGGTGAAGTTCTGCGAAAACGGCGCCAAGGCGGTGAACTGGGAAGCGACCAAGCGCCGTGTAGACCCGGCATTTTTCGCCCGGCACAGCGTAACCTCGCTGCTTGAGCAAAGTGATTACTGGCTCGAATACCAAGGCCGCCTGACTGCCCCGATGGTGTACGACAGCGCAAGCGACCGTTACAAGGCCATTGATTGGGACGATGCCTTTGCCCTGATCGCTCGGCACCTCAACGGCCTGGAAAGCCCGGACCAAGCTGAGTTCTATACCTCTGGCCGTGCCAGCAACGAAGCGGCTTACCTGTACCAACTGTTCGTGCGTGCCTTCGGGACCAATAACTTCCCCGACTGCTCCAACATGTGCCACGAGGCCAGTGGTGTAGCCTTGGGCCAAACCATTGGCGTGGGCAAAGGCACTGTGACCTTCGAAGACTTCGAACACGCCGATGCCATCTTCGTATGGGGCCAAAACCCGGGTACGAACCACCCTCGTATGCTCGAACCTCTGCGTGAAGCAGTGGAGCGCGGTGCTCAAGTAGTGTGTGTGAACCCACTGAAAGAGCGTGGCCTGGAACGCTTCCAGCACCCACAGCACCCGCTGGAGATGCTCACCAATGGCGACCGCCCTACCAATACGGCGTTCTTCCGCCCCGCCCTGGGCGGCGACATGGCCATTGCTCGCGGGATGGCCAAGTTCTTGCTGCAATGGGAGCGTGATGCCCAAGCCGCCGGCACCCCGGCAGTGTTCGACCATGAGTTCCTCAATGCCCATACTGCTGCGGTACAGGAATACCTTGCCGCCGTGGACGCCTCCACTTGGGAAGAGATCGTGGCCCAATCTGGCCTGCCTCTGGTAGAAATCGAACGCGCGGCGCGTATGTACGCCAAAGGCACCAAGGTCATCATGTGCTGGGCCATGGGGATCACCCAGCATCGCCATTCGGTGCCGACCATTCAGGAGTTGTCTAATCTGATGCTGCTGCGCGGTAACGTTGGCCGGCCAGGTGCTGGCCTGTGCCCGGTACGCGGCCATAGCAACGTGCAGGGCGACCGCACCATGGGCATCAACGAGCGCCCACCGGTGTTCCTGCTCGACGCCATGGAAAAGCGCTTTGACTTCCAAGTGCCGCGCCAGCAAGGCCATAACACCGTGGAAGCCATCCACGCCATGTCCGAAGGCCGGGCTAAAGTGTTCATTGGCTTGGGTGGCAACTTTGCCCAGGCCACGCCGGACAGCCCGCGTACCGCCGAGGGGCTGCGCCAGTGCGACCTGACCGTACACATCAGCACCAAGCTCAATCGCAGCCACTTGGTACATGGCAAGGAAGCACTGATTCTGCCTTGCCTGGGGCGCACTGACATCGACCGCCAGGCCGAGGGGCCGCAGGCGGTGACAGTGGAGGATTCGTTCTCCATGGTGCATGCGTCTTTTGGCCAGTTGCAGCCGCTTTCGCCAATGATGCGTTCAGAACCAGCGATTATTGCCGGTATCGCCAACGCCACCCTGGGTCCGCGCCCTGTGGATTGGCAGTGGCTGGTGGCTGACTACAGCCGCATCCGTGACCTGATTGCCGATACCATCCCTGGCTTTACGGACTTCAATACCAAGCTGGAGCACCCAGGTGGCTTCTACCTGGGCAATACCGCGGGTGCGCGCCGCTGGAACACTGCCAGTGGCCGCGCTAACTTCAAGGCCAATGCGCTGCCATTGGACTTGCTGCATGACAAGGTGCATGCCACTGGGCGCACGCCAGACCTGATCCTGCAAACTCTGCGCTCCCACGACCAGTACAACACCACCATCTACAGCCTGGATGACCGCTACCGCGGTGTGAGGGGCCAGCGTGAAGTGGTGTTCGCCAATGAAGCCGATATCATCCGCCTGGGTTATCAACCGGGGCAAAAGGTAGACGTAATTTCGGTATGGGATGATGGCCGCGAGCGTCGGGTGAGTGGTTTCACCTTGCTGCCGTTCGATATTCCAGCCGGCCAGGCAGCGGCCTACTACCCTGAAACCAACCCACTGGTACCCCTGGAAAGCGTGGGGGATGGTAGCCATACGCCAACCTCCAAATTCGTCGCGATTCGCTTCGAACGTGCGCAGGAAAGCGCCCGGATCATTTGATCACGGCGTATTGAGAGGAGCGGGTCCAAGCAAGTAGGACCCGCTTTTCGAAATCCGGTTCCTGACTGAAACAGGGCTTTATGGGTTTTGTGACTCAATCGTGTGCTTGATCGCGAAAGGGTTGAAAGTGCGTGGCCTAGGCGTCAGGCTCGCGCCCATCATCAGCCTGAGATTTACTTCATGAAGCTTGCCTCGGTAATCGCACTGTCCTTTAGCCTGCTCAGTGGCGCCGCCTTCGCGGCTGGCACCACTGAAGCGGGCATGGGCGGGGCTTTGGGTGGGGTTCTTGGCGCGGTGGTTGGCCAGCAGCTAGGTGGCAACGCTGGGTCGACCATTGGCGCAGGTGTTGGCGGCGCGGCAGGTAGCGCGGTAGGCGCAGATCGACGCAGCCGTGGCCAAGCAGCTATCGGCGGTGGGCTAGGCGCGGCGGGTGGCAACGTGATTGGCCGTGGTGTCGGTGGCAGCACCGGCGGCTTGCTCGGTGCTGCTGCGGGTGGCGCTGCTGGCGGCGCATTAGGCAACTATATGGGTGCGGACGACGAGCGCAGCCGCGGCGGTAAATACCGTGGTCACGCAGACCGCCGTTGGGATCATGACCGTGGTCGCCATGTGGGCCATCGCAATCATCGGCATCACCGCTAAGCACTAACGCCCTATAAAGGCAGGGCCGGCAGGAATGTTGGCCTTTGCTTCTGGTCCGTCGGATCCCTTCCGACAAAAGGTTTATCTTCCCCCCTGTTCATTTTCTGAAGTCGCGTTTAATCTGCCGCGCAATTGAGAGCATTACGCCATCATTCTGCGTGTGCATCGCGATAGGGTGCTGGTACGCCCAGGAACAGCCCCATGACCCCAGTCAACGATAACGGCGTGCATTTTCAGCGCCTAGACCCTACTCAAATCGACGTAGTGCTAGGTAGCGCCCGCCCACGCGCTATTGCCCGGCCCCAGCGTGATAGCCGATTCGGCCTTTGGATAGTGTTGCTGGTCATTGCCGTTGCGGCCTATTGGGGCTTTTCTAGCCGAGAAGATCGCCAACCGCTTGTGCCAGTGCCACTTGCGACTGAGGCCAGTGAGCCCGCGCCTGTCACCCTGGTCCAAGCTGCTGTCGCCTCACAGGTGGTAAACCAAGTCGTCATCATCAACGCGCCCACCAAGCCAGCCCGCTTACAAGCTCAGGCTGCTCCAGAGCCGATGCCTGCCGCCAGCGCACCTCAAGGTATGGTATCGGCGCAGTACTTGGCGCAATTCAAGGCCGGCAGCGGGCGAACCAGTACAGCGTCAGCACACCCCGGCCAGATTGCCACCGTTACCATTCGCGAATGGGACGGCCCGAATCGATACGTTGCCAAGTGGCGGATCGAAGACAATGTGATTGACCAAGGTTCAGTGTGCTTCAACTTCCCGAGCGACAGCATCGAGCATCGGGAATGCCGCCGTGCCGCGCAGCAGTACTTCCGTACTCAGTGCAAAGACTGGACTCGCCGCACCGAAAAATCCCGCGATAAAGAAACCCGCGAGGCTCGCGGGCAGCTCTGCGAGGTGGCGCAGGTGTTTGTGCCTTGAGCGCATCACCTCTCAGCACTTGCAGTCCCCCCAAACAAAACCCCCGCGCTAGGCGGCAATGCTGTTCACTTAAGGATTTTTGACTAATCCTTGGGCAGCAGGAAAATCCGGAATCTGATTATAGATTCCGGATTTTTTTATGTCTGTCGCTCAGGATTTAGGCGCTGTTCTGG
>NZ_JBSKHS010000027.1:0-33504 GCF_057128685.1 Pseudomonas artemisiae
TAAGCCCTGTAGCGTACAGGGCCCAGGCTCAAACGGCTTAACGATCACTGTCCAGGTTTTGGGGCGCAGTTCACACTTTTGTGAAGGTAGGAGCCAGCACTCGCTGGCGAACTGTTTCGCCTCCCTTGCGAATCGCTTTTACCCCTTTTCTTACCTAGCTTGCGACCCACGCAACTGGCTCAGACGGCTGCGGGTGCGCGCCAGGTCCCCCACTTCGCAGTCATCCATCACCTCGGCGAACGGCAAGGCGCTGATCAGAAACAACGTGCAGCGCTTGTCATACAGCACATCAATCAGGTTCAAAAAACGCTGCTGGCCAGCGGCGCTGGCGCTGGAGAGGCGAGGCATGTCGTCCAGTACCCAGTGGTCGTAGCACTCGACCAATGCGAGGTAGTCGATGCTTGCCGAGGGGGCTTCGCACAAGTCGGCGAAACGGAAATACAGCGTGCAGGCATCCAGGGCCAGCCCCTTGAGGGTACGACCATTGACGTTAATAGTCCCGGTAGTCACGAGCTGCGTGGGTAAGCCAAGCCGTTGCCGCTGTTCAGGGTCTCCAGGGCTGATAAAGGCTCCTTCGTTAAAGGCATCGGCCGAGGCGTTGTTGCCGGTTCGATAATCCATCTCTCCCGCCAGAGCCCGGATATCCATATGTTGCTCGATCAACTCGATGGTCGGCAAAAAACGCTCGTGGTAGAGAGGATTGGGCAACAGCCCCTGAGGTGGGTAGTTAGAGGTAAGCACCAGCACGCAATGGCGCTTGAACAAAGCTGTGAACAGGCGGCTGATAAGCATCGCATCGCCGATGTCGTGCAGGTGAAATTCATCGAAGCAAAGCAGCCGGCACTCACCCAACAGGCTGTCGAGCGCGTTAGCCATCGCCGCGCCGCTAGCTGCATGATCGAACAGCCGTTGGTGCAGCTCACGGAAAAACGCATGAAAATGCACGCGGCGCTTGTGTTGTAGGGGAATGGCCGCAAAGAACGCATCCACCAAGAAGCTCTTGCCACGGCCCACTGGCCCCCAGAGGTACAGGCTGCGAGGCGTACGGTGCCCCAGTTGCATGAACAACGAAGGGTGGAGCAACGCCTGCGCCATTTCCCCAAGGCGTTGTGCAGCGGCCAACTGGTGGGTATCGAGGCTATAGCCTTTGGCGGCCGCGGCCCCTTTGAGGGCAGTGACCATTTCATGCGCGGGGTAGTGTTTCATGCCATTTCCACTGCAGGCCAGGCTGATTAGGCAGGGTCAAACATTAAAGCCGATCGGCCAACGCCACCAGCACTTTGGCGTTATATCAGGCACCAGGCTTTTTTCCAGCTCAGGCGGCTAGCATTGCTGCGCGGGAATTGCCCACACCCCTGGTAGAGCAGGTAAGCTAGGGGTCTATTTTGCGATGTGACTTGGGCAATGGAATTCAAGGATCTGCGAGACTTCGTGCGGCAGCTGGAACAGCGCGGCGAACTCAAACGCGTCACGGTGCCGGTATCGCCGGTGCTGGAAATGACCGAAATCTGCGACCGCACGCTGCGCAAGCAAGGCCCTGCGTTGCTGTTCGAAAAGCCCACAGGTTTCGATATTCCCGTGTTGGGCAACTTGTTCGGGACCCCCGGCCGAGTGGCGCTGGGCATGGGCGCTGAAAGCGTGAGCGAGCTGCGGGAGATCGGCAAGCTGCTGGCGTTCCTCAAAGAGCCCGAGCCACCCAAGGGGCTAAAGGATGCCTGGTCGAAGTTGCCCATCTTCAAGAAAATCATTTCCATGGCCCCCAAGGTGCTCAAGGATGCGCCCTGCCAGGAAGTCGTGGTAGAAGGCGACGACGTGGACCTGAGCCAGTTGCCGGTCCAGCACTGCTGGCCGGGCGACGTAGCGCCGTTAATCACCTGGGGCCTTACCGTGACCCGCGGGCCGAACAAAGAGCGGCAGAACCTGGGCATCTACCGGCAGCAGGTGATTGGCCGCAACAAGGTCATCATGCGCTGGCTCAGCCACAGGGGCGGCGCCCTGGATTACCGTGAGTGGTGTGAAAAGCACCCCGGCGAACCCTTCCCGGTGGCTGTTGCACTGGGCGCGGACCCGGCAACCATCCTCGGCGCGGTAACGCCAGTGCCCGACAGCCTCTCCGAGTACGCCTTCGCGGGCTTGCTGCGTGGCCATCGTACCGAGTTGATCAAATGCCGCGGCAACAACCTGCAAGTCCCGGCCAGCGCGGAAATTGTACTGGAAGGGGTGATCCATCCAGGTGAACTGGCCGACGAGGGCCCTTATGGGGACCACACTGGGTACTACAACGAAGTGGACCGTTTCCCGGTCTTCACGGTACAGCGTATCACCCACCGCACCCAGCCCATTTACCACAGCACCTATACCGGCCGGCCGCCGGATGAGCCGGCGATTTTGGGCGTGGCGCTGAACGAAGTGTTCGTGCCTATCCTGCAGAAGCAGTTTCCCGAAATCGTGGACTTCTACCTGCCACCGGAAGGCTGTTCCTACCGCATGGCGGTGGTGACCATCAAGAAACAATACCCCGGCCATGCCAAGCGGGTAATGCTGGGTGTGTGGTCATTCCTGCGACAGTTCATGTACACCAAGTTCGTGATCGTGACCGACGATGATATTAATGCCCGCGACTGGAACGATGTGATCTGGGCGGTGACTACCCGTATGGACCCCAAACGGGACACGGTGATGATCGACAATACCCCCATCGATTACCTGGACTTCGCCTCGCCCGTCTCTGGGCTGGGCTCGAAGATGGGCCTGGATGCCACCCATAAGTGGCCCGGTGAAACCACCCGTGAGTGGGGCCGCGTAATCGAAAAGGACCCGGCCATCACCCGCCGCGTGGATGAACTCTGGAACCAGTTGGGAATAGACTGATGCGCGTGACCTTGCAACCTTCGGGCGCCGTACTGGAAGTACAGCCAGGGGAGAAAATTCTCGATGCGGCCCGGCGGTTGGGGTATGAATGCCCTCACAGCTGCCGTAATGGCAACTGCCATGTATGCACGGCCTTGCTGGTGGAGGGCCGGGTTCTGCAGGAAGGCCAGGAGCGGGATCACGGTGAGCTCTACACCTGCATGGCCGAGCCGCTGACTGATTGCGAGCTGCTATGGGATGGTGTGCTGTCTCGCGGCGAGCTGCCCGTGCGGGCCTTTGCTTGCCAACTGATCGAATGCGCCGACATGGGTGGCGATGTGTGGCGGGTGAAACTGCGAGCCCCAGCCGGCAAGCCGCCACGCTACCACGCGGGCCAATACATGCTGATCGAACGGGACGGCACCGACAAGGCGGCCTTCTCTTTAGCCTCCGCGCCCCACGATGGTCGCGATTTGGAGCTGCATATCCTGGGCCGCGAAGAAAGCGCCCTGAATTTGCTGGACCAGCTTCGCCGCGAGGGTATGGCTCGCATAGAGCTGCCCTACGGCGACGCGCACTTGGCGGAACTGCCCGACGGCCCACTGGTGCTCATCGCCGCTGGCACTGGCATGGCGCAGATGCACAGCCTGATCGAGCATTGCCGAGCGCAAGGTTTCAGTCATCCTGTTCATCTGTACTGGGGCGTGCGTCAGCCCAGTGATTTCTATCAGTTGCAACACTGGGAGGAGTGGAAGCAGTTGCCGAATCTGTTCCTGCACCAAGTGGTGAGCGACCTGTGTGGCTGGGAGGGGCGCTGTGGCCTGCTGCACGAAGCCGTGCGGGAAGATATCGAAGACCTTTCAAGTGTTCATGTGTATGCCAGTGGCTCCCCTGGCATGGTGTATGCCACCTTGGACGCCCTTGTGGAGGCGGGGATGGATGCCCATCAAATGCGCGCTGATGTATTCGCGTACGCACCGCGGTCTTGAGCCCTCGCGATAACCGGTAGCTCCGGATGCGACAGGCTTCGGTTAGAGTGGCGGCGAAGCTTTCGTGACACCGGGGTACCCCAACATGTCCGTGATCGAACCAGCTCCCATTAAGCCGCTGGCGTACCCGCCGATACTCGACACGCTTCAGTTGAGCGATGAGCAGCTTGCCTGTTCCTTGGCCGAAACCATGGCGCGTCACCGGGGTGGGCCTGTGTGGCTGTTCGCTTATGGCTCATTGATCTGGCGCCCCGAATGTAGCAGCGTGGAGAGAGTGCGTGCGCGGGTGCATGGCTATCACCGAGGGCTTTACCTATGGAGCCAAGAGCACCGCGGCACGCCTCAAAACCCGGGGCTGGTGTTCGGCCTGGACCGAGGTGGCTCCTGCACTGGCTTCGCTTATCGCCTGCCTGAAGACAACCTGCAAGCTTCCTTGATGGCTTTGTGGAAGCGTGAGATGCCATACCCTTCGTACCGGCCGCATTGGCTCAAGTGCAAGCTAGAGGACGGCAGCAAGGTCCAAGCCTTGGGGTTCGTGCTGGAACGGCACCTGCCTACCTATGCTGGCAATCTGCCAGATGACCTCTTGGTGCAAGTGTTGGCCAGCGCTTGTGGCCGCTCGGGTACCTGTCGTGACTATGTGGAGCAGACCATCACGGCCTTACGTTCCCATGCCATGCCCGACCGTAACCTTGAAGCCCGCTTCAAACGGTGGCTGGAGCTGTCACTTACGCCCGCCAGCGCTATTCCGTCTGAGTTGCTGCCTAACCTTGCCATCTGAATGCAGGGTGCGACCCTAGGCTTTGCACAATCCGGCCGTTATGGGCTATTCCTTTTCCAGTACTGGCCGATAAGCCTAAGCAAGCCCCCCGGCCGGGCATCTGAATGAGGAAAGAATTTGTGAAACCCTGGATCGCTATATTGCTGGCCGCCTGCATACCCTTCGCGGCTCAGGCGAACGAAGGTGGTGAAGCCGCGGAAGGGCCGCCTAAAGTAGTGTATTACTCCCTTAGCCCGCCCCTGGTCGGTAACTACGGCATGGACGGCGGCCCGCGCCTGCATGTGTATAAAGCGGATATTGCTTTTAAGGTCACCGGCCCGGAGGCCCAGGCAGCTCTGAAACACCACGAGCCACTGATCCGTAACCAGCTGGTGCAGCTGTTTAACCAGCAAACCCTAGACTCCCTGAGTAACGGCCAAGCCAAAGAGGCATTGCGTCAAGAAGCGCTCAAACAAACCCAACAGGTGCTTAGCAACGAAGAAGGCAAGCCTGTGGTCGAGGATTTGCTGTTCAATAACTTGATTGTGCAGTGATACAACAACCTGCTGTTATGTCACGGCCTGGCTTATACGCCGGGCTGTTGCAAAGTCGCCCTGAACCTCTAAAAGCCTAGGCTCTCTCAACCTACCTAAGCCCTTTCTATAAGCGAGCGCATTGGTATGCGACACCCTGTGGTTTTTGACGTAAACGAAACGCTACTAGACCTTGCCAGTCTGGACCCTTTCTTTGAAAGGGTGTTTGGTGAAAGCCGCTTGCGCGCTGAATGGTTTCTCACCCTAGAAGAGTGTTGGATGACCAACACCATAACGGGGCAGTACCAGGCTTTTAGCGAATTGGGCCAGGGTGCGTTAAAGATGGTGGGCTTGCGGCATCAAGTAAAGGTAAGCGACGGCGACTGCCACGCGCTGGCCGAAGGGCTCAAATCTCTGCCACCCCACAAGGACGTGCGCCAAGCCCTACAACTGTTGAAAGCCAACGGCTATACACTCATTGCATTGAGCAACGGTGCGCTGGATGCCGTGCAGCAGCAGCTCGCGTGCGCTGGTTTGACTGATTGCTTCGACCACATTATGTCGGCTGGCGAAATCAAGCAGTTCAAACCAGCACGCGAAGCCTATCAAATGGTCGCCCAGCGCTTGGGCATCACCACGAAACAAATGATCATGGTCGCCGCCCACGCGTGGGATATCGCCGGGGCCGCTCATGCCGGCTGCCGAACGGCATTTGTTGAGCGCCCTGGGAAGGTGCTCAATCCGGTTGGGATACAGCCGGATCTAAGTGGGACAGATCTTGGTCACGTAGCCAGGCAGATTGTTGAAGGCAAAGGCTGAAACGCTGGGTTTATCGACGTACTCCACAGGTTGCCTCTCTACCCCAACCCCAACACAGCCGCCCATTGCGCATCGGTGACCGGCATTACGGAAAGTCGACTACCCTTCTTAACCAATGCCAACGCTTCCAAAGCGGCTTGTTGTTTTAGCAGGCCCAAGCTCAGTACCTGAGTGAATGCCTTTTCGAAGGTAACGTCTAAGGCCAGCCAGGGGTTTTTGTCTTCGGTGGCTTTGGGGTCGTGATAAGGGCTTTGAGGGTCAAGGGCGGCAGGGTCGGGATAGGGTTGGCTGTCGATGCGGGCGATGCCGGCAATACCTGGCTCCGGGCAGCTGGAGTGATAGAAAAAGAACAGGTCACCTGGTTGCATGGTCCTAATGAAATTGCGTGCCTGATAGTTGCGCACGCCATCCCAGCGAGCGCCGCCTTGTTGGGCCAGGTCGGTGATAGAGAGTTCATCGGGCTCGGATTTCATCAGCCAGTAGGCCATGGGGCAGGGCGTCCTTTGAGGTTCTAATCACAGGGAAGTGTTACAGCATTGCGCTACCCGACAAGGCGTTGCAATCAGCGTTTGCATGTGACCGAAAGCTGTCGGAGAATGCGCGCATTTTAAGCCAAGGCCCCAATACACAGGGCCTTAAGCCATCATTCATGTGTATACCGGGTGCCTGTGGGGGGCCAATAATGCGGGGTAAAAAACCAGATCTGCTATGGGTGCTCGTGTTCCTGTTTGGCTTGGGTGTAGTCACTACCGGCTACGCGCAAAGTTTTTGGGACCGCGTCGACAGCGAGCCTGTGCAAGCCAATTACGCGGTACCTTTACGCTAAGCCTCATGTACGCGAAACATCTTGGCTTTTTTAGCGCGCTATGTACCACCGCTTATCCGTGACCGTGCCGTTTAGGGGCACATCCCACCCGGCCTGTTCCAACCGGTCCACTTTCTGACACTCATGTGCCAGGCCCAGCAGGGTTGGTTTGAACCAGGTAGTGCGCCGCGCACGGTAGGCCAGGCTGCGGTCATAAAAGCCGCCGCCCATGCCCAGGCGATTGCCGACGTCGTCGAACCCTACCAAGGGCAATAACACCAAGTCCAATGTCCATACCCGTCGCTGCTGACGCACGCGCTTGATTGGCTCGGCAATTCGAAAGCGATTGGCGCGCAAGCGGTCTCCCGAGCGCACGCGCTGGAATACCATCTTGGTTCGCGGCCACGCGCTCAGTACAGGCAAATAGGTGTGCTTACCGCGTTTCTGCGCGCAGCGCAGCAAGGGCCGGGGGTCGATTTCGCCGTCGTTGGGCAGGTACAGCGCAATGCTGCGCGCTCGGCGGAACGAAGGGTGTTGGCTGAGTTGCCGGTACAGGCCGCGCGCGGCGGCCCGCTGTTGGGCAAGCGGCAAGGCCTTGCGTGTTTGACGCAGGGTTTTGCGCAATTGGGCGCGGCTGAGGTTGGATGCTTCGATCATGCGAGCAGGCTCCAGGTAAGGCGCGGGAGCCCGTGATGCCCCAAGGCAGGGGCAAAGAAGGGTGCTCCCCGACGAACCGCTGTCGGTGTAGCCCTTGAACCCGAAAGTTCAAGGTGGAGATTGCAGGAGGCTTTTAGGCTTTCCGTCGAGCGGACATGCACACCAGCCCCAACGTGCAACTTCCGTGGTTGTGCGTATCGGCTCAGGGACATGACCGACTGGCGCGCACTCCAGGGAGCGGGACCGAGTATACCCCAAACCATACGTGCTAATCAGCCCTTGGTGGCCACCTGACTAGTGGCAAGGGCCAGATCGACCCGCTCCAGCAGGTTGCGTACCTGTTCACGGGTGGCGCCGCTGGGCTGGGCTTCGCTGGCTTCCTTGCGGTGCAACAAATCGTGAGTGATGTTCAGCGCCGCCATTACGGCGATCCGGTCGGCGCCGATGACTTTGCCGCCACTGCGGATGTCCCGCATCTTGCCATCCAGGTAGCGCGCGGCGCTGATCAGGTTGCCACGCTCCTCGGGTGGACACATGATCGAGTACTCCTTGTCCAGGATATGCACGGTGACGCTATTGCTCGAACTCATCAGTCTTGCTCCAGGGCCTTGAGGCGCACGATCATCGACTCAACCTTGCGGCGGGCGACTTCGTTTTTCTCGATAAGGTAGGCACGTTCCTCCCGCCAGGTTCTTTCCTGGGCGAGGAGGAGGGCGTTTTGGCGATTCAGGTGCTCGACGCGTTCGATCAGTAATTCGATCTTGCCCATCAGCGCTTGCAGGTCATTCTGTTCCATGGGTGGGCGGCTACGATGTCCTGGTAATGGGGCGTGTGTGAGCGAAAGCAGGCCACAACGCGGGCCGGCGGTTGCGTCGATGGTCTTGGCGTACCTGCCGGTGTAGGATACGAAGCCTTCATTCTAGACATTGCGCCGCTCGGCGCCTAGCCGCCTATGCCCAACCCTAGTTCGCCGTATACCGCTTTCGCCGCCTTGCTCGCTGACAATGGCTACCCAGTGTCCCCCGCCGAATTGCATGGCCTGTTGCTGGGCCGTAGCTGCGCCGGTGCCGGTTTCGACCTTGCCCCCTGGCTGGAAGACGCCGTCGAGGTGCTGGGCGCGCCCGCTGATGGCAACGTTCGCCAGGCGCTGGTAGGCCTACAGGAAATGGTCAAGGCCGAGCTCACCAGCACGGATGTGACCGTGGTCTTGCTGCTCCCAAGTGACGACCTTCCCCTGACCGAACGGGCAGTCGCCTTGGGCCAATGGTGCCAGGGTTTCCTTACCGGGTTCGGTCTGGCCGCCGGTGGCGCCTCGCTCAGCCAGGAGGCCAAGGAAGTGCTCCAAGACCTGGCCGCTATCGCCCAGGTACAGGATGCGCTGGAGGAGTCCGAAGACGGCGAAACCGACTACATGGAAGTGATGGAGTACATGCGTGTGGCCCCGCTGCTGCTTTACTCCGAGCTTGCCAAGCCTACCGAGCCTGCGCCCAAGCCTTCCCTGCACTGATCGTCACCGGAGCCGCGCCGCATGGTCCAGATTCCCAAGTCCGAATATGCCCGTCGGCGCAAGGCCCTGATGGCTCAGATGGTGCCCAATAGCATCGCGATCCTGCCCGCCGCCACGGTGACTATTCGTAACCGTGACGTTGAACATGCCTACCGCCAGGACAGTGACTTCCAGTACTTGAGCGGCTTTGGTGAGCCGGAGGCAGTTATCGCGCTTATTCCAGGGCGAGAGCATGGCGAATATGTACTGTTTTGCCGGGAGCGGGACCCGCAGCGCGAGTTGTGGGATGGCCTGCGGGCAGGGCAGGAAGGGGCGATTCGTGACTACGGCGCCGACGATGCCTTTCCTATCACCGACATCGACGACATTTTACCGGGGCTGATCGAAGGGCGTGACCGTGTGTATACGGCCATGGGTAGCCATCCCGAATTCGACCGGCACCTGATGGAGTGGGTGAATCAGATTCGCTCGAAGGCCAACCTGGGTGCGCAGCCACCTAAAGAATTCGTGGCGCTGGACCATCTGCTCCACGACATGCGGCTGTACAAATCCGCCGCGGAGGTCAAGGTCATGCGGGAGGCGGCGGCGATTTCTGCCCGGGCCCACGCGCGCGCGATGCAAGCCGCCCGCCCTGGGTTGCATGAATACAGCCTCGAAGCCGAGCTTGATTATGAATTCCGCCGTGGCGGCGCGCGCTTGACGGCCTATGGTTCCATCGTGGCCGCTGGCCGGAATACCTGCATTTTGCATTACCAGGAAAACACCGCCCCGCTGCGTGACGGTGACCTGGTACTAATAGACGCGGGCTGCGAACTCGACTGCTATGCCAGTGACATCACCCGCACCTTTCCCGTCAATGGAACCTTCTCGCCTGAGCAACGGGCCATTTATGAGATCGTGCTGGAGGCCCAGCAAGCGGCGTTCGCTCAGATTGCGCCAGGCAAGCATTGGAACCAGGCCCACGAAGCCACCGTGCGAGTGATCACCGAAGGGCTGGTGCGCCTTGGCCTGCTGCTGGGCGATGTGGATGAACTCATCGCGGCCGAGGCCCATCGTGCTTTCTACATGCACCGCGCTGGCCACTGGCTGGGGCTGGATGTGCATGACGTGGGGGAGTACAAGGTGGGCGGCGAGTGGCGAGTGCTGGAGGCGGGCATGGCGCTAACGGTCGAGCCAGGCATTTACATCTCGCCGCAAAATGAGCAGATACCCAAGAAGTGGCGAGGCATCGGCGTGCGCATCGAGGATGACGTTGTCGTCACCCGTACCGGTTGCGAAATTATTACCGCTGGCGTTCCTAAGGACGTGGATGAAATCGAAGCCCTGATGGCCTCTGCCCGGGAGGCTTTGGCATGACCCGTTACGAAATCGCGATCATCGGTGGAGGGCTGGTGGGCGCTAGCCTGGCGCTGGCGTTGCAGCCCCTGGCCCGTGAGCGTGGCTGGCATATCTTGCTGATCGAGCCTTTCGCCCCTGGGCAGGCTTACCAGCCCAGCTACGATGCGCGTAGTTCGGCGTTGTCCTACGGCACGCGGCTGATTTACGAACACTTGGGCGTATGGGCGCCTATCGCCCAGCGCGCCGAACCGATTCGCCAGATTCATGTATCCGATCGGGGCCGTTTTGGTGCCACCCTGCTGGACGCCGCTCAAGAGGGCGTGCCCGCCTTGGGCTATGTGGTAGAGAATGCCTGGCTGGGGCAATGCCTATGGGCTGCCCTGGATGCCTCGGTGGTCAGCCGTCGTTGCCCAGCCGAAGTGGTGGCCATGAGCGCCGAGGCCGGCGGGTACAGGCTTACCCTCGCCGATGAAAGCCAACTGGATTGTGGCCTGGCGGTACTGGCCGACGGTGGGCGCTCTGGCCTGCGGGCGCAGCTGGGCGTAGACGTGAACCTGCGTACCTATGATCAAACCGCGCTGATCGCCAATGTAAGCTTCGACCAGCCCCACGGGGGCCAGGCCTTCGAGCGTTTCACCGACGAGGGCCCATTAGCGTTGCTGCCCTTGGCCGATAGTCGCTGCGCGCTGGTGTGGACGCGCAAGCCTGCCGAGGCCGAAGCCTTGAGAAGCCTGCCCGACGCGGCCTTTCTGGCACAGTTGCAACGCAGCTTCGGCTACCGCCTAGGCAGCCTACGGCAAGTGGGCGCGCGCAGCCTGTACCCTCTGGCGCTGACCGAGGCACGCGAGCAAGTGCGGCCTAACCTGGTGCTGTTGGGGAACGCTGCTCACAGCCTGCACCCCATTGCCGGGCAGGGTTTCAACCTGTCGTTGCGGGACGTTCAGGCCCTGGCACAGGCGTTGCGCGCCAGCGATGAGGCACCCGGCGCTTTAAGTAACCTGCGCGATTACCTCGCCGCGCAGCAGCGTGACCAGCAGTGGACCGTAGGGTTTTCTGATCAAGTGACCCGATTGTTTTCCCAGCCAGGCCGCTGGGTAGCCCACGGGCGCAACCTGGGCTTGCTGGGGCTAGACCTGTTCCCGCCCGCCCGCCACTGGTTCGCCCGTCAAGCCATGGGTTTGGGTAGCGGTGCCGGGTCCCAGGGAGGTCAGTAAGCGTGCAATCCACTAAAGGCAGTCAGCCCATGGAAGTAACAGCAGACCTGGCCATTGTCGGCGCAGGCATGGTCGGCAGCACCCTGGCCTTGGCGTTGGCAGGCAGCGGCCTGAAGGTTATGGTCATTGATGGCGGCGACCTGCGGGCTCGATCATTCGACCCGAAGGCGGCGTTCGAGCCTCGGGTCAGCGCATTGTCCGCAGCCAGCCAGCGGATATTCCAGCGCCTGGGCGTTTGGCCCACCATGCAAGCACAGCGGGTGAGCCCATACACTGATATGCAGGTGTGGGACGGTAGCGGTACCGGGGCGGTGCATTTCAGCGCGGCCAATGTGCATGCTCTGGTGCTGGGCCACATTGTGGAAAACAGCGTAGTGCAAGATGCCTTGATCCAGGCATTGCGCGAAGGGGATACCCACCTGCTGAGCGGTGCGCGGGTAGAACAGATCCGCCATTCCGGGAACGACCGCCTGCTCAGCCTGGTAGACGGCACCCAAGTGCGTACCCCTTTAGTGGTTGCCGCCGACGGTGCTCATTCGGCGATCCGCCGGTTGGCCGGTTGCGAAACGCGGGAGTGGGATTACCTGCACCACGCCATCGTGACCAGCGTTCAAACCCAGTACAGCAACCGCGCTACGGCCTGGCAACGTTTCAGTGATGATGGCCCCTTGGCCTTTTTGCCTTTGCAGGGCGGCGGCCCAGAGCATTGGTCTTCCATTGTGTGGTCTACTACGCCTGAGCAAGCCAAGCACTTGATGGCGCTGGATACCCCCGCGTTCTGCGCCGCGCTGGGCGCTGCCTTCGAGTATCGACTGGGCCCAGTATTGGCCGCCGATCCTCGCCTTTGCATTCCCCTGCGTCAGCGTCACGCCAAGCGCTATGTAGAGCCTGGTTTAGCGTTGATCGGCGATGCGGCGCATACCATCCATCCGTTGGCCGGGCAGGGTGTCAATTTGGGGCTGCTGGACGCCGCCGTGTTGGCCGAGGTGCTGCTACGAGCGCATCAGCGGGGTGAGCCTTTGGCCAGCGTGCGTGTGCTCAGCCGATACGAACGGCGGCGCATGCCCCACAACCTGGCCCTGATGGCGGCCATGGAAGGGTTCGAGCGGCTGTTCCAGGCCGACCCCTTGCCCCTGCGCTGGCTTCGCAATACAGGCCTGTCACTGGTCGAAGGGCTGCCCGATGCCAAGGCCCTGTTCGTGCGGCAGGCGCTGGGCCTGAGCGGGGACCTGCCAGCCTTGGCACAGGTTATCGATCCTTCGCATTAGCCTTGGGAGTTGGGCACTGGCGGAGGTGCCAGGGTGTCAGGGTGCGGGATGAAGGCTACAATGCGCCGCATTCGGAGCGCTGGGAAGGAGAACCCCATGGGACTGCGCACGCCGCTGTACGATCAACACGTGGCCCTAGGCGCCAAGATGGTCGATTTTAGCGGTTGGGAAATGCCACTGCACTACGGCTCACAGGTGGAGGAACACCACGAGGTACGCCAGGGATGCGGCGTGTTCGACGTGTCCCATGTGGCCGTGGTCGATATCGAGGGCCGCGAAGCCTACCCCTGGCTGCGGCGCATGCTGGCTAACGACGTTGAGCAACTGGCCCGCCCAGGGCAGGCGCTGTATAGCACCATGCTCAATCTCACAGGCGGCGTTATCGATGACCTGATCGTTTACCGGCGCGAGCAAGGGTACCGTTTGGTAGTGAACGCGGCGACCCGAAACAAAGACCTCGCCTGGCTTCGCACTCACGCACAAGGCGCCAGCGTGCAAGTGATCGAGCAGCCAGACATGGCCATTCTGGCTATCCAGGGCCCTACCGCTCGAAAAAGGACCGCAGCCTTGCTAGGTGGAGCCCGGGCTACCTTAATCGATAACCTGCAGCCCTTCGAGGCAGGCGAACACAACGGTTGGTTTATCGCCCGAACCGGCTATACCGGCGAAGACGGCATTGAAGTATTTCTTCCCTCCAGCCAGGTATGCGAGCTATTCAATGAATTGCTAGGCGCGGGAATTTCCCCCATCGGCCTCGGTGCTCGCGACACCTTGAGGCTGGAAGCCGGGCTGAACCTCTATGGTCATGAGTTGGACGAGGCACACTCACCCTTGGTGTCCAATCTGGGTTGGACCGTGGCGCTAGAGCCTACCGATCGAGCGTTCAACGGCCGCCGGGCTTTGGAAGCAGAACGCGTTGCCGGCCCGGCTTCCCGGCTAGTGGGGTTGGTGATGGAAGAGCGTGGCGTGCTGCGTGCTCATCAAGTAGTACGCCTGGATACTCAAGAAGGGGCCATTACCAGTGGAGGTTTTTCACCTACGCTCAACAAGTCCATCGCATTGGCGCGGGTCCCTCTCCCAGCCCCTGAACGCGCTGAAGTGGAAATTCGTGGCAAGTGGTACCCTGTGCGAGTGGTTAAACCCACCTTCGTGCGGCACGGCACAATACTAATCTGACCACAAACCGTGGCACTCCCCCGTCGACCTTTTGAGGACAACCCATGAGCAATATCCCCGCCGATCTTCGTTACGCCGAAAGCCACGAATGGGCTCGTTTGGAGGCCGATGGCATTGTGATTGTCGGTATTTCCGACCATGCTCAGGAAGCCTTGGGCGACGTTGTGTTCATTGAGCTGCCGGAAGTTGGGAAAGCAGTGACCGCTGGGGATCAAGTGGCGGTAGTCGAGTCGGTCAAGGCCGCTTCGGACATTTATGCGCCCGTCAGCGGTGAGGTGGTCGAGGTTAACGAGACTCTGGCCGATGAGCCGGAATTGGTTAACGGCGAACCCTACGAGGCGTGGTTCTTCAAGCTAAAGGTGACTGACGCCACTGAACTTGAAAAGCTCTTGGATGCTGCCGGGTACAAGGCCGTGATCGGAGAGTAAACCCGTTGTAATCCACGGGTTGGTGGGCGGGCGGGTAAACAGAAAATCTCTTGTTATACCCGCTACACCACCGTTTCAAACGCGTTACTCGGCTACTGCATTCTTGGCCAAAATGGCATTGGCCAGGTCCATGTCGGACGCCTGCATACCAGGGTTCTGAGTACGCAGCTGGGCAATGGCGGCTTCCAGATAGGGGCCACGGATTTCACCGTTGCTGGCGACGAAGCTGCCAGCGTCGTCTTGGGTCGCGACTACCAATTTATGGTCTTTGGAAGTCAGGTAAGTAGAGCCAGTAGTAGCGCCTGAAGACAGTACGTTGCGCCAGAAGGGATCTGCCATGGCCGAAGCCAGCGGCAAAGAGGCCAGCGCAAGGGTTGCTACAACGTATTTGACACGCATGACAGCATACTCCGAGTGTGTGTTGTTCAGCTGGTTTGATCGCCTGCATAAAGGCGGAGTTCCCAGGTTGCCCCTGTCACAACCCCTCTATAACGCGGCAGGCGCTACGCGTAGGGCCTCAGACAAACTGGTTCGCCCGGTTTCTACCAAGTGGCTAGCTGCCAGGCGCAATGGGCGCATGCCGGCTTCACAAGCCAAACGGCGCAGGGTGGCCAGGTCTGACTCGGGCCCGATGGCTGCGTTTAATGGGCTGCTGAGGACCATCAACTCGTAAATACCCGCGCGGCCTTTATAGCCAGTACCGCCGCATAATTCACAGCCCTGGGGTTCGTATACCGTTGCGGCCGGCCGGTCGGCTTCGCCACCCATCAATGCCAGCCAAGCGTCCGCGACTTCGGCTTGAGGTGTTTTACAAGCTGTGCATAGCAGCCTCAATAGCCGTTGTGCCATCACCCCTAGTAACGTGGCCCTGATCAAGTACCCGGGTACGCCCAACTCCAGTAGGCGAGTAACGGCGCCAGCGGCATCGTTGGTATGCAGCGTAGAGAGCACCAGGTGGCCAGTAAGCGCTGCCTGCACTGCCATGTTGGCGGTTTGGCTGTCGCGTATCTCACCGATCATGATGATGTCCGGATCTTGCCGCAGCAGTGCCTGCACCCCTTCGGCAAAGCCCAAATCAATGGCGGGCCGTACTTGCATCTGGTTGAAGGCAGGCTCGACCATCTCGATCGGGTCCTCCAGTGTGCACAGATTGACCCCGCGCTTGGCAAGGCGATGCAGGCTGGCATAGAGCGTGGTGGTTTTGCCTGAACCCGTTGGCCCAGTGACCAGTATGATCCCGTGGGGCCGGGCGAGAAGGGCCTCCCAGCGCTGCAAATCGCTGGGCGCCAGCCCCAAGGCTGGCAGGCCCTGGCTCAGTACCGCAGGGTTGAAGATACGCATCACCAGCTTCTCCCCGAAAGCGGTCGGCAATGTAGCCAGGCGCAGCTCCATGGTAGCGCCGCAGGGGCGCTGCGTTTTCATGCGGCCGTCTTGAGGCTTGCGTTTTTCCGCAACGTTCATGCGCCCTAGGGACTTAAGCCGGCTGATAACGGCAAGGGTGACTTGTGCCGGCAGGCGATAGGCATCTCGCAGCTCGCCATCAATGCGCAGCCGGATATCTCCATGTTCGCGCCTGGGCTCGATATGGATATCGCTAGCCCCTTGTTCGAACGCGTATTTGAGCAGCCAGTCCACGATCTTTATCACGGGTGCATCGTACGTGGTGGCGGCTTCACTAATGCCTTGAACCTGTACCAGTTGCTCGAAAGAGGCCCCTGCGCCCGTGCCCAGGGTGGCGCTATTGGCGCCACGCACGGACTGGGCCAGCTGAAATAACTCGCTGATCAGCCGCCGAAGCTGCACTGGATTGGCGATTACCCGGTGCAGGCGCTTGTTGCAGGTATGGGCAAGGTCCGCCTCCCAAGCGCGCATGAAGGGCTCGGCGCAAGCTATGGTGAGGCTGTGCTCATCACCGTCGACCACGAGGATTTGATGGTGCCGTGCGAAGGCTTCCGACATGCTGCCGGTTGCCAGTTGGGTATCGAGCTTGAGTGGGTCCAGCCGCAAGTAGGGTAAGCCCAAGTCGGCCGCGAGCCAGGCGCACAACGGCTCCAGCTTAAGAAATTCGCCTGGCGCGGCAAGGTCTTCAAGCCCAAGCCCGGCGATATATTCCAAAGGATGGCCGCTGGGCGAGTCTGCCCTGCGTGCGAGGGCGTATTTCGCGGCGCTGGGAGATAGGCGCTGTTGACGAACCAGCCCTTGAAGCAACTCGGCGAGTTCGAGTGGGCGGTGCTCGACGGAGTTAACGATAACCATGCTGCGCGTCCTATGCAGGTGAGGGGCATCCGTGCCCGGCCAGGGAATCCTACCTTGGGTTGGCGTTCCTGACGCTCTGCAACTGTCAGCGGTTATTAACTAGCCAGGCTCAGCGGCTCAGCGCTTTCCAGCCACGGGTGCGGGCAACTGCCAGCGCCTGTGCTATCCGTGCTTCCAGGGCCTCATCGCTAATGGGCAGGTTTGCCAACTCATGCAGCTTGTTCAGTTCCCCATAGAGGCGGTCGGCCTCCTCGATGGGCAGTAGGCCGCGGGCGTGTCGCAGCCAAACCTGTACACGCTCTAGGCGCGGCGATTGCTCGGCCAAATCTTCAGGCTGACGCTGGTAACGGTCTAGCTGGAGCGCTTGGGTTTCTTCGGCGAAGAAGTGCAATAGCCAACTTGCCAGAGGGGCTTGGCCCTGGCGGTTACCACGGGAGGGGCGGTTCAGGGTCCAGGCGCGTGCCAGCAGCCACCGTGACAGCCCCAGGGAGAACTGCCCCCAGCGGGGGTCGTCCAGCTCAGCGATAAACTGTTCGGGGGCAGCGGCGCGGATATCTTGGTCCTCCTGACCGGCTTCGACCACGGCGCGCCAGTCTTCAAGCAAAGCGTCCAAGGTAACGCGCAGGTCGCGGGTGGCGGCCCGGGGCGCTGCCTGGCCGAGGCTGCTCAACAAGGCCCGCAGTTCGATCAACTGTTGTACCCAGTCTTGCAGCAGGCGCCATTGGCCGGTGTGACGATACTGTTCGGCCAGCCGCTGGCTGCTGCCCAACAGGTGCCAGGCCACTGCACTGAATCCATCGTCCAGAGGCTGCTCGGCATCCAGTGCCGGTGCCGGAACGTTCAGGGAGTAGCTGGTAGAGTCGAGCAAGCGATAACCCCGCTCAGCCTTGCTGATGTCGCAGGGCATCAACGGTAAGGTGGCGGCTAGTTCATAAGCCAGTTCCAGCAGCCCGGCCGGGTCGCCTTCGCGCAGCTCAAGCTCCAGCTCGCAAATCTCTTCCGATTGCTTGCCTGCCGTAACCTGGCCCAAGTCCAGCGCAGCTTCCAGCACCACTTTGGCTTTGCCTCGGCCCCAGGCAATCTCGGCCTTTTCACGAACGAAATCGGTGGTGAACAAGGGCTTGATGGTTTTTTTGTCCAGCGCTGCCAATGCCGCGGGCCAGCAGCTGTCGTCGAGCTTTTTCAGGTCTAGCTTGGCTTTTGCCAGTGGCCAGTCAAATTCGTTACGCTCGGACAAGCCAGCCACGCTTTGCCCACGGGTTTTCAAGGTTTGAACGATGGTCTCGCCATCACGGCGCAGACGTAGCGCCACTTTGGCCTGAGCAAGATCGCGCTCAGGGGTATCGAAGTACTGGTTGCTTAGCTCATGGCGAGCCCAGCCGCTCTTATTGCGCTTTTTCAGCAGCGGGTGCTCGCGAAGCGCGGCGAGGGTTTCACGGCTGATGCGTAATTTGATTTCGGTTTCTTTGTTCATGGCGGGTATATCCGGGCGCAGACAAGGCGTAGCGTAGACGCGAAGAACCCAGCAGTGTACAGGAGTCGGCTTGCTCGCGTCGGTCCGATCCCCTACCTTGGTCTTGACTGATCGCACAGGAGCTTTCAATGCCCACGTTAAGCCTTAAAGATCGCTTTGCTGCCCTGGTAGCCCTGCCTTCGGTCAGTTGCACGCAGCCCGACCTCGATCAAAGCAACGGCCCGGTGATCGAACTGCTGGCCAATTGGCTGACCGCCTTGGGGTTTGCCTGTGACCTGCGCCAGGTAGCGCCTGGCAAGTTCAACCTGCTGGCGTCCTATGGCAGTGGCCCTGGTGGCCTAGTATTGGCGGGTCATAGCGATACCGTGCCCTACGACGAGGCGCTTTGGCGCACAGACCCGCTCAAGCTCACTGAAGTGGATGGTCGTTGGGTAGGGCTGGGCAGCTGCGACATGAAAGGGTTTTTCGCGCTGGTGATCGAAGCTGTGCAGCCACTGCTGAGCCAGCCGTTTCGGCAACCGCTGCTGATTCTGGCGACCTGTGATGAAGAAAGCTCTATGTCCGGAGCTAAGGCTTTGGCCGAGCAGGGGGCGCCTTTGGGGCGCGCGGCGGTGATCGGCGAGCCCACGGGCTTGCGGCCGGTTCGCTTGCACAAAGGCGTGATGATGGAGCGTATTGATATTCTTGGCCGCAGTGGGCACTCCTCTGACCCAACCTTAGGGCATAGCGCGCTGGAGGCCATGCATCAAGCCATGGGGGAGCTGATGGGCCTACGTCAGGAATGGCAGGGCCGCTACAGCAACCCCCAGTTCAGCGTGCCACAACCGACCTTGAACCTGGGCTGCATCCATGGCGGTGACAACCCTAATCGGATCTGCGGCCAATGCTCATTGGAGTTCGATATACGGCCGTTACCTGGGATGGACCCAGCGATGCTACGTGAGGCAATTCAAGGGAAATTACGTCCAATAGCAGAGCGCCATCAGGTCGCAATCAATTATCGACCGTTGTTCGATGAGGTAGCGCCATTCGAAGAGGCGGCCGACAGTGAGTTGGTACGCGTGGCGGAAAAACTTACCGGCCATCGGGCAGAAGCGGTGGCATTTGGTACCGAGGCGCCGTATCTTCAGCAACTTGGCTGCCAAACCCTGGTGTTGGGCCCTGGAGACATCGCCTGCGCTCACCAGCCGGGTGAGTTCCTTGAAATGTCACGTTTGAACCCTACGCTGCGTCTGGTACAAGACCTCGTTGAATATTACTGCCTCCGGCCCGCCCAGGGCTGAGGCCATTAAGCCTTGGGCCATACCCGAGGCTTGCTCACTGTACGGAAGAAGGAGAGGCGCGCGTGTTGCCAGGCCTGTTACGACGATAACCGTTCTCGCGGTACGCATTAGTCTCGTTCTTCCTTTCGCACAGGCCTCTCCATGCCCGACTACGTCAATTGGCTTCGCCACGCTTCTCCCTATATCAACGCCCATCGGGATTGCACCTTTGTGGTAATGCTGCCCGGTGATGGGATCGATCATCCCAACTTCGGCAATATCGTTCATGACCTGGTGTTGCTGCACAGCTTGGGCGTGCGCCTGGTGCTGGTACACGGCTCTCGCTCACAGATCGAAAGCCGGCTCGCGGCCAGAGGTTTGGAGGCCCGCTACCATCAAGGCTTGCGGATCACCGATGGGCCCACCCTGGAGTGCGTTATCGACGCTGTAGGCCATCTGCGTGTAACCCTCGAAGCTCGGTTGTCCATGGACATGGCCTCTTCGCCCATGCAAGGCGCGCGGCTGCGCGTGGCCAGTGGCAACCTGGTAACGGCTCGCCCGATTGGCGTGGTAGAGGGCGTGGATTATCACCACACCGGTGAGGTGCGGCGGCTCGACCGAAAGGGCATCAACCGGTTACTGGACGAGCGCACAATCGTATTGCTCTCGCCGTTGGGTTATTCGCCCACCGGTGAGATTTTCAATATTGCCTGTGAGGATGTCGCCACGCGCGCGGCCATTGACTTGGCCGCGGACAAGCTATTGCTGTTCGGCGCGGCTCCAGGGCTGCTGGATGCCCAGGGCCAGTTGGTTCGCGAACTGCGCCCGCAGCAAGTACCTGCACACTTGGAGCGCCTTGGCAGCGATTATCAAGGCGAACTTCTAGACGCGGCGGCACAGGCCTGTCGCGGCGGCGTTGCTCGTAGCCATATCGTCAGCTATGCCGAAAACGGCGCGCTGCTGACCGAGCTATTCACTCGCAACGGCGGGGGTACGCTGGTGGCCCAAGAGCAATTCGAGCAGGTGCGCGAGGCCAATATCGAAGACGTTGGCGGCTTGATCGAGCTGATCAGCCCGCTGGAAGAACAGGGCATTCTGGTTCGCAGATCCCGAGAAGTATTGGAGCGGGAAATCGAGCAATTCAGCGTAGTGGAGCGCGAAGGCATGATCATCGCCTGCGCCGCCCTTTACCCCATTGCCGATTCGGACACCGGTGAACTGGCTTGCCTGGCGGTCAATCCGGAATACCGTCATGGCGGGCGTGGCGATGAATTGCTTGAACGCATCGAGACACGGGCTCGGGCTCAGGGCATCAATACGCTATTTGTGCTTACCACGCGCACTGCCCACTGGTTCCGCGAGCGCGGTTTTAGCCCCAGTAGCGTAGAACGCCTCCCCGCGGCTCGGGCTTCACTGTACAACTTCCAGCGTAATTCCAAGATTTTCGAGAAAAATTTGTAGATCGCTAACCTATTCGCGAGCTTGCGCTCGCTCCTGCACGGAGCCAGCGCAAGCTGGCGAATAGGGTTTAAGAACTTATAGCCAGAATGCTCGCCTGGTAGGCCGCAACGAAGAGGTCGAACTCTCCTACTTCCGTACGCTCCAGTTCGCTCTGCCGCGCCAGCGATTCCTTGGCCATGGCCTCGAACTTCTCCTGTTCGGCCGAGGGCACCGGCGTGGCACGGAAATACTCTGCATGCTCCTGGCTCTGGCGCAAGGAAAACTCGCTGAAGCTTTCTTTGTGCGCCTTCATGTTAGCCAGTACTTGAGCCGAAGGCGTAAGTGCCGGGTCGGCTACCTTGGCGCGTTGTAGCGCAATGGCTTTTACGTGTTCGTCCAAGCTCAGGCTCTGGTCGAACAGCGCTGCCAGCGGCTCGATGGCCGAGAGTAGATTGTCCGCCCACTCACGTAGGGTGACCTGAGCGCCATTATGCTGCAGTTCCAACCCTGGGCGTCGCCCCTCCTTAACCACCTTCAGGAAGTTATCCGTGCAAGCCATGCATTCGGGTGCGTCCAGCAAAGGGCTTTCTTCGAGGGCACAGTACAAGAGGAAGGCGTCCATGAAGCGTGCCTGCGGAAGGTCGATCCCCATTGGCAAGAAGGGGTTGATATCGAGACAACGAGCTTCTACATACTGCACGCCCCGAGCCATCAACGCCTGAATCGGCCGTTCGCCGGTGTAGGTTACCCGCTTGGGACGAATGCTGGAGTAGTACTCGTTCTCGATCTGCAGCACATTGGTATTGAGCTGTACCCATTCGCCGTCCTTGTGAGTACCCATTTCCACATAGGGCGGGTAAGGGGTAGCCACGGCCTTGCGTAGGCTCTCGGTATAGCTGTGCAGGTCGTTGTAACAGGGGGTAAGCCCTGCCTGAGCGTTGTTCTGGTACCCCAAGTCGCTCATGCGCAGGCTAGTGGCATAAGGCAGGTACAGGGTATGGGCATCAAGGGTTTCCAGCCGATGGGGGCGGCCTCTCAGGAAGCCCGCGTCCAGCGCCGGGGACGCGCCGAACAGGTACATTAACAGCCAACTATAGCGGCGGAAGTTACGCAGCATGCCGATATAGGCAGCGGACTGGTAATCCCGGTCCTCGGTCTGGTCGCCTTCAGCGGCTTTAAGCACAGGCCAAAGGGGCTCGGGCAACGAGAAGTTATAGTGAATGCCAGCGATGCACTGCATGGTGCGGCCATAGCGAATGGACAGACCCTTGCGGTACACGTGCTTGAGCTTGCCGATGTTCGAACTGCCGTACCAAGCGATGGGGATATCGGCTTCTTCAGGCAACGGGCAGGGCATGGATGGCGCCCACAACAGCTCATCGCCCAATGCCGAATAAGCGAAGCGATGAATGGTGTCGAGATTTTCCAAGGTGTGTGCTGAATCCACCAAGGCCGGGGTGATGAATTCGACTAATGCTTCGGAATAATCGGTAGTGATCTGTTCGTGGGTCAATGCCGAACCTAGGGCTTCGGGGTGGGGCGTTTGCGCCAGCCGGCCTTGGGGGGTCACGCGCAGGCATTCGCGCTCTATGCCATGCAGGCACTGCTTGAGCAGAGAGAGGTTGGCAGGCGCGCCCAGCAATTGCAGGCGGCGGTGAAGAAATTCGCTCAAGTTGATGTCCTTACGCGTCGATCGCCCTGATATGGGGGTAGCTATGGCATTTAGCAAGGTGGGGCCGTCCGAGTATAGAGGTCCAAAGCCCGACTAAGTTGAGTGCCATTGGCCATGGCATCTATGGGGCGAACTTACCCCAGTTCGCGTCACCGGGCTATAGAGCCGCGAAGGTCCCTTGCGCCTTGGCCATCGTCTTCCCCGCCTGCACCACTTCGGCCTCCACCACCAGGGTGCGACTGCCGGCATGAAGCACCTTGGCCACGCAGGTCACCTCACCGTCGGCGACTGGCCTTAAATAATTGATCTTGCACTCCAGGGTAACGCTTTGCCGATCGAACCCGTGTGACGTAGAGCAAGCCAGGCCCATGGTGATATCAACCAGGCTGAACATCGCCCCACCGTGCAGCACCCCGCCACGGTTACGCAGCGGCGGGGTAAGCGCTAGAGCGACCTCCGCGATGCCTTCGTCCAAACGAACGACTCGACAGCCCAGCAGTTCACTGAACGCACTTTGAGTCAGGCCCTCTGGGATCTCCATTAACGTTTCTTCAAGGGTTTGGCGTTGGCGAACAAATTCGCCATGGCGCCACTGGCCGGAGCTGCAGCTGCTTCACGGGCCTTAGGGGCATTTGACGGGCGGTTGCCGGCTGGCCTGGAACCGCCACGGTTGCCTTCGATTTTTTCACCCGGTGTATCACCCATGCGCATGGACAGCGCGATACGTTTGCGCGGGATGTCTACCTCCATGACCTTGACCTTCACCACGTCCCCGGCTTTTACCGCCTCGCGCGGGTCTTTGATGAACTTCTCCGACAGCGCCGAGATATGCACCAGGCCATCCTGGTGAACGCCGATATCGACAAAGGCACCGAAGTTGGTGACGTTGGTGACTACGCCTTCGAGCATCATGCCCAGTTGCAGGTCTTTAAGGTCCTCAACGCCATCCTGGAAGGCTGCGGTCTTGAATTCCGGGCGCGGGTCGCGGCCGGGTTTATCCAGCTCCTTTAAGATGTCAGTCACCGTGGGCAACCCGAAGGTTTCGTCGGTGTAGCGGGCCGGGTCCAGCCTGCGCAGGAAGGTGCTGTCTCCAATCAGCGAGCGGATGTCGCGGTCGGTCTGGGCAGCGATACGCTGAACCAGTGGGTAGGCTTCCGGGTGAACGGCTGAGGCATCGAGCGGGTTGTCTCCGTTCATGACCCGTAAAAAGCCGGCGGCTTGCTCGAAGGTTTTTTCACCGAGGCGGCTGACTTTTTTCAGCGCGGCGCGGGTACGGAAGGCGCCGTTGGCATCACGGTGGGCGACGATATTTTGCGCCAGCGTGGCATTGAGCCCCGATATGCGCGCCAGCAATGCCACGGAGGCGGTGTTCACGTCCACGCCCACGGCGTTCACGCAGTCTTCCACCACCGCATCCAGGCCTCGGGCCAGCTTGAGCTGGGAGACGTCATGCTGGTATTGCCCCACGCCGATGGATTTGGGGTCGATCTTCACCAGCTCGGCCAATGGGTCTTGCAGGCGACGGGCAATGGACACCGCGCCCCGCAGGGACACGTCCAGTTCCGGGAACTCCCGTGCGGCCAGTTCCGAGGCGGAATATACCGATGCGCCCGCTTCGCTCACCATCACCTTGGTCAGGTTAAGGGTTGAGTATTTCTTGATCAGTTCGCCAGCGAGCTTATCCGTTTCGCGGCTGGCGGTACCGTTGCCAATGGCGATCAGGTCTACGTTATGGCGGGCGCATAGCGCGCCTAGTACCGCGAGGGTTTGATCCCACTGATTCTTCGGCACATGCGGATAGACCGTGGCGGTATCGAGCAACTTGCCGGTAGCGTCGACCACGGCCACCTTGCAACCGGTCCGCAGGCCAGGGTCCAGGCCAAGGGTAGCGCGCGGGCCTGCGGGGGCCGCCAACAGCAGGTCGTGCAAGTTGTGGGCGAATACGTTGATGGCCTCGGCTTCAGCCTGTTCACGCAGCTCGCCGAGCAGGTCGTTTTCCAGCGAGGTGTACAGCTTGACCTTCCAGGTCCAGCGCACGACTTCGCCCAGCCATTTGTCCGCAGGGCGGTTCTGGTTCTTCAGGCCAAAGTGCTCGGCGACCATCAGTTCGCACGGGTGCAGCGTACCGGGCAACTCTTCGCCGACTTTCAGTGAAACGCTGAGAATGCCTTCGTTGCGACCCCGGAAAATTGCCAGCGCACGGTGAGACGGCGCGCCCTTGAGTGGCTCATCGTGTTCAAAGTAATCCCGGAACTTGGCCCCTTCTTCTTCCTTGCCAGGCACGATGCGAGCGGCGAGGGTGGCGTGTTCACCCAGGTAGCCCCGCAACCTGCCCAGCAGGGCAGCGTCTTCGGCGAAGCGCTCCATCAGGATATACTTGGCGCCTTCCAGAACGGCACGGGTGTCGGGATAGCCTTTTTCCCCATCGACGAACCGAGCCGCTTGCGCCTCGGGTGCCAGCATGGGATCGGCGAGCAAGCCATCGGCAAGCTCGCCCAGGCCGGCTTCCAAGGCGATCTGGCCCTTGGTGCGCCGTTTTTGCTTGTAGGGCAGGTAAAGGTCTTCAAGGCGGGTCTTGGTATCGGCCAGGTTGATTTCCCGGGCCAGTTCGGGAGTAAGCTTGCCCTGTTCATCGATGCTGCTCAGAATGCTGGCGCGCCGCTCGTCAAGCTCTCGCAGGTAGCGCAGGCGTTCTTCCAAATGGCGCAGTTGGGTATCGTCCAGGCTGCCGGTGACTTCTTTACGGTAACGGGCGATGAACGGCACGGTTGAGCCTTCGTCCAGCAGGGCCACCGCCGCCGCCACCTGTTGGGGGCGCACGCCCAGTTCTTCGGCGATGCGGCTGTTAATGCTTTCCATAAAACCACCTGAATACTGTGATGCCTGGCCCCAGGCAGGGGCGGCGAAGCGATCCGGGCATGGCCGGCGTAAAAGGCGCGCATTATAACCACCCAAGCGTGGCACGGGGCCTTGCTAGTCAAATCTTGGCGCGTTTCAGCAGGGCGAAGAAAAATCTGCTAACAATGCGCGAAGCACGTCCACCCGGCGGCTGCGACATAATGCGCGCCGACAGCAAAGGAGTTTTTCATGAGCAGCACCGCCCAAAACAGCGAAGGCGAAAAAATCCTCATCGTGGATGACGACCCCGGTTTGAGCAGCCTGCTGGAACGCTTTTTCGTCAGCAAAGGCTATAGGGCACGGGCTGTGAGGGATGTAGAGCAGATGGACCGGCTGCTCGCCCGCGAGGTGTTCAATCTGATCGTGCTCGATCTCATGCTACCTGGCGAGGATGGCCTGTCCGCTTGCCGTCGGCTGCGGGCGGCCGACAACCAGATTCCCATCATCATGCTCACTGCCAAGGGTGACGAGCTTAGCCGCATCAAGGGCCTGGACCTGGGTGCCGATGATTACCTGGCCAAACCCTTCAACCCAGACGAGCTGGCCGCGCGGGTCAAGGCTGTGCTGCGTCGTCAAGCTACCCCGGTGCCTGGCGCGCCGGCGGCAAGCGACGCGACGGTGTCCTTCGGTGACTATCAACTGTCCCTGGCCACGCGACAGCTTACCCGAGGTGACGAAAAGCATATGCTCACCACGGGCGAGTTCGCCGTGCTAAAAGCGTTGGTTACCCATGCTCGCGAGCCGCTAACCCGCGATAAGCTCATGAACCTTGCCCGTGGCAGGGAGTGGGATGCGCTGGAGCGCTCCATCGACGTGCAGATTTCCCGTCTGCGCCGTCTGATCGAGCCCGATCCCTCCAAGCCCCGTTATATCCAGACCGTATGGGGTGTCGGGTATGTATTCGTTCCAGACGGCAACTCAGGCAAGTGATGCTGGCCCGCATGGCAGTTAAAGCCTTTGGCAAAACTCTTTGCGGTACAAGCCGGCTTGGGCATCCACGGGTAAATCTGCAGTCCGTGCTTGTTCCGACCGCTGCATTGGGACAGCAGGTGATGGCCCAGCGGTTCGCCGAGGCATCGCCTGCGCGCTCCACTGCATCGCCAGGCTATTTGGCGCACCGCCGCGAAGGGTACAGGTACTTATGAAAACCCCGCTGTGGTTCCCCCAAAGTTTTTTCGCACGCACGCTCTGGCTGGTACTGATTGTCGTGCTGTTTTCCAAGGCACTGACCTTGGTATATCTGTTGATGAACGAAGACGTGCTGGTGGACCGGCAATACAGCCATGGCGTGGCGTTAACCTTGCGTGCCTATTGGGCAGCTGACGAAACCAACCAGGCCAAAATCGCCGAAGCCGCCGGGCTATTGCGGGTGGGTGGCGATGCGGTGCCGGAGGGTGAGCAGCACTGGCCCTACAGCGAGATTTATCAACGGCAGATGCAAGCCGAGCTAGGCGACGATACCGAAGTGCGGCTACGGGTACATGCGCCCCCAGCCTTGTGGGTGCGTGCGCCTAGCCTCGGGCCGGATTGGCTGAAGGTGCCGCTGTATCCTCACCCCTTGAGGGGCCAGAAAATCTGGAGCGTGCTGGGGTGGTTCCTGGCCATCGGCCTGTTATCCACGGCCTCGGCCTGGATATTCGTGCGACAACTCAATCAGCCCCTTAAACATCTGGTGTTCGCCGCCCGGCAATTGGGTCAAGGTCGCAGCGTACGCTTACCCATTAGCGATACTCCCAGCGAAATGACCGAGGTGTATGGCGCCTTCAACCAGATGGCCGAAGATGTGGAGCAGGCCGGGCGCGAGCGGGAGCTGATGCTTGCAGGGGTTTCACATGACCTGCGTACGCCGCTGACACGGCTGCGGCTGTCGCTGGAGCTGATGAGCAGCGACAATGAATTCGCCGAGGGAATGGTTCGTGATATCGAGGATATGGATGCAATCCTTGATCAATTTCTGGCATTCATTCGAGACGGGCGTGACGAAACCGTTGAGGAAGCAGACCTCTGCGCCTTGGTAGAAGAAGTAGTGGCGCCCTTCAACCAGCCCGAGCACCGAGTTCGGCTATGTCTGGAGCCGATACCGCCATTCCCATTGCGGCGTGTGTCCATCAAGCGGTTATTGACCAACCTGATAGGCAATGCGCTGTACCACGCCGGGACCGGCGTTGAGGTAGCCGCCTTCGTGTCCGGAGACTCCAGTGCGCCCTATGTAGTGCTCAGTGTGCTCGATCGCGGTGAAGGCATAGACCCACAGGAGTTCGAGGGGATCTTCAATCCCTTCACGCGTGGGGATCGCGCGCGTAGCAAGGGCACAGGGCTGGGGCTGGCGATCGTCAAGCGCATTACAGCCATGCACGGCGGCAACGTAGAGCTGCGTAATCGCGCTGGAGGAGGCCTGGAGGCTCGCGTAAGGCTGCCGCTGAACTTGATGCTTCCCAGAGACGCGGTTTGAGTCGGGAGTCACGCTCAACCAGCAGGCGGCCGACCGCCGCCTACTGCTGAGTTTGCCTCAACACCGCCCTAGCCTTTACCTCGCGTCCGGGTAAGGTTAGGGCCGCCGTTTTTTTCCAGGTGTTCGATGATCATGTCCGCCACGTTCTTGCCCGTGGTGGACTCGATGCCTTCCAGACCGGGCGAGGAGTTAACCTCCATCACTAGCGGGCCGTGGTTGGACCTCAGAATGTCCACGCCCGCCACGCTCAACCCCATCACCTTTGCCGCGCGAATGGCCGTCATACGCTCTTCTGGAGTGATTTTGATCAGGCTGGCGCTACCGCCCCTGTGGAGATTGGAGCGGAATTCTCCTGGCTTAGCCTGGCGTTTCATCGACGCGATCACCCGGTCGCCTACCACGAAGCAGCGAATATCCGCGCCTCCGGCTTCCTGAATGTACTCCTGCACCATGATGTTCTGCTTCAAGCCCATAAAGGCTTCGATCACCGACTCCGCTGCCTTGGTGGTTTCGCAGAGCACCACGCCGATGCCTTGGGTGCCTTCCAGCACTTTGATCACGAGGGGGGCGCCGTTGACCATGCGAATGAGGTCGGGAATATCATCCGGGGAGTGTGCAAAGCCCGTAACGGGCAGGCCTACGCCCTTGCGCGATAACAATTGCAACGACCTGAGTTTGTCCCGGGAACGAGCGATAGCCACGGATTCGTTAAGTGGAAATACACCCATCATTTCGAATTGGCGCAGTACGGCACAGCCATAAAAAGTAACCGAGGCACCGATGCGCGGAATCACCGCGTCGAAGCCTTCCAGGGGTTTGCCTCGATAGTGAATCTGCGGCTTATGGCTGGCAATGTTCATATAGGCACGAAGCGTATCCACCACCACCATCTCGTGGCCGCGCTCGGTGCCGGCCTCGACAAGCCTTCGGGTGGAATACAGGCGCGGGTTGCGCGATAGCACAGCGATTTTCATTGGGCACCTGAGGCAGCGGAAAGAGAGGCCGGAGAAAGAGGTTTGTCTTGAACGTATGTTTGGGCAGGGTCGACAACCAACTGGCCATCGATCAGCGCCTTGGACCCTAGCAACAGGCGATAACGCATGGCCTTGCGGCACGCCAGGGTGAATTCCACTTGCCATACCCGGTTACCCAACGCCAGCAGGGTCCGGATCACGTAGCGCGTTTGCGCGTGCCCGTTGGAGCTTTTGATGGTTTTCATGGTGACCAGCGGGGCTTCGCAGCGCCTGTGCCGCAGTTGCACCACGGAGCCCAAGTGAGCGTTGAAACGCACCCAGGGTGCTCCGTCACGCTCGAAACATTCGATTTCCGTGGCGTGAAGGCTGGACGTGCTGGCACCGGTATCAATCTTCGCACGAAGGCCGGCCACCCCCAGTTCAGGGAGGGCTATCCACTCACGCAGGCCTATGACAGTAAGATGGTCAAAAGTCTTCAAGGTAATGCTCGAAATAATCGTCGTACGAAGGCTTGCACGGTGAAAGGCTGTGTAAACGCCTTGTGGCGCGCCGCGTGTGCATAGACCGCGCCGCTGACCGTGTTGCGTCAGCGATCCAGCGTCGGGGCACTGTAAACAATGCGGGAGTGCGTTGCATCCGTACGCGACGGTAGTAGAGTGGAAGTATGTTTCTAAATGAGGTCAGGTAGTGGCACAGCACGCTGAACGTGAGGAAAAGGTCCGGTTGGACAAATGGCTATGGGCGGCGCGCTTCTATAAAACCCGCGCCTTGGCCAAGGCAGCTATCGAAAGTGGGAAGGTGCATTGCCGGGGCGAGCGCTGCAAGCCAGGCAAAGAGCCGAAAGTCGGTGACGAGTTTCAGCTACGCACTGGCTTCGACGAGCGCACCGTAGTCGTGGTAGCGCTCTCGGATGTACGCCGTGGCGCGCCGGAGGCTCAACTGCTGTACGCTGAAACCCCTGAGAGCCTAGCGCGCCGTGAGCAAGCAGCGGCCCTGCGCAAGGCAGGTGCATTGGGTGTTAGTACAGATGGCAAGCCTACCAAGAAGCAACGTCGCCAGCTGTTTACCTTCCGCTCTGGGGATGCGGGCTAGGCGCCGACAACGCTCAGCCTTCGTACACCGGGCAGCCGATGCAGCAGGGTGAATGCTGGGGCGGTTACTTGGGTAAGCCAGGCGCTGACATGGGCCAAAAAAGGGGTAAAGCATGACCAGCCCAGGGCTAGGACGGCCATGATCAAGCCGCCGATATAATCATCCTGGCCCCAGTGCGCGCCTGCGACCAGGCGAGGCATCATGAACAGCACGGCCAGCCCCCAGATCACCAGGCGCTGCCCGGCACTACGGCTGGAGTAGGCCATATACAGTGCCCAGATGAGCAGCACCGAGGCATGGTCTCCAGGGAAACTCGCGCTGGACTGATCCTTGAGTTCCCATTTCCTCTCAAGATGTGGGTACCAGTCGCTCAGGTGCACTGCACTGGGCAATACAAGCGTAGGGCTATCGTGCTGCCACCCCATGTTCTCGCACAGCTTGGAAAACAACGCGCGTATCACTAACAAGAGCATCAGGGTGGCAATGAACCCCCAGAATGCCTGGCGCACCTGTGTAGCCTTGAAAACCCAGTCGCCGCAGATCAGTAGCATCAGTAGAATAAGCCCGACCAGCGCGTCGAACGGGCGCAGGCTGCCGACAGTCCATAGATAACGCCACGCCGCGTTCGTCCCCAGAGGCTGATTGAGCAGGGCGAACAGGGCTTTATCGAACGCCGTGAAAGCTGAATGGCCCGCAGGCCATAACCATATGCAGAGCAATGCAAACGCAACGAAATTGCACAGGGCTAACCCGCGCAGATTCCAACTTGCCCGGAACAGTGCCGGTTTGTTCATATAGACCTCGATCAGGCCACGTCCAACCACACCCTTAGGGTGCAGCGAATCGGGCTTTGTAAATTTAGCGCCGATACATATTTTGTCATCTTTCTGTGATAGTCGAACCTATGCACGATTTGCCTAACAATGATTTCACTCAACGTTTCATCTTCGACGACGCTGACGTGCGCGGCGAAATGATCTCGCTCGAGCACAGTTACGGGCAGGTACTGGCCAAGCATAAGTACCCGCGCCCTGTCGCGAACTTGCTGGGCGAGTTCATGGCCGCCGCTGCGTTGCTGGCCGGCACGCTGAAGTTCGACGGGCTGCTGATTCTCCAGGCTCGCTCCGAAGGGCCGGTACCGCTATTGATGGTGGAATGCTCCAACGCCTTGGAGGTGCGAGGCCTGGCCCGCTACGATGCAGCCTTGGTCGGTGAGCAGAGCGATCTGCAAGCCCTGATGCCCGACGGCAGCCTGGCAATGACCATTGATCCTACCCAGGGCCAGCGGTATCAGGGCATCGTGGCCCTGGATGGCAAAAACCTGGCCGCTTGTTTCACCAACTACTTCAAAATATCCGAACAGCTGGGCACACGCTTCTGGCTCGAATCTGACGGCCAGCGGGCCCGCGGCATGCTGCTCCAGCAACTCCCCGCTGAGCAACAGAAAGACGCCCATGAGCGCGCCGAGCGCTGGCAACACCTGACGGCCTTGGCCGAAACAGTAAAGCCTGAAGAGCTGCTTGGGCTGGATAACGAAACGGTGTTGCACCGCCTCTACCACGAAGAGCAGGTGCGTTTGTTCGATCAGCAACCAGTAGTGTTCCAATGCAGTTGTTCCCGGGAGCGCTCCGCGCGAGCACTTATCAGCTTGGGAGAGGCTGATGCACAGGCATTGCTGGTCGAGGAAGGCGGCACTGTGGAGATCGATTGCCAGTTCTGCAACGAACGATATCTGTTCGATTCGACGGATGTAGCGCAACTATTCGCTGGCGGCGGGGTCGATGCACCGTCAGATAGCCGTCACTGAACAGATTCAGCACCGCAAATCACGCTACAAGCGCCGGAATAGCGCCGTTTAGAGCCAAGAAGGCTACTCTTTTGCCTCGGTTCTAGGCATAATCCGGCCACTTTTTAGCTGTAGTAGGGTTTTGTTTTCTACTACAAACGTTTGGAGCACTCGGCGAGACCGCCGACGGGGATTCTCATGACGCAAGCCAAAAACGCCGTGTATACCGATATCAGCACCGCCCAACTGGTCGAAGAGGCCCTTCGTCGCGGTGAAGGTGAGCTTGCCGCCAATGGCTCGCTGGTCGTGAAAACCGGGCATCGTACCGGCCGTTCACCGGTTGACCGCTTTATCGTAGAAGAGCCGTCTACTCAGGATGACATCTCTTGGGGCCCGATCAACCGCAAATTCTCGGCCGACAAGTTCGACGCCTTGTGGGAACGGGTCAGCGGGTACCTCGCCGAGCGCGATCACTTCGTTTCCCATGTTCACGTAGGGTCTGACGCCAGTCATTACCTGCCTGTACAGATGTCCACGGAAACTGCCTGGCACAACCTGTTCGGCCGTTGCCTGTTCATCAACCCTGAGCAGTACAATCCGGCTTCCCGACAGGAATGGCAGATCCTTAATGCCCCGTGGTTCACGTGTGAACCGGAGCGTGATGGCACCAACTCCGATGGTTGCGTGATCATCAATTTCGCGGCCAGGAAGGTGCTGATCGCCGGCATGCGCTACGCCGGTGAAATGAAAAAAGCCATGTTCTCTGTGCAGAACTTCCTGCTGCCAGCGGCAGACGTACTGCCTATGCACTGCGCCGCCAACATGGGTGAAGACGGCGACGTCACGCTGTTCTTCGGCCTGTCAGGCACTGGTAAAACCACCCTGTCCGCCGACGAAAGCCGTTACCTGATTGGTGACGACGAACACGGCTGGGGCGAAGGCGTGGTGTTTAACATCGAAGGTGGGTGCTATGCCAAGTGCATCGACCTCACCGAGAAGAACGAGCCTGTGATCTGGAAGGCCATTCAGTTCGGCGCAGTGCTCGAGAACGTGGTGCTGAACCCTGAAACCCGCCTGCCGGACTACACCGACGACAGCCTGACCCAGAACAGCCGCGCGGCCTATCCTCGCGAGTTGATCGACAAGATCGCACCGAAGAACCTGGGTGGTGAGCCCAACGCGGTGATCTTCCTGACCTGTGACCTGACCGGCGTTCTGCCACCGGTGTCCATCCTCAGCGAAGAGCAAGCGGCCTATCACTTCCTGTCGGGCTATACCGCGCTGGTGGGCTCTACTGAAATGGGTTCGGGCCCGGGCATCAAGTCCACCTTTTCCACCTGTTTCGGCGCACCTTTCTTCCCGCGCCCGGCTGGCGTGTATGCCGAGCTGCTGATCAAGCGTATTCGTGCGTTCGGCTCCAAGGTCTACCTGGTGAATACCGGCTGGACCGGTGGTGGCTACGGTGTTGGCAAGCGCTTCAACATCCCAACCACCCGTGGCGTGATCGCAGCCATTCAAAGCGGCGCGCTGGCAGGGGCGGAAACCGAGCACCTGGATATCATCAACCTGGACGTGCCAAAGGTTGTTCCGGGCGTTGAAACCGGGCTGCTCAAGCCGCGCACTACCTGGGCTGACCCAGCGGCCTACGACGAAGCGGCCAAGGGCCTGGCTGGCTTGTTCATCGAAAACTTCAAGAAGTTCGAAGTGTCCGAAGCCATCCGCGCTGCAGGTCCTCAGTTGTAATTAGCTGAGTGCTCATAAAAACCCCCGCCTAGCGCGCAATGCTGTTCACTTAAGCGGAGCAGCCTTGCGGTTAACCGGATACCGGGTTTTTGACATCTTCACCACCCTGGG
>NZ_JBSKHS010000028.1:0-24444 GCF_057128685.1 Pseudomonas artemisiae
ACCTAAGCCCTGTAGCGTACAGGGCCCAGGCTCAAACGGCTTAACGATCACTGTCCAGGTTTTGGGGCGCAGTTCAATATGAATACGTTCGCCAGCTGGCGCTGGCTCCTACAGTCGCGCGACGACTGTCACCGATGTAAGAGTGAGCGGCAGCTCGCGAACAGGGCGTAGGCACATTCGCCAGTTGGCCCGGCTTAGATCGTCAGCGTCCAGTCATAGTCAACGATAAAGGGCGCGTGCTGCGAAAACCGTGGCTGGCGAGGCAGGCGTGCGCTGCGCACGAAGCGGCGAAGGCCAGGGGTCAGTAGCTGATAGTCAAAGCGCCAACCCAGGTTGAGCATCTCGGCCTGCTCACTGTCTGGCCACCAGCTGTACTGGTCGGCCTCGCGGCTGACTTCGCGCAGGGCGTCCACATAGCCCATGTTGCCAACGATTTCGTCCATCCAGGCCCGCTCCGGCGCCAGGAAGCCCGGTGACTGCTGGCTGTCGCGCCAGTTCTTGATGTCCAGTTTCTGCTGGGCCACGTAGAGCGACCCGCAGTAGATGTACTCACGCCGCTTGCGACGTTGTTTGTCGAGGTAGCGAGCGAAGTCGTCCATCAACTTGAATTTCTGATTCAGCTCTTCATCGCCCCCACGCCCGGAAGGGAACAGCAAGGTCGCGATACTGACTTTGTCGAAATCCGCTTGCAGGTAACGGCCGAAACGATCGGACGTTTCAAACCCTAGCCCGCTGATGATCGCCTTGGGCTGCAACCGCGAATACAACGCAACGCCACCCTGAGCCGGCACTTCCGCGTCGGCCGCATACAGGAAATAGCCATCGAGCTGATAGGCGGAGTCGTCCAGTTCGAACGCCGAGGCGCGGGTATCCTGCAAGCAGATCACGTCGGCATTCTGGGCCTGCAGCCAGCTGAGCAAGCCTCGCTCCACCGCAGCCTGAATCCCATTGACGTTCACACTGATGATCCGCATAAATGGCCCCAAAAATCTCGTGGGTGTATGATACCCGAGGTCAAGTTATTTAGCTAAATCCGTGGTATTCAGGACTTTTACATGCAAGCCTATCAGCGTGACTTCATTCGTTTTGCAATCGAGCGGGGCGTGCTGCGCTTCGGCGAGTTCACTTTGAAGTCCGGGCGTACCAGTCCTTACTTCTTTAATGCCGGGTTGTTCAACACCGGCTCGGCCCTGGCCCACTTGGGGCAGTGCTATGCCTCGGCCATCGTCGACAGTGGCCTGAGCTTCGATGTGCTGTTCGGCCCCGCCTATAAAGGTATTCCCTTGGCCTCGGCGACCGCCGTGGCGCTGGCCGATAAACACGGGCGGGATGTGCCTTGGTGCTTCAACCGCAAAGAAGCCAAGGACCATGGCGAGGGCGGCAGCCTGGTAGGCGCCCCGCTCAAAGGTGATGTATTGATCATCGATGACGTGATCACCGCGGGCACGGCCATTCGCGAGGTGATGACCATCATCCAGGCCGAAGGCGCCCGGGCGGCGGCGGTCTTGATCGCGCTCAACCGTCAAGAGCGTGGCAAGGGCGAGCTGTCGGCCATTCAAGAGGTGGAGCGAGACTACGGCATGCCTGTGGTGAGCATCGTGTCCCTCGATCAAGTGCTTGAATACCTTGCCGAAGATGTACAGCTCAAGCAGCACCTCCCGGCCGTAGAGGCCTATCGTGCGCAGTACGGAATCTAGCCATGGGGCGCGGCAGGGTCATCATGGTAGGGCTTGTGATGCCCATGATGGCCTCAGCCGCGCCACCCTCGCACGCTGTGCAGTTATACCGCTATACCGATGACCACGGCATATTGGTGCTTGACCGTCAAGGCGTACCGCCGGAGTTTGTTTCCAAGGGGTACCAAGTGCTGAACGCTCAAGGGCGCGTGCTGCAAACCATTCCTCCTGCCCTGACCCCTGAGCAAATTCAAGCCAACACTGCCAAGCGGGCGCAGGCTGACGCCGACGATAAACTGCGCGTACGCTATACCGGTATCGAGGATCTTGAGCGCACACGGCAACGTCAATTGGCCGAGATAGACAGCCTGATCAGCGCGGCTAATGGGGATTTGGCCAATCTGAGTTCGCAACAAGCCTCGTTGCAAGGGGACGCGGCCAACCAGGAGCGCAACGGCCAGCCGGTGTCATCCATGGTGCTGGACCAGCTAGAGGCCGTTCGCCAGCGCAGGGCCGAGTTAAATGCCCAGATCGGCCGGTACAGGCAAATGCGCCAAGACGCGGACAGCGCGTTCAACGCTGACCGCGCCAGGCTGGAGCAGCTAAACGGGCCGTAGATACCGTCTTATCCTTGCCGCACAAGTGGGTTCGTTGTAGGAGCCGGCAGAGCTGGCGAACAGTGCATTATTAGCTGCCTGTGCGGTATTTTCGCGAGCTTGCGCTCGCTCCTATGGGCGGCGCTTAGCTATTGGTAATCAGGGTGCCTACGCCGCTGTCGGTGAAGATCTCCAACAACACGGCATTGGGTACTCGACCATCAATGATATGAGCGCTGTTAACGCCGCCTTGAACGGCTTCCAAGGCGCAACGAATCTTTGGCAGCATACCACCATAGATGGTCCCGTCCGCGATCAACGCGTCCACTTGCTCGGTGCTCATGCCGGTCAGCACCTTGCCTTGCTTGTCCATCAAACCGGCGATGTTGGTTAGCAGCATCAGTTTTTCCGCCTGCAGGGCCTCGGCAACCTTGCCTGCGACCAGGTCGGCGTTGATGTTATAGGACTCACCATCGTCGCCCACGCCAATGGGTGCGATGACAGGGATGAAATCGCCCTTGACCAGCATATTCAGCAGGCCGGTATTGACCCCGCTGACTTCGCCAACCAGGCCGATATCGATAATTTCGGGCTTGTCCATGCCCGGCGTTTGGCGGGTGACCTTCAACTTGCGGGCGCGGATCAACTCCGCGTCCTTGCCGGTCAGGCCGATGGCGCTACCGCCGTGGCGGTTGATCAGGTTAACGATGCTCTTGTTCACCTGACCACCCAAGACCATCTCCACCACATCCATGGTTTGCGCGTCGGTAACGCGCATGCCATCAATGAAGTGGCTTTCGATGTTAAGGCGCTTGAGCAAGTCGCCGATCTGCGGCCCGCCGCCATGCACGACCACCGGATTGATGCCCACGGCCTTCATCAGTACCACGTCGCGAGCAAACCCGGTTTTCAACTCCTCGCTTTCCATAGCGTTGCCGCCGTACTTGATCACCAACGTCTTGCCGACGAAGCGTCGGATATACGGCAAGGCTTCAGACAGTACCTTGGCAACGTTGGTGGCGGCATCACGGTCGAGGGTCATGCAGGGCTCCTGATGGGTTAGAAGGGTATCGTAAGGTCGGGGGCAACACGCTTGAGCTGATCACGGAAAACAGCCTTGATGCGTTCCAGCTCAGCTTCATCTTCGGCTTCGAAACGCAGTACCAGCACTGGCGTGGTGTTGGAGGCGCGTACCAAGCCCCAGCCATTGCGGTAGTCCACCCGTACGCCGTCAATCTTGTTCAGGCTGGCATCGCCCCACTGTGCGTCGCTGACCAAGGCTTCAATGATGCTGAATTTGGTTTCTTCAGTCACCTTGATGTTGATTTCTGGAGTGGACACGTCATTGGGGAACTTGGCGAAGATGGCTTCAGCGGTTTCGCGCTTTTGACTGAGAATTTCAAGCAGGCGGGCTGCGCCGTAGATGCCGTCGTCAAAACCGAACCAACGTTCTTTGAAGAACACATGGCCACTCATTTCGCCTGCAAGCAGGGCACCGGTTTCCTTCATCTTTTTCTTGATCAAGGAGTGGCCGGTTTTGTACATAACCGGGCGGCCTTTATGGTCCTCGATCAGCTTCTTCAAGTTGCGGCTGCATTTGACGTCGTAAATGATATCGGCGCCAGGGTTGCGGCTTAGCACATCTTGAGCGAACAGCATCAGCAGGCGATCAGGGAAAACCACATTACCTTCGTTGGTCACCACGCCCACGCGGTCAGCGTCGCCGTCAAAGGCCAGGCCCAAGTCCGCGCCGGTTTCTTTCACCTTGGCGATCAGGTCTTCCAGGTTTTCCAGCTTGCCCGGATCGGGGTGATGGTTCGGGAAGTTGCCGTCTACGTCGCAGAACAACGGAATCACTTCGCAGTTAAGCTGTTCAATCAGCTGAGGCGCGATCACGCCACCCACGCCATTGCCGCAGTCCACGACCACTTTCAGCTTGCGTGGCACGGCGATGTCTTTCTGGATGTACGCGTTGTACGGCTTGAGGATGTCGACCTTCTTGATCGAGCCCTGGCCGCTGGCCAGGTCGTTGTCGCGAATACGCTCGTACAGCTTCTGGATCTGCTCGTTGGCTAGAGTATCGCCAGCGATGATGATCTTGAAGCCGTTATAATTGGCCGGGTTGTGGCTGCCGGTGAGCATTACGCCCGACCCAGCCCGGGCCTTGATTTCGCCGTCCAGGTTATCGAGATCGATAGCGGCGGCGAAATACAGTGCCCCGGTAGGCACCATGCCTACGTCAGTGACCTGACAGCCGCTGTCAGCCACGCCTTGAATCAACTGCTGAACCAACTCTGGCCCCGAAAGGCGACCATCGCGGCCAACGGATACATGAGGCTCGCCCTGTGTCAGGCTTTGAGTGCCGATAGCGCGGCCAATCCAATAGGCGGTTTCTGCGGTCAGGGTGTCAGGAACGATGCCGCGAATATCATAGGCGCGGAAAATGCTGGCCGGAACCTGGGGTGGAACTTGTGCAATGCTGTTCATAGCGGGGGGATGCTCCATTCGCAGGAAGTCCTGGTCGGCATCGAGTATCCCGACACCGAGTACGTCAGTTTCTTGAAAAGGTGGCCGAGCACCCTCCAGCCTGGTTGAGCGGGTGGGGTTGGCAACCGGGGCACTGCGAGTCGTAATGCCGTTGGATTCAAGCGCCAAAGGGGCGCCGGGGTTGGTCTGGCGATCGCGCAAGGAGAAGCGGGCAAGGGCCTGGGCCAGTCCGTTCAGCTCCGCAAGGCTCAAACTGAACGCTTTGACGGCTTTTCCGCCCGAGAGTTCTTCGACCAGCTGGTTCAATTGTTGGGCGTCACCCTTTAAACGCCCGCGTAAACCGCGAATTACCAAGAGCATGGCCACCCAGAAGGCGCCGGCGGCAATCAGCAAGGCCGCCAGCGCCAAGGCAATGGAAACCCAGGGCATAGGCGCGCCGTAAGCGCTGCCAGGGGTAAAACGCACGTTCCAGTGGGGGTTGCCGAGGTCCAGCGCATAGGGGCGAGCCGAGCCCGGCGTGCCGGTTTTATACAGCACCTGCACTGGCCCATCGCCAAAGCGCTGCTCGAAGACCAGCTCACCGGCTTCTGGGGGCAACGAAGGTAAACCGCGCAGCGCCCGTTGCAGGTCAACCGCCAACAGCAACGTACCCACTACCTGTTGGCTGGCGGGCGCATGTACCGCTACCGCGCTGTACACCAGCCAACGGTTTCCAGCCCGCTGGGCCTCCAACGGTGGCGGCGGGCCCGCTTCGCTGCGGCGGAGTAAATCCAGGGCGGCGAAGGTAAAAGGGGCGGCGCGGTTATCGGTTGGCTCGCCCTGGCCAAGGGGCGTTACAAAAGCATCGGCAACCGCGTCACGGTACCGCAGGCTGGCTTCAGCATTGCGCAACCGAGCGCTGTCGCCACTTTGTACGGCGGCGATCAGGGCCGGGTCCGCCGCGGCGGCTTGCGTATCCGCGGTGATTTGAGCAAAGGCCTGGCGCAGTGTCGCGGCCTGGGCCGAGGCCGCCGACTGGGCCAGTTGCCAGCGCCACGCCTGCTGCGACGGGCCAGGCTGGCCGATCCACAGCAGCAATGCCGCCACCAGTAGCCCGAGAGCGGCGACCCACAGCCCTGGCCGTAGCAGGTGCAGGTCGGTAGCGCTGTCTTTGGAGGCCTTAAGGCTGGGATCTTGCTCAGTGATGTGGTTCACGCCCACTCCTTGTTTCGTCCTGAAAATGTTGCCCGGCGGGCGGTCAGTGGCTCCCGGAATGCCCGAAGCCACCAGCACCCCGTTGGCTCTGGTCGAATGCTTCTACGACCTCGAACCGCGCCTGCACCACGGGCACCAGTACCAGTTGAGCAATACGTTCGCCGACGTTGATTTCAAATGAAGTATCACCACGGTTCCAGCAGGAGACCATCAGCTCGCCTTGATAATCCGAATCGATCAAACCTACCAAGTTGCCCAACACGATGCCATGTTTATGCCCTAGCCCCGAACGTGGCAGTACCAACGCTGCCAGGCCAGGGTCGGCGATGTAGATCGACAGCCCGGTAGGAATCAGCAACGTTTGGCCTGGGGCCAGGGTGGTGGCCTGGGGCAGCATGGCACGCAGGTCCAGGCCGGCGGAGCCGGGTGTAGCGTAATCGGGTAGCGGGAAGTCGCGGCCCAGGCGCGGATCTAGAATACGGGCTTGTAAAGCGTGCATGGCTTATTGAACCTGATGAATACGGGCGGCGATCAGCGCGATCAACTGCCGCGCGATCTTGCCTTTACTGGTTTGAGGAAGCAGGGTTTCGTGCAACTGACGGTCGATCACGCTGCAGGCGTTCTCTTCGCTGTTGAAACCAATGGTGGGGTTAGCCACGTCATTGGCTACGATCAGGTCGAGGTTCTTGTCTCGCAATTTGCGCGCGGCGTAATCGAGCAGGTTTTCGGTTTCGGCGGCGAAGCCCACGCTGAAGGGGCGGTCGGCGCGGCCGGAGAGTGTGGCCAGGATGTCTGGGTTGCGCACCATGCGTAGCAGCATGCCGTCCCCAGTACTTGGGTCTTTCTTAAGCTTCTGCGGGGCGATCACTTCCGGCCGGTAGTCCGCCACGGCCGCCGAGGCAATGAGAATGTCGCACGGCATGGCGGCCTCGCAGGCAGCCAGCATGTCACGGGCACTGACCACGTCGATACGGCTGACCCGGTCCGGGGTAGGCAGGTGGACCGGCCCGGTCACCAGCGTGACCCGCGCCCCAGCTTCTACCGCGGCTTCGGCCAGGGCAAAGCCCATCTTGCCGGAGCTATGATTGGTGATGTAACGCACCGGGTCGATGTTTTCTTGGGTAGGCCCGGCCGTGATCAGCACCTGCTTGCCAGTCAACGCTTGGCGCTGGAAGCAGTCTGCGGCCAAGTGCGCAAGGTCGGTGGGTTCGAGCATCCGCCCAAGGCCAATATCGCCGCAAGCCTGGCTGCCCGAGCCTGGGCCAAACAGCTTTAACCCGCGAGTCTGCACGGTTTGCAGGTTGGCTTGGGTGGCCGGGTCGCGCCACATGGCCTGGTTCATCGCTGGCGCCAGCGCCACGGTGGCGTCGGTCGCCAGCACCAGTGTGGTCAGCAGGTCATCGGCCAGGCCCTGGGCCAACCGGGCGATCAAGTCGGCGGTGGCGGGTGCGATAAGCACCAGGTCGGCCCAGCGAGCCAGCTCGATATGCCCCATGGCGGCTTCGGCCGCCGGGTCGAGAAGGTCCAGGTGTACCGGGTGGCCGGAGAGTGCTTGAAGGGTAAGTGGGGTAATGAATTGCGCACCGCCACGGGTCATCACGACCCGCACTTCCGCGCCTTGCTCCAGAAGCCGGCGAACCAGTTCGGCGCTTTTGTAAGCGGCAATACCGCCACCGACGCCGAGAACGATGCGTTTTCGATACAGCCGCTGCATTAGGCCTGCCTTTGTTCGCGTGAAGTTACGATCGGAAACGATCCTTTGCACAAGGCCATTTCGACCGCCAGGCCACGGCGTACGGGGCCGCCGGGCAGGCGCGAGGGCCATTGGGGGTGGTAATCAAGTACTGCGGTAGCCCCGCTAGCCGTCGCGCAAAAAAGTTGGGCTAAGATAGCACAGCGCCCGCAATGGAGCAGTGGCGCCCTAGGCTGACAAGGAGGGAACATGGCCATTCGAGACTGGCCCGTGGCGGAGCGGCCACGGGAAAAACTACTGAGCCGGGGCGCTCAGGTGCTTTCCGATGCCGAGCTGTTGGCGATTTTCTTGCGAACGGGCGTCAAGGGTTGTGATGCCGTAGAGCTGGCCCGTCACCTATTGGATGAACTTGGCGGTTTACGTGGTTTGTTGCAAGCCGACTTGCCCACGTTCAGCGCTCATCTGGGGTTAGGCGAGGCCAAATATGCCCAGCTACAGGCTGTGTTGGAGATCGCCCGGCGGCACCTGGCTGCTCAGCTGCGCCGCGACTCGGCGCTGGAAAATGCCTCGGCGGTGCGCGACTACCTCAAGGCCATGCTGCGCCACGAGCCCCATGAGGTGTTTGCCTGTTTGTATCTGGATGCGCGCCACCGCGTGCTGGGGTTCGAGCCGCTGTTCCAAGGGTCCATCGACAGTGCCTGCGTGTACCCGCGGCAAGTGGTCAAGCGCGCCCTGGCTCACAACGCCGCCGCGCTTATCCTCTGCCACAATCACCCCTCAGGCATCGCTGAGGCGAGCATGGCCGACCGGCAACTGACGCAACGTATAAAGGAGGCGCTGGCGTATATCGATGTACGGGTGCTGGACCACTTTATTATTGGCGAGGGGGAGCCGCTTTCCATGGCTGAGCTGGGGTTGATGTAGGCCGCTCGGAAGCGGCCTGTGCCCTCCAACGCTATTCCACATTTACCTTGGCGAAGTCTTGCCGGCCGAAGGGGCTGGGTTCATAGCCTTTAAGGCCTTTGGCCGCCAGTACGCTGACCTGTGGGTGAGCCAGGGGCAGCCATAGGGCCTGCTGCTGGATCAGCGTTTGCGCTTGGCGGTACAGCGCGCTTCGGTCTGCCTGGGTCGAAGTGACCTTACCTTTGGTGATCAGGCCATCGAGCTTCGGGTCGCAATAGCGGGCGAAGTTGGTGCCTGATTTGACGGCGGCGCAAGAAAACTGCGGCGTGAGGAAATTATCCGGATCGCCGTTATCGCCCGCCCAGCCCATGAACAACAGGTCATGTTCGCCAGCCTTGGCGCGGCGAATAAGCTCGCCCCACTCGATGGTGCGGATTTGCGCCTTGATGCCCACCTGTGCCAGGTCCGCCTGCAACAGTTGCGCCCCGGCCGCTGGCGCGGGGTTAAGCAAGCTGCCGCTGGGGCGAGTCCAGATCGTGGTGCTGAAGCCATCCTTCAAGCCGGCCTCGGCGAGCAATGCCCGTGCTTTTTCCGGGTTGTGATCGTACAGGTGGGCATCGCTGGCGTAGCCCCAGGTATTTGTGGGGTAAATGCCATTGGCGGGCTGTGCGGTGTCCTCGAATACAGCCTTCAAATAACTGGCTTTATCGAATGCCAGGTTGATGGCTTGGCGTACCTGGGGCTTGTCCAGCGGCGGATGCTGGCTGTTGATGGCCACGAATGCTGTCATGAAAGCCGGGGTTTCCAGGATTTGCAGTTTGCTGTCTTTCTTTGCGGCTGCAAGGTCCTGGGGCTTGGGCGACAGCGCTACCTGGCATTCCCCGGCGCGCAGGCGCTGCATGCGCACGTTAGGGTCGGGGCTGATAGCATAGATCAGCGGGTCCACCGATGGCTTGCCGGCAAAGTAATCGGCATTGGCTTTGTAGCGCACCTGGGCATCTTTTTGGTACCGCACGAACACGAAGGGGCCGGTACCGATGGGCTGGCTGTTGAGCTTTTCTGGCGTGCCAGCTTTCATCAACTGGTCGGCGTATTCGGCTGAATAAATAGAGGCAAAGCCCATGCTCAAGGTGGCCAGGAAAGTCGCATCTGGGTGATTCAGTACAAAGCGCACGGAAGTAGGCGAGGGTGCGTCAACCTGTTTGATCAAGCCCGGCAGTTGCATGGATTGAGCGTGAGGGAAGCCACTCTGGGCGACTTTGTGCCAGGCATTGTCAGGGTCAAGCATGCGCTTGAAGCTAAACACCACGTCGTCTGCCGTCAGCGCCCGTGAAGGCTTGAAGTAGTCGGTGCTATGAAAGCGTGCGTCTTTGCGCAAGTCGAAGATGTACGTCAGGCCGTCGTCGCTCACGCTCCACCGTTCGGCAAGGCTCGGTAGTACCTTGCCCGTCTTGGCGTCGAACTCCACCAAGCGGTTCATCAGCACATCGGCCGAGGCGTTGGTGGTAGTCAGCGAGTTGTATTGCACCACGTCGAACCCTTCAGGGCTGGCTTCGGTGCACACCGCGAGAGGTTTGGCCTGGGCCACGGCGCAGGTTCCCAGCAGGGCAAGAAAGAGCGGGGTTAAGGCAAGACGCATGGTCGGTTCCTTGGCGTGAACGGGTGGGCCATCTGCCGGTGCAGTCTGGGAAATTCGTAAGCTAAAGATCGCGCGCGCTTTTAGCCATTCAATTTTTCCTTCGTCCTCGACGAATGGCAGCCGGGCTACACCCCAGTGAGGTCAGGGTGCCCAGGGGTTGACACAGCCTGGGCGTAAGGGTGCCTGTTGTTGCGCGGCCTCGTTTCTGGTATAAAGCAGCGCTCTTTTCTAGGGGTAGGGCATTTAGCTCAACGGGCCATGCCCGTCTGCTCCTGCGAAACACGGCGTTTCGAGGGCCTTTGGAGCCTTCGCGCCATTTTGACTGAGAGATAAAGCGGCCAACCCATGCCGGGTTGGGCATGTGGTTTAGAGGGCTGAGGCATGTCGAGAGTCTGTCAAGTTACCGGTAAGGGTCCGGTGACTGGGAACAATATTTCCCACGCAAACAACAAAACCCGTCGTCGTTTCCTGCCGAACCTGCAGCACCATCGCTTCTGGGTCGAGTCCGAGAAGCGTTTCGTGCGTCTGCGCGTATCCGCCAAAGGCATGCGTATCATTGACAAGCGTGGCATTGACGCCGTTCTGGTCGATATCCGCCGCGATGGCATCAAGGTTTAAGGGAGAAAGTCATGCGTGAATTGATCCGTTTGGTGTCGAGCGCCGGTACTGGCCACTTCTACACCACCGACAAGAACAAACGTACCACCCCCGACAAGATCGAGATCAAGAAATTTGATCCGGTGGTTCGCAAGCACGTGATCTACAAGGAAGCCAAGATCAAGTAATTGATCTTTGCGACCGAAAAAACCCGCATCCTAGGATGCGGGTTTTTTTTGCCTGCTTATCAGGCCATAGCTCAGTTGAATGCGAAGCCAGTGATAACGCGAGCGGAGTCGACTTTGACATGAATGCGTTCGGCGTCGAATTCCCGGGTAGTGATTTCATTCGGCCCCACAACGCGCGGGCGGCTCGTGAGTTCACTGATATAGGTTTTCAGGCTTGGAACGTAGCGGGTACCTACCAGGTGCTGAAGGGCGCGTTCGATTTCAGGGTTGGTCATGGCTGACTCCTTTAAAGTAAGGCCTCGAACCGAGGCGCTTCATCTTCGTCAGCGGCCAGGCTGCACCTGCGTTACTTATGCGCTTCGAACACCACGTAGATTTTTCGGCAGGGCTCAAGCACTTCCCAGGTGCCCTTGAAACCCGCGGGGATCACGAAGCGGTCACCCGCGCGAACGGTGCGGGCATTGCCGGCTTTATCGCGGATCACTGACACCCCCTGCACGATCTCGCAATATTCATGTTCGCTGTAGCTGACGGTCCATTGGCCAACCGCTCCCTCCCAAACACCTGCGGAGAATTGCTCACAGGGGCTACTGTAATGATTGAACACCGTTTGATCCGGCTCGCCAGCCAGGATTTTTTCCGCTGGCGGCTTGTAGCGAGCGGGGTCTGGAGTGCCTACGGCGAAATCAACGATCTGCTCCACGCTCATACAGTACCTTTCATTGTTCAATAAAACAGACATGAGACCGCCGCTAGCGCGTAGGTGTCAAATATATTGAAAGCTCGACGGCAGTGGTTTAGGGTAAAAGCCTTTGGCCGAGCTTGAGTCAAGTGGGTGTCCAGACACGAGCTTCCCCTGCCGCTTAATCTATAAGAGGAGTTTCGTTATGCCTAGCACCCTGACCCTGGCCGATTGGCAGCAGCGCGCCCAGGCCTTGAGTTTCGAAGGCCGCGCCTTTATTGATGGCCAATACACCGCAGCCGCTTCCGGTGCGACTTTCGAATGCGTCAGCCCGGTAGACGGCCGCCTGTTGGGCGAAGTGGCCAGCTGTGATGAGGCCGACGCCACCCTTGCCGTGGCCAACGCCCGGACAGTATTCGAGGCAGGCACTTGGTCGCGCCTGGCGCCGGCCAAGCGCAAAGCAGTGATGATTCGCTTCGCCGCACTGCTCAGGGCCAATGCCGAAGAGCTGGCACTGCTCGAAACCCTGGACATGGGTAAGCCTATTGGCGACTCGCTGAACGTAGACGTTCCAGGCGCAGCCAATGCACTGAGCTGGAGTGGTGAAGCCATCGACAAGCTTTACGATGAAGTTGCCGCCACGCCCCACAATCAATTGGGCCTGGTAACCCGCGAGCCGGTGGGGGTAGTCGCTGCTATCGTACCGTGGAACTTCCCGCTGATGATGGCCTGCTGGAAATTGGGGCCTGCGCTGTCCACAGGCAACTCGGTAGTGCTCAAGCCTTCGGAAAAATCCCCGCTTACCGCCATTCGTATCGCTCAATTGGCACTCGAAGCAGGCATCCCGGCGGGCGTGCTGAACGTACTGCCTGGCTACGGCCACACCGTAGGCAAGGCGCTGGCCTTGCATATGGATGTGGACACAGTGGTGTTCACGGGCTCCACCCGTATTGCCAAGCAACTGATGGTCTACGCCGGTGAGTCCAACATGAAGCGCGTATGGCTCGAAGCTGGCGGCAAAAGCCCCAACATCGTATTCGCCGACGCGCCGGACCTCCAGGCCGCCGCCGAGGCTGCCGCCAGTGCCATCGCCTTTAACCAGGGAGAAGTGTGCACCGCGGGCTCTCGCCTGCTGGTAGAGCGCTCCATCAAGGAGCGCTTTTTGCCCATGGTGGTAGAGGCCCTCAAGGCCTGGAAGCCCGGTAACCCGCTGGACCCAGCCACTAACGTGGGCGCTTTGGTGGATACCCAGCAGATGAATACCGTGCTGGGGTATATCGAGTCCGGCCATAGCGATGGTGCAACCCTATTGACCGGCGGCAAGCGCATCATGGAAGACACCGGGGGCACCTACGTGGAGCCGACCATCTTCGATGGCGTGAACAACGCCATGCGCATCGCCAAGGAAGAAATTTTCGGCCCGGTGTTGTCGGTTATCACCTTTGACTCTGCCGAGGAAGCCGTAGACATCGCTAACGACACCCCTTACGGGCTGGCAGCGGGTATCTGGACCTCAGACATTTCCAAGGCGCACAAAACCGCTCGCGCGGTGCGTGCTGGCAGCGTGTGGGTCAACCAATACGATGGCGGCGACATGACTGCGCCGTTCGGGGGCTTCAAGCAGTCGGGCAATGGCCGGGACAAATCCCTACACGCCTTCGACAAGTACACCGAGCTCAAGGCGACCTGGATCAAGCTCTAACCCCGCGTTATTCACCCCGGCCAGCCATGGCCGGGGATTTGCCATTACCTGCTTGTGTGGCTGGAGCGCTCAATGCCGTGGGGAACCTATTTTGCCGTGCTGTCCTCGGTGTTGAGCGTAGGCTTGGCGCTGGGCATGAGCATGCCGCTGGTGGCGCTACGGCTTGAACACTGGGGCTATGGCAGTTTTGCGATCGGTGTAATGTCAGCCATGCCAGCCTTCGGCGTACTGCTGGGGGCGCGTGTTTCCAGCCGCCTGGCGGCACGCCTTGGTACTGGCCGGGCGATGCAGTGCTGCCTGGGCGCCGGAGCCTTATCCATCGGGCTATTGGCGCTATGGCCCAGCTATGGCCTGTGGCTAGTGCTGCGGCTAATGATCGGCAGCGTACTGACCATTGTGTTCATTCTGGGCGAAAGCTGGATCAACCAGTTAGTGGTAGAGCAGTGGCGTGGCCGCCTGGTGGCGTTGTATGGCTGCTGTTATGCCTTGAGCCAACTGGCTGGGCCTTTGCTGTTAGGTGCCATCGGCACCGCGCAGGATGACGGCTTCTGGTTGGCAACGGGCCTATTAGTGGTAGCGCCGCTGTTATTGCTCAAGCGCGGCGGCGCGCCTGTCACAGAGGCGGTAACCGTCACCCTGGCCGACCTCTGGGCTTTTTGCCAGCGCTTGCCGGTGATTGCCTACGCCATTGCCCTGTTCGCAGGCTTTGAAGCGCTGATCCTGTCGCTGTTGCCGGTGTATTGCCTGCAGCAGGGATACGACCCGCACACTGCGCTTTATATGGTCAGTGCCGTAGTATTGGGGGACGCGGTATTGCAGTTGCCTATTGGCGCGCTAGCCGACCGTTTGCCACGCCGGGCATTGTTCACAGGCTGCGCCGCGTTGCTGGCCCTAAGCAGTGCCTTGATTCCCTTGGCTATCCAGCATCCTGTGGTATGGCCATTGTGGGTGCTGTTCGGCGCCAGCGCCGGTGGGTTGTTCACCTTGTCACTGGTGTTTATTGGCGAGCACTTTCGCGATGACGAGTTGGTGCGCGCCAATGCGAACGTGGCCCAGTTGTGGGGCGTGGGTTGCTTGGTAGGGCCTCTGGTGGCCGGGGCTGGCAGCCAATGGCTAAGCGGCCACGCCCTGCCGTTGATGATGGCCGTGGGCGCGGCAGGCTTGGTGTTCATGGCCTGTCGGCAGGCGCCACTGGGTGCCGTGAAGGCTAGCTGAACAGAGCGGGCAAGCCTATGGGGCGCCCTTACAGCATCTTCTCCAACCCGATGCGCTGGCTCATCCAGGCATTGAAGCGCCGCCACCAATCACCTGGTTCTTGGTGCAGTACATGGGGGCGGTGATTGTCTTCGGTCACCCATTCCATCGTGCCATTTTCTAACCGTACCTGATAACTCAAGGCCGGGGACATCCCTTGTAGCGCAAGTTCGCGGGTGTAGCCGGCCAGTTCAGGGCTGTCCACCAACACACCCACTTCGGTATTCCACAGCACCGAGCGAGGGTCGAAGTTGAACGAGCCGATAAACACCTTGCGGCCATCGAATACCATGGCCTTGCTATGCAAGCTGGAGGCCGAGCTGCCATGCAGACGGTAGGAGAAGCTGGCATCGTCGCCAGGCTGGCGCCGCAACTCATAAAGCTTTACCCCGTGCTCAAGCAGCACCTTACGGTAGGGCGCGTAGCCGCCATGCACCGCTGGCACGTCGGTGGCCTCCAGTGAGTTCGTTAGTAGTGACACCGCTACGCCTTGGTCGGCCCGGCCGGTCAAATAGAGCACACCAGGGTCCCGTGGCACGAAGTAGGCGGAAATCAACAGCAACTCTTGGTGCACTGCCAGTAGCTCGGGGGCCAATTGCGTGGTCAACAACAAGTGCGGGTCGGGTTCGCCTTGAGCAAGCACCTTGGCCGGTGCGTCCCACATCACCGTGCTAGGCGCCCAGATCAGCTCTTCACGCCAGCGGGCCAGGAGAGGCGCGCTGCGGTAACCCATCAGGCTGTCGTACAAGGTTTTTTGTTTCACACTGGCCTTAAGCAGTGCATGCTCAAGTTTTTCCCGGAACGCAGGCAGCACCTCCCGTGCTTGGGGCACGTCGTAGAGTTCGCGCAGCGGCCGGCTAAGCCGGTGGTTCCAGTATTGGTCGAAGCTGTAACCCAGGTCGCGAGCTACGGGTCCAAGGCCCAGCAGGTCGATGTCAGTGAAGTTCAGATTGGGTTCGGCATCGAAGTACTCATCGCCCAGGTTGCGCCCACCCACGATGGCGGCGCTGTCATCGGCGATCCACACTTTGTTGTGCATGCGCCGGTGTTGCTGGGAAAGGTTCAGCAATCGCCCGAAGCTTCGGGTTACGCCCGTGCCGCGGCCAAGGTGCGTAGGGTTGAACAGCCGCACCTTGATGTTGGGGTGGCTGGCCACGGTGCCCAGCAAGGCCTCGATGTCATCACTGGCGGTGTCATCCAGCAGGATGCGCACCCGTACGCCCCGGTCCGCCGCATCCAACACTTCGCGCATCAACGCTCGCGTGCTTAGCCCGTCGTGCACGATATAGTACTGAAGGTCCAGGCTGGTGCGGGCGTTGCGTATCAGCTCGGCCCGGGCCCGAAATGCCTCACCGCTGTTAGGCAGCAGGCGAAAGCCCGACAGGCCAGGGTGCGCCGCGGCCTGTTGCAGGATGGAGCGGCCAAATTCCGACTGCTGCGCGGGAAGGCGTTCACTGGGTACCTGTTGTACCGATTGGCTGCCGCAGCCGCCAAGGGTAAGGCCCAGCAGCGCCGCTGCCAGTATGCGAGCAATCAGGGCCATGGGGGTCTCGTGGCTGTCAAAGGTGCCTATCTGACAGCCGTTGCGCTTAGAAAGTTACGCGTTGGCCGCGCGCATGTTCGCCAGCAGTTCACTGGCGGTTTCACCCACCCGGCGTACGGCCGCTTCTACCGTAGGGCTAGCGGTCGAGGCGAAATTCATGCGTAGGCAGTTTCGGAATTTCCCTGAGGCCGAAAAAATACTGCCCACTGCGATTTGCACGCCTTGGGCCATCAGCGCCTGGTTCAGCCGGAGAGTGTCGAAGCCTTCGGGCAGCTCCACCCACAGCATAAATGCGCCTTGGGGCCGGCTGACCCGGGTACTGGCCGGGAAGTACCGCCTTACCCAGTCGGTCATCTGGTCGCGGCCCTTTTGATATTGGGCACGCATGCGCCGCAGGTGCGGCTCGAAGTGCCCGGCCTCGATAAAATCGGCAATGGCCAATTGCGGCTGAGGCGCGCTGCTACCTGTGCCGATATACTTCATATGCAGCACCCGCTCCAGATAGCGGCCTGGGGCTACGAAGCCGACCCGCAGGCCTGGCGCGAGGGTTTTGGAAAACGAGCTGCACAACAGCACCCGGCCATCCACGTCGAAAGACTTGATGGTGCGTGGCCGGGGGTAGGTGTAGGCCAAGTCACCGTACACGTCGTCTTCGATAATGGCCACGTCGAACCGCTGCGCCAGGGTGAGCAGCTGCCGCTTGCGCGCCTCGGGCATCACGTAGCCCAGGGGGTTATTGCAGTTGGGGGTCAACTGAATGGCTTTCACCGGCCATTGCTCCAGCGCCAGCTCCAGGGCTTCGAGGCTGATGCCGTTGACCGGGTCCGTGGGGATTTCCATCGCCTTCATGCCCGCCCCCTTCAGGGTTTGCATAGCCCCAAAGAAGCTAGGTGAGTCCACCGCTACGATATCCCCAGGCTGGCAGATCGCGCGCACGCTACTGGACAGCGCTTCATGGCACCCCGTGGTCACCACCAAGTCCGCGGCGCTGAGCCGACAGCCAGAATCCACCAACAGCCGGGCGATCTGTTCGCGCAGGGCTTCGGTGCCATACACGGTGTCGTAATGCAGCCCGGAGAGGTCTTGACGCCGACTGAGCTGGGCCAAGCTACGCAACAGGGGTTTCAAGGTAGGGCTGGTGACATCCGGCATGCCACGGCCGAGTTGCACGATATCTTTGCGCGGTGGCATGCGCACCAGCTCTACGACTTGATCCCACTGAGAGATCTCTACCGGCCGCTGAGCCGGCCGGCCAACTTCTGGGAGCGCGGGCAGGGTTTTATTGGAGACGAAGTAACCCGACTTTGGCCGGGGCGTGGCAAGGCCGTTGTCTTCGAGCAGCCGATAGGCTTGCTGTACGGTGCTCAGGCTTACGCCATGTTCAGTGCTGAGGGCGCGCACTGATGGCAGGCGGTCCCCAGGGCGGTAGAGGCCCTGTTCTATCCGCTCCCCAAGCACTTGGGCAAGGTTTATATAGAGGGTCATAGGGGCAATTTTGGTAGAGGCTCAGTAAGAAACCAGTACAGATATCTGAAAAATACACCGGTATAGCCGTAACTGTCAGTATCTGTATTGAAAATAAAAGCCTTTCTTGAGTCTGTATCCTAGTGCGCCTTCGCGGCATCCTTTGCTTACGGGATGAAAGCGGGAGGTGGTCATGAGCAGTGCTACAGATATACAACGGCCTGTGAATCAACCAGCGCTAGGCAGCGCAGGCACAGCCACAAGGCTGCATAGTAGGCTGGCAGTTTCGGTAAGTCAGCTTTGGGCGATGTGGTACCAACGCTGGGCCACTCGGCGCCAGTTGCTGGAGTTAGGCCCCTTGGAACTGTCGGATATAGGGCTGAGCCGTTCGCAGCAATACCAAGAGGCGCGCAAGCCATTCTGGGTAAGGTAGGGGTGGATAAAGGCGAGGGGCAAGCCCCCCTTGATGGGCTTATTCTTTCGCCGAGATGTTGTCCAGAATATAGGCGGTCACCTAACCATCAGAGCGTATTCCCCATCCGGCGCGCCTGCGGTGCGCACCTTTGCTGTAACTCAATCCGGCACAGGCAACGTCAGGCTTTCCTTAACCTCTTCCATCACGATATAGCTTTTGGATTCTCGTACATGGGGAAGTTTGAGCAGAATATCGCCTAATAATTTGCGATAGGATGCCATCTCTGAAATACGTGCCTTGACCAAATAGTCGAAATGCCCTGACACCAAGTGGCATTCCAACACATGGGGCAGTTTGAGCACGGCGCGGCGAAACTCCTCGAAGGTGTCCCCTGATTTGTAGTCCAGGCTGATTTCTACGAACACCAGCAGGCTAGCCTTCAAATGCTCTGGGTTCAGGCGGGCGCTATAGCCCATGATGATGCCTTCGCGCTCCAGTCGGCGTACACGCTCCGTGCACGGGGTAGTGGACAGGCCTACTTTCTCTCCCAGTTCGGTGAACGACAAACGACCATCGGCTTGTAACAGCCGCAGGATATTACGGTCAATTTTATCGAGTTCACGTTTTGTTTGATGCTGGGTACGCATAGGCGAAGCACCTCCACTAATGCCATTAAGGCCGAGAATTCTCGCCAAATATAGCCCTGCATACAGTGAAAAGCACTGGTTTTAAATCAATATACTGCTGCCATTTAGCCATATGTATTCGAGCCGCGGCCGGGCCGCGCGAAGGGGTTGAGCATGCGAGTCCTGGTGTTGGGCGGTGGTGTGATAGGCACCACTTCTGCGTATTACCTTGCCCAGCAGGGGTTCGAGGTGGTCGTCGTCGATCGTCAGCCGGCAGTGGCCATGGAAACCAGTTTCGCTAATGCCGGCCAGGTTTCGCCAGGTTATGCCTCGCCTTGGGCCGCGCCTGGGGTGCCGCTGAAAGCCTTGAAATGGCTGGCGCAGCGCCACGCACCCTTGGCGATCAAAGCCACCCCAAGCGTGGACCAATACCTATGGATGGCGCAGATGCTGCGCAACTGCACCGCTAGCCGTTACGCCATCAACAAAGAACGCATGGTGCGGCTGTCCGAGTACAGCCGTGACTGCCTCGACGAGCTGCGTGCCGAAACCGGCCTGGCCTACGAAGGCCGCGCCCTGGGTACGACTCAAGTATTCCGCACCCAGGAGCAGTTGGACAACGCCGCCAAGGATATCGCCGTTCTGCAGCGGTCCGGTGTGCCCTATGAATTACTGGACCGCGCCGGTATTGCTCGTGTGGAACCTGCCTTGGCGGCCACTGGGAACCTGTTGGTTGGCGCGCTGCGCTTGCCCAATGACCAGACCGGCGATTGCCAGATGTTCACCACGCGCCTTGCGGAAATGGCCAAGGCTCTCGGGGTGGAATTCCGCTTCGGGCAGACGATAGAGCGCCTGGATGTTGCCGGTGACTACGTCAATGGCGTGTATATCGACGGCAAGCTAGAAACGGCTGATCGCTATGTGCTGGCGTTGGGCAGCTACTCGCCGGCCTTGCTCAAGCCACTGGGCATCAAGGCACCGGTGTATCCTCTCAAAGGTTATTCGCTGACAGTACCGATCACCAACTCGGCCATGGCGCCGGTATCCACCATCCTTGATGAAACCTACAAGGTTGCGATTACCCGCTTCGACAACCGGATTCGCGTCGGTGGCATGGCAGAAATCGCCGGCTTTGATCTGTCGCTGAACCCGCGCCGACGCGAAACGCTGGAGATGATTGTCAATGATCTTTATCCTCGCGGCGGCGACCTGAGCCAGGCCAGTTTCTGGACCGGTTTGCGCCCGACTACGCCGGACGGTACGCCAATTATTGGTGGAACCTCGCGGCGTAACCTGTTCCTTAATACCGGCCACGGCACCCTAGGGTGGACCATGGCCTGTGGCTCTGGTCGATTGCTCGCCGACCTCATTGCTAGCAAAACACCGCAAATCAGTGCCGAGGGTCTAGACATTTCCCGCTACGGCAATCATCAGGAGGTTTCCACGCATGGCAATCCAGCGCCAGCTCACCAATGAACGCATGAGCCAAGTCGTCACCCACCACGGAGTGGTGTATTTGGCAGGGCAGGTAGCTGATGACATGGCGGCAGGTATCGAGCAGCAAACCCGGGAAACCTTGGCTGCCATCGAGAAACTGTTGGCGCTTGCGGGTAGCGGCAAGGAGCATCTGCTGTCGGTGACGATTTATCTCAAAGACATCGACGCCCATTTCGAAGGCATGAATGCGGTATGGGATACCTGGTTGCCTGACGGCGTAGCACCTGCCCGCGCCACTGTGCAGGCCAAGCTGTGCGAGCCGGGCATTCTTGTCGAGCTGTCTGTCACGGCGGCAGTGAAGTAACCGTTTCTCAGCCCGGTCTGTCTTGCGGCAGCCGGGTTTTTTCGCCCCAACCTACCTCGAAGAGCAGCTCCATGCGCCCCGCTCGTGCCCTGATCGACCTTCAAGCCTTTTGTGACAACTATCGCCTGGCCAAAGAACTTACCTACGGCCGCGCGCTGGCGGTGGTGAAAGCTGACGCCTATGGCCATGGTGCCGTACGCTGCGCCGATGCCTTGGGCGAGTGGGCGGACGGTTTTGCCGTTGCCTGTATCGAAGAGGCCCTAGCCCTCCGCGAGGCGGGCATCCAGGCGCCGATCCTGCTGCTGGAAGGCTTTTTCGAAGCGAGCGAGTTGCCACTGTTGGTGGAGCACAACCTGTGGTGCGTGGTGCATGCCTTGTGGCAGGTAGAACTGATCGAGCAGGCTGAATTACGCACGCCCATTACCGCTTGGTTGAAGCTGGATTCAGGTATGCATCGGGTAGGTATAAGCCCGGCGGACTATGCCCACGCCTATCAACGTTTATTGGCCAGCGGTAAGGTCGCCAAGGTGGTAATGATGAGCCACTTCTCTAGCGCTGACGAGCTGGACAACCCCCGCAGTGGCGAGCAGCTCACGCAATTCGTTGCCGCCTGCGAAGGCCTTAGCGCGCAAGTGAGCCTGCGCAATTCGCCCGCTGTTCTAGGTTGGCCTCAAATACCCAGTGACTGGGTACGCCCGGGCCTTATGCTGTATGGCGCCAGCCCTTTCGAACAGCCTCACCCACAAGCGGATAGGCTGGTGCCGGTCATGACACTTGAGTCGCGGGTCATCAGCGTGCGCGATTTGCCCGCGGGCGAACCGGTGGGCTATGGGCAGCATTTCGTTACTGACCGGCCTATGCGTGTGGGGGTAGTGGCCATGGGGTACGCCGACGGCTACCCTCGTCATGCGCCGACAGGCACTCCCGTGAGGGTGGCAGGCAAACGCAGCCGTTTGTTGGGCCGAGTGTCCATGGACATGCTGTGCATCGACCTTACCAACGTGCCCGAGGCAGGGCTGGGCAGTGTGGTCGAGTTCTGGGGGCGGCAGGTGTTGGCCAGCGAAGTGGCAAGTTGGGCGCAAACCATTCCCTACCAGCTGTTCTGCAACTTGAAACGAGTGCCACGCACCTACACCGTTTGATCACAGGTCAACCCCTGGGCGGGTGCGCTGTTGTAAATACTGAACGCTGTTGCGATCATACCGTTCATTCTTACAGCGGCTATCCCCAGGAGGCTCCACCATTGGACGTCGGTGAACGATTGCAAGCCATCCGCAAGCTCAAGGGCCTGTCTCAGCGTGAACTGGCCAAACGTGCGGGGGTGACCAACAGCACCATCTCGATGATCGAGAAAAACAGCGTCAGCCCGTCGATCAGCTCACTGCGCAAGGTGTTGAGCGGCATACCCATGTCCATGGTGGAGTTCTTTTCCGAAGAGCTGGCCCCTGAAAGTACCGCCCAGGTGGTCTATAAGGCTAACGAGCTGATCGATATTTCCGACGGCGAAGTCACTATGAAGCTGGTTGGCCGGGGGCATAGCAACCGTGCCATTGCATTCCTGACCGAGATTTACCCACCGGGGGCCGACACCGGGCAAGAAATGCTCACCCACGACGGCGAAGAAACCGGCATCCTGATCGAGGGCCAGTTGGAGCTGATAGTGGGCTTGGAAACCTTCGTGCTGGAGGTGGGGGACAGCTATTACTTCGAAAGTACCCGCCCGCATCGCTTCCGCAACCCCTACGATGTGCCTGCCCGTTTGATCAGCGCTGCCACGCCTGCGAATTTCTAACCTTACTGTAGGCCTGGCCTGTGGGCTGGAGCCAGGGCCGGGAACGACCCTGCGCGAAACGTTAATCTCGCCCGCGGGTCTAGTCACCAGTGCATCCGGAAATGGAGGTGGCGATGACCGATTTGCTAAGCCTGGAACAGGCGGTCGATGTGGCGTTGGGCCGGCTACCCACGCATATCCGAATGGGCTTGCCCCTGGGCCTGGGTAAACCCAACCGCTTCGCCAATGCCTTGTATGCCCGTATCAAAACCCTGCCAGAGCGACAACTGACCCTTTATACCGCGCTCTGCCTGAGCCGCCCCGCGTTGGGCGATGGCTTGCAGCGCAGGTTCCTCGAACCTTTTATCGAGCAAGTCTACGCGGACTACCCCGAACTGGACTTTCTAACGGACCTTGCCGCCAGCAACTTGCCGCCCAATGTTCGGGTAGAGCAATTCTTCATGCAGCCCGGCGCCTTGGGTAGCAGCGCGCAAGCCCAGCAAGGCTATGTCAGCAGCAATTACAGCCACGCGGCGCGGGACATCAATGCCCAGGGCCTTAACCTGGTGGCGCAACTGGTAGCCGAAGACCCGCAACGGCCGGGCTGGCTAAGCCTGAGTTGCAACCCAGACATCACACTGGACCTGTTGCCGCTGCTGGAGGCCCGGCGACGCCAGGGTGAGGCCATATTGATGGTTGGGCATGTGCACACTCAACTGCCTTACATGCCCGGCCCGGCGGAATTGCCAAGGTCCCAGTTCGATGTGCTGATCGATACGCCTGAACAAAGCCGGTTGTTCTCGACCCCAAATCAACCCGTAGGTACCCGGGAGCATTTTATTGGCCTGCATGCCAGTACCCTGGTGAAAGACGGGGGCACCCTGCAGATCGGGATTGGTGCCCTGGGCGATGCCATCACTGCCGCCTTACTGTCCCGCCAAGCGGATAACCAGGGTTATCAGGCTTTGGTGGAAGACGCGCAGCAGGCACAGTGGGGCTTGCTAATCGCTCAAGAAGGTGGCCTGGCGCCCTTTGCCGAAGGTCTCTATGGCTGCAGCGAGATGTTTGTGAACGGCTTGCTGGTATTGGCCGATGCCGGCATCTTGCGACGCCGCGTGACGGGTGGCCCACAGGGGCCGGCGCAGCCTTTGGACGAGGAAGGCGCTGTATTGCATAGCGGATTCTTTATCGGCCCGGAAGCGTTTTACGCCCGCTTGCGGGAAATGCCGCTGCAGGCGCGCGCGCGTTTTGCCATGACCGCTATCAGCTATGTGAACCGCTTGTATGGGGACGAAACCCTGAAGCGAGAGCAGCGACAACACGCCCGTTTTATCAATACCGCGCTCAGCGTCACCCTGCTGGGGGCGGCGGTCTCCGACCAGCTGCCGGATGGCCGTGTGCTTAGCGGTGTGGGTGGGCAGTTCGATTTCGTGGTGCAGGGCCATGAACTCGAAGATGCGCGGTCGATATTGCTAGTACGCAGTTGGCGGGAAAGCGGCGGGGTGGTGAGCTCTACTATCCTCTGGGAACAGAATCAATGCACCGTGCCTCGGCACCTGCGGGACATCGTAATCACCGAATACGGCATCGCCAACCTGCGGGGCAAGCGCGATGAACAGGTGATCGAAGCCCTGCTCAACATCAGTGATTCGCGGTTCCAGCCGGCCCTGCTGGACCAGGCCCAGTTGGCGGGCAAGCTGCCCCGGGACTTTCGTATCGACCCGCGGTTTACCAACAATACGCCCCAGCATCTGGAAGAGATTCGTGCGCGCCATGGCAGGTTATTCCCGGAGTACCCCCTGGGCAGCGATTTCTCGTCGACGGAAAAAGACCTGCTGCGCGCCTTGAACTGGCTCAAGAGCAAATTCCACCTAAGTGAGCTGCTGGACTTGGGCCGGGCGGCGCTGGATGCTCCGGAGCCGGGCTTATACATGGCGCATCTGGAACGGATGCACCTGGCCAGCCCTAATGGGCTGCGCGAGCAGTTCGAGCAGCGGCTGCTGTTGACGGGATTACACGCCACGCTGTAGGAGCCCAGCAAAGCTGACGAACAGGAGGTTGCAGGTGATGTATTGTCAGGCTGAAACCGCGTTCGCCCGCTGCGCTGGCTCCTACCGGTGGTGCGTATCGCTTAATTTGAACTGCGCCCCAAAACCTGGACAGTGATCGTTAAGCCGTTTGAGCCTGGGCCCTGTACGCTACAGGGCTTAGGT
>NZ_JBSKHS010000029.1:0-13935 GCF_057128685.1 Pseudomonas artemisiae
TCCGGAATCTATAATCAGATTCCGGATTTTCCTGCTACCCAAGGATTAGTCAACAATCCTTAAGTGAACAGCATTGCTCCTTCGGGAGGCCTTTTTCTTTGGCGGCATTTCCTTGTTATCCGAGCCTGGCAAGAGCGGCAAGCTTGCCGGCCTACTTCAACGAGAGATGCCAATATGAAGCGAACACTGTGTGCGGCCTTACTGATTGCCGCAATGCCTGCCCTGGCCAGCGCGCCTGCGCCTATTCAATCCACTATCGTGTTGCAAAGCACTACCTCTTGGGACGGCAACCCTTACATAGGGTATCCCGCAGGCAAGCCACAACTCACGGTACGCAACGTAGTACTGCAACCTGGCGCGCAATTCCCCTGGCACACCCACCCTATTCCGGCTGCCGGGTATGTAATTTCTGGCCAGTTACAGGTGGAAAGCCGTGACGGTAAATACAAGACACAACTCGGCCCAGGCGAAGTGCTTGCGGAGATGCAAGACGTGGTTCATCGTGGCCGCAGCGGCGATACAGTGACGGAACTGGTGGTGTTCTATGCTGGCGCTGAAGGGGTACCTATCTCCCAGGAGAGCCCCGAATAAACGCCGCTTGAACAATAACAAAGCCTGCCCAGGAGCTTTGCCCCATGCTTTCTCTGATACGCATCGCGATTACATCTACCCTGCTGCTGGGTGCTACCGCTGCAAGCGCTGATACCTCACCCCAGCCTGAAGCACTGCAGCCCTTGCTTAGCAGCATCGAGCAGCGCTTGAGCATTGCCGATCAAGTCGCGCTAAGCAAATGGGATAGCAAAAAGGCTGTGGAGGACCGCACGCGGGAGCGCGAAGTGATCGCCGGCGCGGTACTGCTCGCACCGCAGTACAGGCTCGAGCCAGCCCTCGTGGAACAGTTCTTCGCCGCTCAGATCGAGGCCAACAAGCTCGTTCAATATGGGCACCTGGCCAACTGGCGCCTTGCCGGAAAAGCGCCCGATACCCCACGCCCAGACCTGGTCAAAACCATTCGTCCGCAGCTTGATGCCCTGCAAACCACCCTGCTGGAGCAGCTGGCAGCCTTTGCACCATACCGTAATAGCCCTAACTGTACCCAATGGGTAGCCCAGGCCGCGAATGAAGGCGACCGCGACGGCCTGCACCGCCTGGCATTGACCCGTGCAACCGGCGAGCTATGCATGGCGGGCCATTAGGCGGTGATCGATAGCGCAGTCTGATCTATGCTACCCACTGTGCAGCTTCAGCCGAGTAGCCCCATGCGTCGCTTCCTTGTGTTCGTTCTTTCGCTGTTGTGCATCCCGGCGTTTGGCCAGATTTACAAATACACCGATGCCAACGGTAATACGGTGTATTCCGAGCACCCACCGGCGGGTAAACCCGCGCAAGAGATGCAGCTTCCCCCGCTCAATAGCGTTCAAATGCCTAAGGGCAAAGCCTCTACACCCGCGCCCATACAACCCGCTCCACCTGCTTCAGCCGCCCCGCCTTCTGCCTATGCCACGCTGGAGCTCACGGATATACCGGCAGATGGTGCCATCCGCGCCAACGACGGCACCTTCGATGTGGGTGTTAACATCCAGCCCCGGCTGGTCGGTGGCCGCTTGCTGCAACTGGTATTGGACGGAGTCGCCTACGGCACGCCCAGCAATGTGCCACGCTTGCAACTGGTTAACGTGGACCGAGGCGAACACAGCCTTTCGGTACAGGTGCTCGAAGGCGCCGACGTAGTTCAAACCAGCCCGCCCAGGACCCTCTACGTATTGCGGGTGAACGCACGTTGAAAGGGGCGTTACTGGTGCTGCTGATGGCAGGGTGCGGAATATGCCAAGCCCAGGTGTATACCTACATCGACGCCCAGGGTAACCGCGTATATACCGACCAGCCCCGTAAGGGTGCCACTTCGGTGAAGGTCCCTGAGGGCAATCGCATGACCCTTCTGCCCCCTAAACCCACAAGCAGTGGCAAGCCCGCTACCAAGGGGGTGCCGAAGGCGCCGCCAGTGACTCTGGTTACCCATTACGAGATGTTCCGCATTCTGGTGCCTTTGCCCGATGCCAGCGTCAGCAATGCGGGAGGCGAGCTGGTCGTTACCCTGACCAGCGAGCCCGCGCTGAGCAATGGGGATCTTTACCGGCTGTTGCTGGATGGTAAACCCGTAAGCGAGCCCGGACCTAGCCCGGTTATTGCCGTACAAAGCGTAGATCGGGGCACACATCAACTGGCTGCGGAAATCCTGGACGCTCAAGGCAATGTCATCGAGCGCACGCCCCCGCAACCCCTGCATATGAAGCGGACCTCGTTGGCTCAGAAACGGCGCATACACCCTTGCCGAAAAGACGATTACGGCGTTCGCCCTGAATGCCCCCCAAGCCTTAAGCCCCCAGATGACGACGACGATGACGATAAAAAAGGCGACGCCAAGCCCTAGCATGCTTGGCAGCCCTGGCTCGCCCCGTTATGGTGCAACCTGATGCACCCTATGCACAGGCATGACCCGAAGTAGCGCAACGCAGCCCTGATCAGAGGGTTACCTTCGCTGTGCCCTCTTGCATACGCTCAATTCACGCTTCTTTTCGGCGCTTGGTTTGGATTTTGCATTTTGCATGCATCAGTGGGGCGCAGGCACTTGTTAACCCCGCACCGAGACCGCGCCTTCGAATGGCGATGGGCCAAAAGAGGTCAAGGATACGCATGACCATTAGTGATGCGCTGCACCGACTGTTACTGGACAACCTCACCACCGCCACCATTCTTCTCAACGCCGAGTTGCGGCTGGAATACATGAACCCGGCAGCGGAAATGCTCCTGGCCATCAGTGGTCAGCGCAGTCACGGTCAATTCATCAGCGAGTTGTTCACTGAATCGGCCGAGGCGCTCAATTCCCTGCGCCAAGCCGTGGAACAAGCCCACCCGTTCACTAAGCGTGAAGCCATGCTCACCGCGCTCACTGGCCAAACCCTCACGGTGGACTACGCCGTTACGCCTATCCTGAACAAAACCGAAACGCTACTGTTGCTTGAAGTACACCCTCGGGACCGTCTGCTGCGCATCACTAAAGAAGAAGCGCAATTGTCCAAGCAGGAAACCACCAAAATGCTGGTGCGCGGCCTGGCTCACGAAATCAAGAACCCTCTGGGGGGCATCCGCGGCGCGGCGCAACTGCTGGCCCGGCAGCTTCCTGAAGAAAGCCTGCGCGATTACACCAATGTCATCATTGAGGAAGCCGATCGCCTGCGTAATCTGGTAGACCGCATGCTCGGCTCCAACAAGCTGCCATTGCTGGCCATGACCAACATCCATGAGGTAGTGGAGCGGGTGTGCAGCCTGGTCAGCGCCGAAAGCCAGGGCGGCATTGCCTTGGTCCGTGATTACGACCCCAGCATCCCTGACGTGCTCATTGACCGTGAGCAGATGATCCAGGCCGTACTCAATATCGTACGCAACGCCATGCAGGCCATCAGCGGCGACAAAGCGCTTCGTTTGGGCCGGATCACCTTGCGCACCCGGACCATGCGCCAATTTACCATTGGGCACACCCGCCACCGCCTGGTGGCGAAAATGGAAATCACCGACAACGGCCCTGGCATACCCGCCGAACTTCAAGAAACGATCTTCTACCCCATGGTCAGCGGCCGCCCGGACGGTACCGGGCTTGGCCTTGCCATCACTCAGAACATCATCAGTCAGCACCAAGGGCTGATCGAATGTGACAGCCACCCAGGCCACACCACCTTTTCGATCTTCCTGCCGCTAGAACAAGGAGCTGCTTCGTCATGAGCCGTAGTGAAACCGTCTGGATCGTCGATGACGACCGCTCTATCCGTTGGGTCTTGGAAAAAGCGCTGCAACAGGAAGGCATGGCGACCCAAAGCTTTGACAGTGCCGATGGCGTAATGAGCCGCCTGGCCCGGCAGCAGCCGGATGTGATCATCTCGGACATCCGCATGCCAGGCGCCAGCGGGCTTGATCTGCTTGCACGTATCCGCGAAGAGCATCCTCGCCTGCCGGTGATCATCATGACGGCCCACTCCGACCTAGACAGCGCTGTAGCGTCTTATCAGGGTGGCGCTTTCGAATACCTGCCCAAGCCCTTTGACGTGGACGAAGCCGTGTCGTTGGTCAAACGGGCCAACCAGCACGCCCAAGAGCAACAGGGCCTGGACGTGCCACCCACGCTGACCCGCACGCCTGAGATCATTGGCGAAGCACCGGCCATGCAGGAGGTATTCCGGGCCATCGGCCGGTTAAGCCATTCCAATATCACGGTGCTGATCAATGGCGAGTCCGGTACTGGCAAGGAGCTGGTCGCCCACGCACTGCACCGGCACAGCCCAAGGGCAGCCGCGCCGTTCATTGCATTGAACATGGCCGCCATCCCTAAAGACTTGATGGAGTCCGAACTCTTCGGCCACGAGAAAGGCGCCTTCACGGGGGCGGCCAACCTGCGGCGGGGCCGATTCGAACAAGCCGATGGCGGCACGCTGTTCCTGGATGAGATTGGCGATATGCCTGCCGATACTCAAACCCGACTGCTGCGGGTACTGGCCGATGGCGAGTTCTACCGAGTGGGCGGCCATACGCCGGTGAAGGTGGACGTGCGCATCATCGCCGCTACCCACCAGAATCTGGAAAACCTGGTTCATGCGGGGAAGTTCCGGGAAGACCTGTTCCATCGCTTGAACGTAATCCGTATTCATATTCCACGGCTGTCGGACCGGCGTGAAGACATCCCGACCTTGGCGCGACATTTCCTGAGCCGGGCAGCCCAAGAGCTGGCAGTAGAACCCAAGCTGCTCAAGACCGAAACCGAGGACTACCTCAAGCACCTGCCGTGGCCTGGCAATGTGCGGCAGTTGGAAAATACCTGCCGGTGGATCACAGTCATGGCCTCTGGCCGTGAGGTGCATGTTTCCGACCTGCCGCCTGAACTGCTCAGCCTGCCGCAAGATGCAACGCCCGTTACCAATTGGGAGCAGGCCCTGCGCCAATGGGCCGACCAGGCACTGGCCAGAGGGCAATCCAACCTGCTGGACAGCGCGGTGCCTAGTTTCGAACGCATCATGATCGAAACCGCGCTCAAGCACACCGCTGGCCGTCGCCGGGACGCGGCTGTGCTGCTGGGTTGGGGCCGCAATACCCTCACCCGAAAAATCAAAGAGCTGGGTATGAAAGTAGCCGGCGGCGAGGAAGACGAGGGCGACGACGCCTAACCTCTGTATCGCCCCGCTCCGGCGGGGCTGGTGGTTATCAATAGCGCCTGAAACCTGCAATGTGCACCCTAAGCCAGCACGCGGCGCGTATGTTGCACCGCTGCGATGCAGGCCTGAGTCAGGTATTGAACACAAGGGTCAGCCACCATGCTTAGCCTTAACGATAAGAAATATAGTCATTTCAATGGCTTGAGTATAAATCTCAGTAAGCGCTAAACCCTGGCACGCCCCCTGCAATATCTGTTTTACCTACAGTTTCGGGGGCCTTGGTACAGGCAGGCCAAGGTCCCCCTCTTTACACCAGGGCGCTCGCCCTACCCTTTCAGGGGCTTTGGTTCAGGCAGGCTGAAGTACCCTCTTTTATTCGTCCCGGAGGCTCACATGGAGCCTCCAGCGGCCCTCCGCTTCCTCTCCCACCCACTGGGCACTCAATTGCCGTGCGGCAATGATGTTCAGTAACAGGCCTTTATCCGTATGGCGCAGGGCCCATTTGGCCTGGCGCCCTTCGAGTTCCAGTTGGCCTTGCAACTGCGGGCCACTGGCGTCGAAGAGAATGGCCACGGTCCCATCGACGATCTCCCCATGCACCTGGGGCGCCTGGTCGAACCACAGGTTCATCTCGCCGCCCGGTAGCAACTCTACCTTGTCGAATGCGCTACGGCCTGGCTCGGTCAGTTTGCCGATCATCAGCCCCACCAGCACCCCAAAGATGGCCAGCGACCCTAGAAAGCGAGGCCAGAGGGAGGATCGTGGTGGCAACACTTCGGCGTTAGAATGCTGCCCGTCGTTCATATCGGAGCCGCGCATGTTTCACGTCATCCTGTTTCAACCGGAAATACCGCCCAATACGGGCAACGTTATCAGGCTCTGCGCCAACAGCGGCTGTCATCTTCACCTGATCGAGCCCATCAGCTTCGAGCTGGACGACAAGCGCCTGCGCCGGGCCGGGCTGGATTACCACGAGTATGCCCCACTTCAACGCCACGCGGACTTGCAAAGCTGCCTGCAAAGCCTGAGCAACCCACGGGTGTTCGCCTTCACCACCAAAGGCTCTCAACCCTTTCACGACGTAGCGTTCGAGCCTGGCGACGCCTTTGTGTTCGGCCCAGAAAGCCGCGGCCTGCCGCCAGAGGTGTTGGACAGCTTCCCCGCCGACCGCCGCCTGCGCCTCCCCATGCGCCCCAACAGCCGCAGCCTCAACCTCTCCAACACCGTAGCCATTGCCGTATACGAGGCCTGGCGGCAGCATGGGTTTGCTTGAGCGCGTTCTGCTCTCATACGGAGGCATCACACCGGAGCTAACGTATAGCTGGCACATAGCGAAAGAGACCTATCAATTTTGAAAATCATACGCAACTTGCGTACACTGCACCGATGGAAGCGATCTTTTTTGAAACCCGAAGGTTTAGCGCTACAGTTGCCCAATACCTGACCGACGACGAATACCATCAGCTGCAAGAGGATCTTCTCGAAAATCCTGAATGCGGCGTTGTTATGCCAAGGACTGGAGGTTTTCGGAAGCTGCGTTGGGCTGACAGGCGTAGGGGAAAAGATAAACGGGGGGCCTGCGAGTGATTTATTACTGGCTAGCCGATAATGGCCAATTTTGGATGTTTGCCATCTATGACAAGGACGAACTCGAAAATCTAACGTCGGAACAGGAGCGCTTGCTTAAGCAAGCAATCAGCGCTGAGATCTCCGAGCGACAAGCTACGGTTCATCGAGGATAGCAGAATGAAAGAACGTGATCTGTTTGCCGAAATGATGGAGGGCATCGGCGACATGAAGGCCCAGCGCGAGGGCAAAATCACTCTCCGGCAGCATCGGTTGCCGACGTTAGAGGCGCCTACGGTGTCTGCACAAGAAATTGTCGCCATTCGCGAACGTCACCACATGTCTCAAGAGGTTTTCGCACGTCATATTCGGACCAAACCTGCGACGCTAAAAAATTGGGAGCAGGCGAAAGCATGCCCAAGCCCCCATGCAGCGATGCTACTTAAATTGGTGGAAAGATACCCTGACATGTTGGACCGGTTAGGGGCCATTTAATGACTATAGAAACCTCAACCTCTCCAACACCGTAGCCATTGCCGTATACGAGGCCTGGCGGCAGCATGGGTTTGCTTGAGCGTGGTGAACAACTGTGGGACCAGGCGAAGCCTGGGATAAACCACCACCCATAAAAAACGCCCCGAAGGGCGTTTTTCATTTCAGCGGGCTTAGGCCTGAGGGGCTTCGCCGGCTTCCTGCATGCGCTGCAGCTCTTGGGCATACAGGGCGTCGAAGTTGACCGGGGCCAGCATCAGCGCCGGGAACGACCCACGGGTCACCAGGCTATCCAGGGTTTCGCGCGCATAGGGGAACAGGATGTTCGGGCAGAACGCGCCCAGGGTGTGGCTCATGGCGCCAGCATCGAGGCCTTTGATCATGAAGATACCAGCCTGCTGCACTTCAGCGATGAACGCGACTTCTTCGACGTTCTTCACGGTCACTGACAGGGTGAGCACCACTTCGTGGAAGTCACCATCCAGTTGCTTCTGGCGGGTGTTCAGGTCCAGCGAAACGCTTGGTTCCCACTGCTGGCGGAAGATGGCCGGGCTTTTCGGGGCCTCGAACGACAGGTCGCGCACATAGATGCGCTGCAGCGAGAATTGAGGGGCATCGGCGTCTTCGTTGGCCGCGCTGTTGGTAGCTTGATCAGTCATGACAGATCCTTCTTGTAGCGTTCAATAGGAGTGGGTTCAGCGCAACAGCGGGTCTAACTTGCCCGCCCGCTCGAGGGCGTAAAGGTCATCGCAGCCACCCACGTGAAGGTCGTTGATCCAGATTTGAGGCACCGAGGTACGGCCGGCTTTCTTGGTCATCTCCGCCCGTAGTTGCGGCTGACCGTCGACCCGAACCTCTTCGAAGGCAACGCTCTTTTTGGTTAGCAGCGCCTTGGCACGGGTGCAGTAGGGGCACCAGTCACTGGAATAAACGACGATACGAGGCATGTCACTTCACCAAAGGTAGGTTGTCGGCACGCCAACTGGACACACCGCCACCTAGCTTGGCCGCGGTGAAACCACTCTTGAGCAGGTCGCGGCATACGGTGCCGGCATGCTGGCCCATGGCATCGACGATGATCAGGGTTTTGCCCTTGTGTTTTTCCAGCTCCGCGGCGCGAGCCTGGAGTTTGTCCTGAGGAATGTTCAGGGAGTCAACGATGTGGCCGCTGGCGAAGTCTTTCTTGGCGCGAATATCGATCACCACCGCCTTGTCGGCGTTCACCAGCGCGGTCAGTTCGCGGGGGCTGAGGCTACGACCGCCACGGCTGCTTTCCATTACCAGCAGCAAAACGAGGAGAATGACAAACAGACCGACAAGCAGATAGTGATTGGTGGCGAATTCCAGCAAGTGAGCGACCATCGACAGCTTCCAGAGCACGAAAAATGGCGGCCAGTATACACAGCGGCTGACCCCGGCCAAAGCCCACCCGGCGCCTGTTTCATGGAACCGCGACCCCACGCGGCGGTCTGCCACTCACGCGCTGGTACTCAGGCCACGCCGAATTGCCCTAAGATAGCCCTTCTATCCTCTTTCAACCGTGAGTGGGAACCATGACAGCCACGCCAAAACCCCTGGTCCTGATCATCCTCGACGGATTTGGGCACAGCGACAGCCATGAATACAACGCTGTCTATTCTGCCAACAAGCCGAATCTCGACAAGTTGTTGCAAACCCACTCCAATGGCCTGATCTCAGGCTCGGGCATGGACGTTGGGCTCCCCGATGGGCAAATGGGTAACTCCGAGGTAGGCCACATGAACCTGGGCGCCGGCCGAGTGGTGTATCAGGACTTCACCCGGGTAACCAAAGCCATCCGCGACGGTGAATTCTTCGAAAACCCTACTATTTGCGCGGCAGTGGATAAAGCAGTAGGCGCTGGCAAGGCCGTACACGTAATGGGCCTGCTTAGCGACGGTGGCGTACACAGCCATCAGGACCACCTGGTGGCCATGGTCGAACTGGCTGCCCGCCGTGGCGCCGAACGCATCTACCTGCATGCCTTTCTCGATGGCCGCGACACGCCGCCCAGAAGCGCGCAAGGCTCGCTTGACCTGCTCGAAAGCACCTTCCAGCGTCTGGGCAAGGGCCGCTTCGCCAGCTTGATCGGCCGCTATTTCGCCATGGACCGGGACAACCGCTGGGATCGCGTAAGCGCGGCCTACAACCTGATTGTCGACGGCGCTGCCCAATACCATGCCGCCAACGCCACTGAAGGGCTGGAAGCTGCCTATGCCCGGGGCGAGAGCGACGAGTTCGTGAAAGCCACCACCGTGGGTGAACCGGTGACCGTGGAAGACGGCGACGCTGTTATATTTATGAACTTCCGGGCCGACCGCGCCCGTGAGCTGTCCCGTGTATTCGTGGAAAACGACTTCGCAGATTTTCCCCGTGCCCGCCAGCCAAAACTGGCCGGCTACGTGGGCCTTACTCAGTATTCCGCGAAAATCCCGGCCCCGGCGGCCTTTGGCGCGACCAGCCTGAACAACGTGCTGGGCGAGTACCTGGCCAAGAACGGCAAAACCCAGCTGCGTATCGCCGAAACCGAGAAATACGCGCATGTGACTTTCTTCTTCTCTGGTGGCCGCGAAGAGCCTTTCGAAGGCGAAGAGCGCATTCTGATCCCCTCGCCGAAGGTCGCTACCTACGACCTGCAGCCTGAAATGAGTGCGCCGGAAGTGACCGACAAGATTGTCGATGCCATCGAGAACCAGCGCTACGACGTGATTGTGGTCAACTACGCCAACGGGGACATGGTCGGTCACAGCGGCATCATGGAAGCGGCCATCAAAGCCGTGGAGTGTTTGGACACGTGCGTGGGCCGCATTACCCAGGCGCTAGAAAAGGTAGGCGGCGAGGCTTTGATCACCGCGGACCACGGCAACGTGGAGCAGATGGAAGACACGTCCACCGGCCAGGCCCATACGGCGCACACCACCGAGCCAGTTCCGTTTATCTATGTGGGCAAGCGCTCCTTAAAGGTACGTGAAGGCGGCGTGCTGGCCGACGTGGCGCCCACCATGCTGATGCTCCTGGGCCTGGAGAAACCTACCGAGATGACCGGCCACTCGATTCTCGTCAACGCCTGATCCTCGGTTGAAAGGGCGCACACGCGCCCTTTTGATTGCCAGTGCCGCCGGGCATACTACGCGCTCTTTTCTTTCGGTAACCGCCTACCAATGCTTCGCGCCCTTGCCTTCCTTGCCCTCGCGGCCCTGACGCTTCCGGCCTTGGCCGACGATCGCGCCCAGACCCAACAGCAGATCGAAGCCACCCGACAGGATATCAACGAGCTGAAGAAGGTCCTGACGCAGCTGCAGCAGGAGCGCGAAGGCGTGCAAAAAGACCTGCGTGGCACCGAAACCGAGATGGGCAAGCTTGAAAAACAAGTGGACGCCCTTCAGCAGCAGTTGAAGAAAACCGAAAGCGAGCTACAGCGGCTCGAAACAGAGAAAAAAAAACTTCAGAGTTCCCGCGCTGAACAGCAAAAGCTGATCGCCATTCAGGCTCGGGCCGCCTATCAGGGCGGCCGCCAGGAGTACCTGAAGCTATTGCTGAACCAGCAGAACCCTGAGCAATTCGCGCGCACCCTCACCTATTACGATTACCTGAGCCAGGCGCGCCTGGCCCAGCTCAAGGCTTTTAACGAAACCCTCAAGCAACTGGCCGGGGTGGAAAAAGACATCCAGATGCAACAGGCCCAGCTCTTGGTGCAACAGAGCACCCTCGGGCAACAGCGCGATGAACTCGACCAAGTGCGCAAAGAGCGCCAGGCCGTATTGGCCAAGCTTAATGGTGACGTGAAAGCCCGTGACCAAAAGCTGCAGCAGCGTCAGCAAGATCAGGCTGACTTGCAGAAGGTGCTGGCCACTATCGAAGAAACCCTGGCCAGGCAAGCGCGGGAGGCCGAAGCAGCGCGGCGCAAGGCCTTGCTGGCCCAGCAAGAAGAAGAGCGCAAGCAACGTGAGGCCGCCGTGGCGCGTAATACCCCGCCGCCCCCGCCGCGCAAGCAGGCCCCTGAAGTACGCGTAAGCACCGGCGAAACCTTCGGCGGCGCATTCGGTGCGGCCCGGGGCAAACTTCCATGGCCAGTTGACGGTCGATTGTTAGCACGCTTCGGCGAAGCCCGTGACGATGAACGGACCCGCTGGGACGGGGTGATGATCAGCGCATCGGCGGGTACCGCCGTGCATGCCGTGCACGGAGGCCGCGTGGTGTTCGCCGACTGGCTGCGCGGTGCAGGCCTGTTGGTGATTCTCGACCATGGAGATGGTTACCTGAGCTTGTACGGGCATAATCAGTCGTTGCTTAAAAGTGCCGGGGAGGTCGTCAAGGCTGGTGAGGCGATCTCCACGGTCGGCACCAGCGGTGGGCAGGATACATCGGCGTTGTACTTCGCCATTCGCCAGCAAGGTCGGGCCACCGACCCTGCACAATGGTGCCGCGGTTGACCCGGCGCCGGTTAAACAGGATCAGGAGTTCGTTCGACATGCTGCATTCGTCCCGCCTTTCCATGCTGGCTCTTGCTTTGATGATGGCCGTGCCCCTGGCCAATGCGGCTGAGCCCGCGCCCGTCACGCGGCCACCCGCTGCCCCAGCGGCCGCGCCTGCCGCGCCCGCCAAGCCCCCCCTGCCACTGGATGAACTGCGTACCTTTGCCGAGGTGATGGACCGCATCAAGGCGGCCTACGTGGAACCGGTAGACGACAAAACCCTGCTGGAGAACGCCATCAAGGGCATGCTCAGCAACCTAGACCCCCACTCGGCCTACTTGGGCCCTGAAGACTTCGCCGAGCTGCAGGAAAGCACCAGTGGCGAATTCGGCGGCCTGGGCATTGAAGTGGGCGTAGAAGATGCGTTCATCAAGGTAGTTTCGCCCATTGACGACACCCCCGCTAGCCGCGCGGGCATCGAGGCGGGCGACCTGATCGTCAAAATCAATGGCCAGCCCACCCGTGGCCAGACCATGAACGAAGCCGTGGACAAGATGCGCGGCAAGGTTGGAGAAAAGATTACCCTGACCTTGGTGCGTGACGGCGGTAACCCCTTCGACGTAACCCTGGCGCGGGCCGTTATCCAGGTGAAGAGCGTGAAAGCGCAGCTGCTGGAAGATGGCTACGGTTATATCCGCATCACTCAGTTCCAAGTCAAAACCGGCGAGGAAGTGGGCGCGGCCCTGGCCAAGCTGCGCAAGGACAACAACAAGAAGCTCAACGGGCTGATTCTGGACCTGCGTAACAACCCTGGTGGCGTGCTGCAAGCCGCCGTGGAAGTGGCCGACCACTTCCTGACCAAGGGGCTGATCGTGTACACCAAGGGGCGTATCGCCAACTCCGAACTGCGCTTCAATGCCGACCCGGCCGATGCCAGCGAGGGCGTGCCTCTGGTGGTGCTGATCAACGGCGGCAGCGCCTCGGCGTCGGAAATCGTGGCCGGCGCCTTGCAAGACCAAAAGCGGGGCGTATTGATGGGCACGGATAGCTTCGGTAAGGGCTCGGTGCAGACTGTGCTGCCGCTCAACAATGATCGCGCGTTGAAGCTCACCACAGCCCTGTACTTTACGCCCAATGGGCGCTCCATCCAGGCCCAGGGGATTATCCCGGACGTGGAAGTACGGCGCGCCAAGATCACCCGTGAGCAGGACCCAGAAACCTTCAAGGAAGCTGACCTGCAAGGGCACTTGGGCAATGGCAACGGTGGGGCGGAACGCCCAAGCGGCCCAGGCAGCGACAAGAAAGCACGGCCTCAAGACGACGACTTCCAGTTGGGCCAGGCGCTGAACTTGCTCAAGGGCTTAAGGATAACGCGCGGTAACTGACCCATGCGTGCGGGGCTAGTGGCAGGCCTGCTCACTTTTATATGGGTGGGCCAGGCCCTGGCGGCCACCCCTCCCGCTTACCTCAGCCTGATCATTGATGATTTGGGGCAAACTCCTTCCCGTGATAGCCGCGCCTTGGCACTACCGGGGCCGGTAACCTTGGCAGTCATGCCAGATACCCCCCATGCAACGGCGTTCGCCCGCCAGGCCCATCATGCTGGGAAAACCGTAATCGTCCACATGCCCATGGACCCCGCCAATGGCCCCTTCGCGTGGCGGCCAAACCTGCCTGAGGATGAGCTGCACAAGCGTTTGAGCGCCGCATTCGAAGCTGTGCCCTTTGCCGCCGGCTTGAATAATCACGAAGGCAGCCGCATGACCGCGCAAGCAAGTGCCATGGCGCTATTGGCAGCTGAGCTGCAACAGCGTGGGCTGTTTTTGATTGACAGCCGTACCAGTGCAGCGACCCAGGCCGCCGCGCAGGCCCAGGCCATTGGCTTGGCCAGCGTGTCGCGGGATGTGTTCCTGGACGATGTGCGTACGCCAGAGGCGATTGCCCAACAGGTGCAGAAGGCTGTAATGCTGGCGCACAAGCAGGGTTCGGCGGTCGTGATTGGCCACCCGTACCCCCAAACCTTGAGCGTACTGGAGCAGGCCCTACCTAGGCTTAAAGCACAGGGGGTGGAGATGATAGGCATCCGCCAGATGATCGCCGAACGCAGCAATCAAGCCATGCGCGGGCATGGCCGGAAGGGAAAATATACACCCACTACCCCTCCCTCTGAACTGCGCCCCAAAACCTGGACAGTGATCGTTAAGCCGTTTGAGCCTGGGCCCTGTACGCTACAGGGCTTAGGT
>NZ_JBSKHS010000030.1:0-5417 GCF_057128685.1 Pseudomonas artemisiae
GCCCAGGGTGGTGAAGATGTCAAAAACCCGGTATCCGGTTAACCGCAAGGCTGCTCCGCTTAAGTGAACAGCATTGCTCCCGAAGGAGGCCTTTTGTGTACAGCCAAGCGAAATCAGACGCTGTAGTACAGGTCGTATTCCAGTGGGTGTACGAAGGTGCGAACCTTGATTTCTTCTTCGGATTTCAGCTCGATGTAGGCATCGATGAAGTCATCGGAGAACACGCCGCCTTTGGTCAGGAAGGCGCGGCCCTGGTCCAGGGCTTCCAAGGCTTCTTTCAAGCTGCCGCATACCTGTGGAATTTCCTTGGCCTCTTCAGGCGGCAGGTCGTACAGGTTCTTGTCGGCGGCATCGCCCGGGTGAATCTTGTTCTGGATACCGTCCAGGCCAGCCATCAGCAAGGCCGCGAAAGCCAGGTAAGGGTTGGCGGCTGGGTCGGGGAAGCGCGCTTCGATACGACGGCCTTTAGGGCTGTTGACGTAAGGAATACGAATGGACGCGGAGCGGTTGCGGGCCGAGTAGGCCAGCATGACCGGCGCTTCGAAACCAGGCACCAAGCGCTTGTAAGAGTTGGTGGACGGGTTGGTGAAGCCGTTCAGGGCCTTGCCATGCTTGATGATGCCGCCGATGAAGAACAGGGCGGTGTCGGACAGGCCGGCATAACCTTCGCCCGCGAAGGTGTTCTTGCCGTCTTTGGAGATCGACATGTGCACATGCATGCCCGAGCCGTTATCGCCGTACAGTGGCTTGGGCATGAAGGTCGCGGTGCGGCCGTAGGCATCGGCCACGTTGTGCACCACGTACTTCAGGGTCTGGGTTTCGTCAGCCTTCTTCACCAGGGTATTGAATTTCACGCCGATTTCGTTCTGGCCGGCGGTTGCCACTTCGTGGTGATGAACTTCGACGGTCAGGCCCATTTCTTCCAGGGCGTTGCACATGGCCGTGCGGATTTCGTGGTCATGATCGACCGGTGGCACTGGGAAGTAGCCGCCTTTCACGCCTGGGCGGTGGCCCTTGTTGCCGCCGTCGACGTCCTGGTCGGTCATCCAGGAGGCTTGCTCTGAGAAGATCTTGAACATCGAGCCGGAAATATCCGACTTGAACTTCACTTCGTCGAAGATGAAGAACTCGGGCTCCGGGCCCACGAAAACGGTGTCACCGATGCCGGTGGACTTGAGGTATTCCTCGGCACGGTGGGCAATGGCGCGTGGGTCGCGGTCGTAGCCTTGCATCGTGGACGGTTCAATGATGTCACAGACCAGGATCAAGGTCGGCTCTTCGGTGAACGGGTCCAGCACGGCGGTTTCATCGTCTGGCAGCAGGATCATGTCGGAGGCTTCGATGCCTTTCCAGCCTGCGATGGAGGAGCCGTCGAACATCTTGCCGACTTCGAAGAAGTCGTCATCCAGAGCATCGCGCGCTGGCATGGTGACGTGCTGCTGCTTGCCTTTGGTATCGGTGAAGCGCAGATCAATCCACTTTACGTCATGATCTTTGATGAGTTGAACCGACTTCGACATGGTGTCCTCCGGGTGGATTGGAGCGTACTGTGTCGCTCCCGAGATTCAGTGCTGCCGCCGCATACTCGGCCATGGCAACCTGCCTCACAAGGGAGCAATTTACATGCCAGTGCCCTGAGATGGGCACAGTGGCCCAAATGCCCGATTGTATAGGTGTAATAGCGTCTCGATAAAAATTAGCCGCCCTTTAAAGGCGCATTCGAGTGAAGCTGTGTGCAATTTTGGTGCGCTTGCGCCTTTCGACAGATAGTTGGTCAAAGCTTGAACAATTTCCGCTATAATGCTGCCCCTTTTTTCCAGCTGGGCCATTGCGCGCGCTGTTCATGAAACTCATCGTAAAAGTCTTCCCCGAGATCACCATCAAAAGCCCGCCGGTGCGCAAGCAGTTCATCCGCCAGCTTGCGAAAAACATTCGCGCGGTGGTACGTGACCTGGACGCCGACATCAAGGTGGCCGGCGTGTGGGACAACATCGAGATTCAAACGAAGGTCACCGACGCCAAGGTTCTCAAGGAGCTGATCGAGCGGCTGAGCTGCACGCCGGGTATCGCGCATTTCTTGCAAGTGGATGAATACCCGCTGGGCGACTTCGACGACATCGTTGCCAAGTGCAAGGCGCACTTTGGTCATTTGCTGCCGGGTAAGCGTTTCTCCGTGCGCTGCAAGCGTGCTGGCCGCCACACCTTCAGCTCCATGGACGTCGACCGCTACGTGGGTAGCCAGTTGCGCCAGCAGTGCGGTGCGGCGGGTATTGACCTCAAGGCCCCGGAAGTCGTGGTGCGGATGGAAATCCGTGACCAGCGCCTGTTCGTGATCCACGGCCAGCATGCGGGCATTGGCGGTTACCCCCTGGGCGCGCTGGAGCAGACCCTGGTGCTGATGTCCGGTGGCTTCGACTCCACCGTAGCGGCGTACCAGATGATGCGCCGTGGCTTGATGACCCATTTCTGCTTCTTCAACCTGGGCGGCCGGGCCCACGAGCTGGGTGTGATGGAGGTGGCGCATTATCTGTGGAAGAAGTACGGCAGCTCCCACCGCGTGCTTTTTATCAGCGTGCCGTTTGAAGAAGTGGTAGGTGAAATCCTTGCCAAAGTGGACAATAGCCAGATGGGCGTCATCCTCAAGCGGATGATGCTGCGCGTCGCCAGTCGCATGGCCGAACGCCTGGAGATAAACGCCTTGGTAACTGGCGAGGCGATTTCCCAGGTGTCCAGTCAAACGCTTACCAACCTGGCGGTCATCGACGCGGTAACGCCCACGCTGGTGCTGCGCCCGTTGCTTGCAACGCACAAGCAAGACATCATCGACACCGCCACCGCTATCGGTACCGCGGATTTTGCCAAGCATATGCCTGAATACTGTGGCGTGATCTCGGTAAACCCTACCACCAGCGCTCGTGGTTATCGTATCGAGCGCGAAGAGCAGCGCTTCGACATGGCGGTACTGGAAAGCGCCTTTGAACGCGCCCGACTGGTGTCCATCGACAATGTGATCGACGAGCTGGGCCAGCAGGTCGAGATCGAAGAGGTCGGCGAAGCCTTGGCCAGCCATGTGGTGCTGGATATTCGTCACCCCGATGCCCAGGAAGACGCCCCGCTGTCAGTCGAAGGGGTGGAGGTACGGGCACTGCCGTTTTATGCGTTGAACAACCGGTTCAAGGATCTCGATCCTGGCCGGCAATACCTGTTGTATTGCGACAAGGGTGTCATGAGCAGGCTGCATGCTCATCACCTGCTCAGCGAGGGGCACGCCAATGTGCGCGTTTATCGTCCGGCCTAGGAGGGGCCTTGGTGGCCGTGGTCGCCATCGCCCCCCTGACCCGGCGCGCTGATCGCGCCCATTGATCGGCCGTCGCCTTGAGCCGGCCCCACCGAATTCATCATCGAGATATGCCCTGTGAGAGATAAGCTTCGTAACATCGCCATCATCGCCCACGTTGACCATGGTAAAACCACTCTGGTCGACAAGCTCTTGAAGCTGTCCGGCACTCTGGACCGTAAAGAGCTGAACGACGAACGCGTGATGGACAGCAACGACCAGGAAAAAGAGCGCGGCATTACCATCCTGGCGAAAAACACTGCGATCAAGTGGAACGGCTACGACATCAACATCGTGGATACCCCCGGCCACGCTGACTTCGGCGGCGAGGTCGAGCGCGTGATGTCCATGGTGGACTCCGTGCTGCTGCTGGTCGACGCTCAAGACGGCCCTATGCCGCAGACCCGTTTCGTCACCCAGAAAGCCTTCAAGGCTGGCCTGCGTCCGATCGTGGTCGTGAACAAGGTCGACCGCCCAGGCGCGGACCCAGATAAAGTCGCGGGCCTGATTTTCGACCTGTTCGACAACCTGGGCGCCACCGAAGAACAACTGGACTTCCCGATCGTCTACGCCAGCGCCCTGAATGGCATCGCCGGCCTGGACTACCAGGACATGGCCGACAACATGGACCCTCTGTTCCAGGCCATCCTGGACCACGTGCCGGCGCCCAAGGTCGACCTCGAAGGCCCGTTCCAGATGCAGATTTCCGCACTGGACTACAACAGCTTCCTGGGTGTTATCGGCATTGGCCGCATCACCCGCGGCCGCATCAAGGCCAACAGCCCGGTCATCGCCATCGATGCCGAAGGCAAGAAGCGTAACGGCCGTATCCTCAAGCTGATGGGCCACCACGGCCTGCAGCGTGTCGAAGTCGCTGAAGCCGAAGCGGGTGACATCGTGTGCATCAGCGGCATGGATCAGCTGTTTATCTCCGACACCCTGTGCGACCCACAGACCGTCGAAGCGCTGCCTCCACTGAGCGTGGACGAGCCAACCGTGAGCATGACCTTCCAGGTCAACGACTCGCCGTTCTGCGGCAAGGAAGGCAAGTTCGTTACCAGCCGCAATATCAAAGAGCGCCTGGAAAAAGAGCTGCTGCACAACGTGGCCCTGCGTGTCGAGGAAACCGACAGCGCCGACAAGTTCAAGGTCTCCGGCCGTGGCGAACTGCACCTTTCGGTGCTGATCGAAACCATGCGTCGCGAAGGCTTCGAGCTGGCCATTTCGCGTCCTGAAGTGGTTATCAAGGAAGTGGACGGCGAAAAGCAGGAGCCCTACGAAGCGGTCACCATTGACATCGAAGAGCAGCACCAGGGTGCGGTGATGGAACAGATGGGCCTGCGTAAGGGCGACCTCTCCAACATGGTGCCGGATGGCAAAGGGCGTATCCGCCTGGAGTACACCATTCCAGCCCGTGGCTTGATCGGTTTCCGTAACGCCTTCCTGACCATGACGTCTGGCAGCGGGATCCTCACCGGTACCTTCAGCCACTATGGCCCGATCAAGGCTGGTGACGTCAACCACCGTCAGAACGGCGTGCTGGTGTCCATGGCTACCGGTAAGGCGCTGACCTATTCGCTGGAAACCTTGCAGGACCGCGGCAAGCTGTTCCTCGAGCCTGGCCAGGAAATCTACGAAGGCCAGTTGGCCGGCATCAACAGCCGCGACAACGACTTGGTGATCAACCCTACCAAGGGCAAGAAGCTCGACAACATGCGCGCTTCGGGCAAGGACGAAACCATCGCCCTGGTGCCGCCGATCAAGTTCACCCTTGAACAGGCCCTGGAGTTCATCGATGACGACGAGCTGGTTGAAGTAACGCCGAAGTCGATCCGCCTGCGTAAGAAAGTACTGAACGAGAACGAGCGTAAGCGCGCCTCTAAGTAATTTCGTTGTAAGAGCGATAGCTCGCGAAACAGAAACCCCTGTTACCTCACGGTGGCAGGGGTTTTTGTTTTGCGCTATTCGTAAGCTGACGGCCACGCCTCATCGCACAAACGGATGTTGAACTGCGCCCCAAAACCTGGACAGTGATCGTTAAGCCGTTTGAGCCTGGGCCCTGTACGCTACAGGGCTTAGG
>NZ_JBSKHS010000031.1:2078-3611 GCF_057128685.1 Pseudomonas artemisiae
TTGGGTCTGTAGCTCAGTTGGTTAGAGCGCACCCCTGATAAGGGTGAGGTCGGCAGTTCGAATCTGCCCAGACCCACCAATTTTGTTTGGGGGCCATAGCTCAGCTGGGAGAGCGCCTGCCTTGCACGCAGGAGGTCAGCGGTTCGATCCCGCTTGGCTCCACCATTTCATCTGTTTGAAAGCTTAGAAATGAGCATTCCCTTGCAACGCAAGGCGTGAATGTTGATTTCTGGTCTTTTCCAGAATCGTTCTTTAAAAATTTGGGTATGTGATAGAAAGTTAGACTGTTCAGACCAGTTTCACTGCTGGTGTGAGCAGGCTAAGGTAAAATTCGATGTTGTCTTCACAACCGTGATCCCAAGATTGCTTGGGGTTATATGGTCAAGTGAATAAGCGCATACGGTGGATGCCTTGGCAGTCAGAGGCGATGAAAGACGTGGTAGCCTGCGATAAGCTTCGGGGAGTCGGCAAACAGACTTTGATCCGGAGATCTCTGAATGGGGGAACCCACCCAGCATAAGCTGGGTATCTTGTACTCAATACATAGGTACAAGAGGCGAACCAGGGGAACTGAAACATCTAAGTACCCTGAGGAAAAGAAATCAACCGAGATTCCCTTAGTAGTGGCGAGCGAACGGGGACCAGCCCTTAAGTTGATTTGAGATTAGCGGAACGCTCTGGAAAGTGCGGCCATAGTGGGTGATAGCCCTGTACGCGAAAATCTCTTGTCAATGAAATCGAGTAGGACGGAGCACGAGAAACTTTGTCTGAATATGGGGGGACCATCCTCCAAGGCTAAATACTACTGACTGACCGATAGTGAACCAGTACCGTGAGGGAAAGGCGAAAAGAACCCCGGAGAGGGGAGTGAAATAGAACCTGAAACCGTATGCGTACAAGCAGTGGGAGCAGACTTGTTCTGTGACTGCGTACCTTTTGTATAATGGGTCAGCGACTTATATTCAGTGGCGAGCTTAACCGAATAGGGGAGGCGTAGCGAAAGCGAGTCTTAATAGGGCGTTTAGTCGCTGGGTATAGACCCGAAACCGGGCGATCTATCCATGGGCAGGTTGAAGGTTGGGTAACACTAACTGGAGGACCGAACCGACTACCGTTGAAAAGTTAGCGGATGACCTGTGGATCGGAGTGAAAGGCTAATCAAGCTCGGAGATAGCTGGTTCTCCTCGAAAGCTATTTAGGTAGCGCCTCATGTATCACTGTAGGGGGTAGAGCACTGTTTCGGCTAGGGGGTCATCCCGACTTACCAAACCGATGCAAACTCCGAATACCTACAAGTGCCGAGCATGGGAGACACACGGCGGGTGCTAACGTCCGTCGTGAAAAGGGAAACAACCCAGACCGTCAGCTAAGGTCCCAAAATCCTGGTTAAGTGGGAAACGATGTGGGAAGGCTTAGACAGCTAGGAGGTTGGCTTAGAAGCAGCCACCCTTTAAAGAAAGCGTAATAGCTCACTAGTCGAGTCGGCCTGCGCGGAAGATGTAACGGGGCTCAAACCAGGTACCGAAGCTACGG
>NZ_JBSKHS010000031.1:3711-5258 GCF_057128685.1 Pseudomonas artemisiae
AGGACACGAAGTGGTCGATGCCATGCTTCCAGGAAAAGCTTCTAAGCTTCAGGTAACCAGGAACCGTACCCCAAACCGACACAGGTGGTTGGGTAGAGAATACCAAGGCGCTTGAGAGAACTCGGGTGAAGGAACTAGGCAAAATGGCACCGTAACTTCGGGAGAAGGTGCGCCGGCGAAGGTGAAGGGTTTACCCCGTAAGCTCTTGCCGGTCGAAGATACCAGGCCGCTGCGACTGTTTATTAAAAACACAGCACTCTGCAAACACGAAAGTGGACGTATAGGGTGTGACGCCTGCCCGGTGCCGGAAGGTTAATTGATGGGGTTAGCGCAAGCGAAGCTCTTGATCGAAGCCCCGGTAAACGGCGGCCGTAACTATAACGGTCCTAAGGTAGCGAAATTCCTTGTCGGGTAAGTTCCGACCTGCACGAATGGCGTAACGATGGCGGCGCTGTCTCCACCCGAGACTCAGTGAAATTGAAATCGCTGTGAAGATGCAGTGTATCCGCGGCTAGACGGAAAGACCCCGTGAACCTTTACTATAGCTTTGCACTGGACTTTGAGCTTGCTTGTGTAGGATAGGTGGGAGGCTTTGAAGCGTGGACGCCAGTCTGCGTGGAGCCATCCTTGAAATACCACCCTGGCAACCTTGAGGTTCTAACTCAGGTCCGTTATCCGGATCGAGGACAGTGTATGGTGGGTAGTTTGACTGGGGCGGTCTCCTCCCAAAGAGTAACGGAGGAGTACGAAGGTGCGCTCAGACCGGTCGGAAATCGGTCGTAGAGTATAAAGGCAAAAGCGCGCTTGACTGCGAGACAGACACGTCGAGCAGGTACGAAAGTAGGTCTTAGTGATCCGGTGGTTCTGTATGGAAGGGCCATCGCTCAACGGATAAAAGGTACTCCGGGGATAACAGGCTGATACCGCCCAAGAGTTCATATCGACGGCGGTGTTTGGCACCTCGATGTCGGCTCATCACATCCTGGGGCTGAAGCCGGTCCCAAGGGTATGGCTGTTCGCCATTTAAAGTGGTACGCGAGCTGGGTTTAGAACGTCGTGAGACAGTTCGGTCCCTATCTGCCGTGGACGTTTGAGATTTGAGAGGGGCTGCTCCTAGTACGAGAGGACCGGAGTGGACGAACCTCTGGTGTTCCGGTTGTCACGCCAGTGGCATTGCCGGGTAGCTATGTTCGGAAGAGATAACCGCTGAAAGCATCTAAGCGGGAAACTTGCCTCAAGATGAGATCTCACTGGAGCCTTGAGCTCCCTGAAGGGCCGTCGAAGACTACGACGTTGATAGGTGGGGTGTGTAAGCGCTGTGAGGCGTTGAGCTAACCCATACTAATTGCCCGTGAGGCTTGACCATATAACACCCAAGCAATCTGCCAACGGCAGAGCGCGGGGTGAAGGCACTTCGAAAACACGCAACTCACCCATCACATACCCAGATTCGTCGCAGCGTACACACCCTGTGTGACACGAGGCGGCTACCGAATTTCTTGACGACCATAGAGCATTGGAACCACCTGATCCCTTCCCGAACTCAG
>NZ_JBSKHS010000032.1:0-2399 GCF_057128685.1 Pseudomonas artemisiae
GAATACGTGGGGCGTATCGACCATCAGGTGAAGGTCCGTGGCCTGCGCATCGAACTGGGGGAAATCGAAGCCTGCCTGCATGGCCTGGCCGCGGTAGACGAGGCGGTGGTGATCGCCCGGGATACCCCTCAAGGCAAGCAACTGGTGGGCTACGTGGTGGCCCGCGTGGACGGGGACAGCCTGCGCCGGGAGTTGGCAGCGCAGTTGCCGGACTACATGGTGCCCACGCGCATCCTGGTGCTGGACGCCATGCCGCTGTCGCCCAACGGCAAGCTGGACCGCAAGGCCTTGCCGGTACTGGACCTGGCCGCCAGCCCCCGTGCGCAGTATGTGGCCCCAGTCACCGAACTTGAGCAGCAACTGGTGGCTATCTGGCAGGAGGTGCTGGGCGTCGAGCGGGTGGGCACCACCGACGACTTCTTCGAGCTGGGCGGGCATTCGCTGCTGTTGACCCAGCTCGGCATGACCTTGCGCAAGCGCCTGAACGTGCAATTGCCGCTTCACCGTTTATTCGAGTTGAGTTCCATCCAGGTATTGGCCGCCGCGCTACAGGCTGAACCTGAGGCAGCGCACAAGGAACAGGTCGATCTGGGCCTGATGGATGAGTTGCTGGGCGAGTTGGAGAATTTTTGATGAGCAACACCGAACACCAAAAGCTACAGCAGGTGGCTGAACGCCTTGCCGCTTTGCCCGAAGACCGCCAGTTGATGTTCCTGCGTCAGTTGGGCGAGAAGGGGGTAAGCCTGGAGCGCTTACCTATTGTGCGTCAGCCCTGTGGGCAGGCCCCGCTGTCCGCCGCGCAAAGCCGCCTGTGGTTCTTGTGGCAAATGGAACCGCACAGCGCCGCCTATAACATCCCCGCGGCGGTAAGGCTGCGGGGTCAGTTGGATGAAACGGCATTGCATCGCAGCTTTGTGGCCCTGGTGGCCCGCCATGAAAGCCTGCGTACCCTGTTCCGTGAGGTCGAACATGAGCAAGGGGTGCAGGCCGTTCAGGTGATCCTGCCAGGCCTCGAACCCGAGCTACAGCGTATCGATTTAAGCCTGCTGCCGGCCGCTGAGCGCGAAGCCTGCGCCCGCGAGCAACTGGAACAGGCCGCGCGGCAGCCCTTCGACCTTACCCAGGGGCCGTTGCTACGGTTGACGCTAATCCGCCTCGATGACCGTGAACACCTGCTGCTGCTCACACTGCACCATATCGTCTCCGATGGCTGGTCGATGGGCGTGCTGACCGACGAGTTCGCCAGCCTGTATACCGCCCAGCTCAGTGGTCAGCCGGCAGCCCTGCAGGCCTTGCCGGTGCAGTACGCCGATTACGCGCGCTGGCAGCGGCTGTGGATGCAGGCCGGGGAGGGTGACCGCCAGCTCGACTACTGGATGCGCCAGCTCAGCGGCGAGGCCCAGGTGCTGGCCCTGCCCAGCGACCGCCCACGCCCGGCGGTGCAAAGCTACCGGGGCGCGGCGGTGGATTTCCAACTGCCGCCGGCCTTGAGCGAGCGCCTGCGTGAGTTGGCACGGGGCAAGGGCGCTACCCTGTTTATGCTGCTGCTGGCGGCCTATCAGGTGCTGTTGTTCCGCCACAGCGGCCAGCGCGCGCTGAGGGTCGGCGTTCCGGTGGCCAACCGTGGCCGGGCGGAAAGCGAGCGTTTGATTGGCTTTTTCGTCAACACCCAGGTGTTGAGCTGCGAACTGGACGCACAGCAACCTTTCACCGACCTGCTGGGCCGTACCCGGGAAGCAGTGCTCGGTGCTCAGGCCCATCAGGACCTGCCCTTCGAACGCTTGGTCGAGGCGCTTCAGCCTGAGCGTAGCCTCAGTTACAACCCGCTGTTCCAGGTGGCCTACAACCACTTGCCGAGCCAACGCGACGGTTTGCGCAGGTTGCCTTCCCAGGATGGCCGTGGGCTGATACTGGAAAGCCTTGAGCTGGACGTTGGCGTGGCCAAGTTCGACCTGATGCTCAGTACCGAGGAAAGCCGCGATGGCCAGGTACAGGGCCAGTTCGGCTACGCCACCGACCTGTTCGATGCCGGCACCATCGCTCAGATGCGCGACCACTTCCTGGCGCTGTTGCAGGCACTGTCAGACGACCCCGCCCAGGCGGTAGGGCGCTTGCCGCTGTTGTCTCGCCAGGCCCGTGAGCAGTTGCTGCACGGCTGGAACGACACTGCTACGGCCTTCCCGGATCACATGCAGCTGCAACAGCTGATCGAGCGCCAGGTGGCGGCCACGCCTGATGCGCTGGCCGTGCGCTTCGGCGAACACCAGTGGACCTACGCCCAGCTCAACGGCCGCGCCAACCAACTGGCCCGCTGGCTGCGTGAGCAGGGCGTAGGCCCGGACGTGCTGGTGGGGGTGTGCGCCGAGCGCTCCCTGGAGCTGGTAGTGGCCCTGTTGGCC
>NZ_JBSKHS010000033.1:0-1693 GCF_057128685.1 Pseudomonas artemisiae
AAGTCTTTTGAGTACTTACCCATGAAAAACGCCCCATAAGGTTGGATAGGTGTCCAACATTTGGGGCGCAGTTCACCCTGTAGGAGACAGCGAAGCTGGCGAACGGCGGCATCTGAGGTGAACACTGGGCAATAGCATCACTGAAAGCCAGTTTAGATACCGAGCCTAACCAGGCCCTGTCGCGCGCCGTAGCGTAATGCGTGTGAGCTCCGAAGGTACGCCAAGGCGCAGTGCGAAACCGGGCCACAGGGCCGTGCCGTTGTTGACGTACAGCTGCATGCCATCTACGGCATAGAACCCAGATACAAAGCCTTCATTCGCATTGGCAATGATCTGGTCAAGTACGCGGATCATGCCGCCATGGGTGTGCCCCGAGAGCTGCAAGGCAACGCCCTGGCGGGCGGCTTGGCGGGCATTGCGTGGTTGGTGGTCGAGCAGAATGATCGGTGCCCCGCCCGGTGCCCCAGCCAACGCTTGTTTGAGGTCTGGGCCGGGCAAGCCCGCACGGGGCGCGCTAAGGTCTGTCACCCCAGCCACTACCAACTGCGCGCCGCCACGCTCGATGAGCGCGTGACTGTTGCTAAGGCGCTTCATCCCCATCGAAACGAAGTACTGCATCCACCCCTCGTTATCGAAGAAATACTCATGGTTGCCGGGTATCACATACACCCCATCCGAGGCGCGGAGATCACGCAGCGGCTCGATATCACCCGTGCGCGCCTTGATCGGGCCATCGATCAAGTCACCCGTGATAACGATAAGGTTTACCCCCAGCGCGTTCGAGCGGCGCACCACCTCACGCGTCCAGGGTTCATTAAATAGCCGGCTGATGTGCATATCGGTCAGTTGCAGCAAGGTATAGCCTTCAAACTGCGTCGGCAGGTTTTTGATGGCCACCGTAATGTCCTTCACTGGCGGCACCCGCGCCGCCTGATGCACACCAATCCCCGCCAGCAGCAAGGCCGCGGCACCCACGCCATAGCGCAAGAGGGGCGGTACGGTCAGCCATTGCTGGCGCACCAGCATGGTCAGCAACATTCCCACATCGATAAGGATTTGCAGCACCGCAAGCAGCAGAATCGCGCCAAACGCCCAATTGAAGAACAGCACCACTGCCCGCGGGAATTCCGGCGAGAACACGCTGCCGGAGGAGAACTTCGAATACAGGTGGTATTGCGAGGCGAGCAACAACACCAGCGCCGCCGCCAGCCTGGCTGGCAGTGGCCAGGGCATGGGATAGATAAAACGGGCGATCACATAAAGGCAAGGGGTGGTAAACATAAGGTGGAACATCGAGTTGCTCCTGTAACCGTGATCGCCTGCGCCCGCGTTACCACAGAGGCGGTGGAGGGCTCTGCTAGAGAGGTTGAGATCAAGTGTGGTGGCGTTACGTTCAAGCGATCTAGGTTGAAAGGCTGCGCGCTACGGCCGGCACTCTAGGAAAAGTGCATGGCCTAGGGAGCAGCGATGGCATATGCATATTCAATTTAGGTATTTCAATTGCCTTAATTATAGCCGTAGGTTTATCCATTCACTTGGAATGTGACAGGTTATTTCTAATTCGCTCCCTGTCAGCCCTGTCCCTGCGTTACCGCGCCCAACCATTTCGAGCCTATGTGTAGTGGTCTACTAACCCCGGACACTTTTTTAGGCGAAAATGGTCGCCACACAGAGGTGTTCGATGAGCAGACAA
>NZ_JBSKHS010000034.1:0-1469 GCF_057128685.1 Pseudomonas artemisiae
TGAACTGCGCCCCAAAACCTGGACAGTGATCGTTAAGCCGTTTGAGCCTGGGCCCTGTACGCTACAGGGCTTAGGTCACCGAGCTGTATTTTGATGCGGTCGTGATTGTAGTAGCGGATGTATTCCTCGATTCCAGCGCGAAGCTCCTCAACGCTGTCGAAACGTTCTCGGTAGAAAAACTCGGTCTTTAGCGTGCCGAAAAAGCTCTCCATCGCAGCATTGTCCAGACAGTTGCCCTTGCGCGACATGCTTTGCTGCAACCCTGCTTCCTTCAAACGATGTTGATACGTGTGATAGCGGTATTGCCAGCCCTGATCAGAGTGCAGCAGGGGCTTGGCTCCCTCTGGCAAGCGCTTCAGAGCCTGTTCCAGCATTTGCCCAACCAGTGCGTACTGAGGGCGCGTGGCGAGTTGATGAGCCACGATCTCACCGTTGTACAGATCCAGCACAGGCGACAGGTACAGCTTTTCACTGCCCACCTTAAACTCGGTTACATCCGTTACCCACTTCTGATTCGGCTGCGTGGCCTGGAACGCCCGTGCAAGGATATTAGGTGCTGCCAGCCCCACCTGTCCCTTGTATGACTTGTACTTCTTCGCTCGCACCGTGCTCTTGAGGTTCATTTCGCCCATCAGACGGCGCACTTTCTTACTGTTGATCTGTTGTCCGCCACACCGTAAGGCAGCGGTTACCCGGCGATAGCCATAACGCCCCTTGTGCGTGTCTTGGATGCTTCGGATAGCTGATCTCAACGCACCGGAGCGATCCCCTCCTGCCATCGCCTTGAGATGGTAGTAGTAGGTGCTGCGCGATAACCCTGCAGCTTCCAGCAACAGGTCAAGCTTGAAGTGGACGCGTAACTCGCTGACTAACCTGGCTTTTTCTTGGCGGCCGTCGCCTGTCTTTGTTGCTCCTCCCGGTACTCCTTGAGCTTTTTTAGCCAGGCGATCTCCACCTGGGCCTTGCGAAGCTTATTCAGTAACTCGGCATGGCTGAGATCCTCATCCTTGACTGCCGAAACAACAGGCGAAGTAGGTGCCACAGAAGGCTTGGTCATTAGCGCAAGTGATCCTTTATGCCTGGGAGCCAGGGCTTCAATGCCACCACTGTAATACCGCTGCTGCCAGATGCCTACCTGAGTCGCATTGCCCAGTTTGAACACCGCTGCCGCTTGCCGAAAGGAGAGGTTGTGCGCCCACATGCCTTGAAGCACAGCCAGCTTGAACTGAGCGCTGTAGCTATCCCCAGCCCTACGCCCATGAAGGCTGGCCTCGCCGTGAAGCTGGTAAGCCGCTACCCAGCGACGTAATAGCGTGGGGTCCAGGCCAAACCGTGCACCAATGTGTCGATAACCCTGGCCGCGCTCAAGAAAAGCGGTGATGGCAGATAGCTTGAAGTCTTTTGAGTACTTACCCATGAAAAACGCCCCATAAGGTTGGATAGGTGTCCAACATTTGGGGCGCAGTTCA
>NZ_JBSKHS010000035.1:0-1241 GCF_057128685.1 Pseudomonas artemisiae
TGTAGTGGTCTACTAACCCCGGACACTTTTTTAGGCGAAAATGGTCGCCACACAGAGGTGTTCGATGAGCAGACAACGACGTACTTTCACCCCCGAGTTCAAACGCGAGGCTGCCTGCCTTGTGCTCGATCAAGGCTACGGCCATGCCGAGGCCGCGAGGTCGCTCGATATTGGGGAGCCGGCGTTGCGTCGCTGGGTCAACCAGCTTCAGGCTGAGCGAAATGGCGTGACCCCGTCCAGCAAGGCGATGACACCAGAGCAGCAGGAAATCCAGGCGCTCAAGGCTCGCATCAATCGGCTGGAGATCGAGAAGAAAATCTTAAAGGAGGCCACTGCGCTCTTGATGGCCGAGGAACACGGGCGCAGACGTTGAAGTCGATTCGGAAGTTGGCAAAGCACTACCCTGTTCAGCTGTTGTGTTCAGTGTTCGAGTTGCCCCGATCTTGTTATTACGCGCACCTGGCCCGCCGACGGCGTATCGATGTTCGCCGTACGAGCCTGCGCAGCCGCATCAACGAGCTGTTCAGCCAGAGCCGCAGCTCGGCAGGTAGCCGCAGTATCGTCGCCATGCTCCGGGATGAGGGTATCAATGTGGGACGCTTCAAGGTCAGAGGCCTGATGAAGGAGCAGGGCTTGATCAGCAAGCAGCCCGGTTCTCACGCATACAAACGGGCCACGGTTGAGCGCCTCGACATCCCCAATGTTCTTGATCGACAGTTCACCGTGGCAACGCCAAACAAGGTCTGGTGTGGTGACATCACCTACATCTGGGCGCAGGGACGGTGGCATTACCTGGCGGTCGTCCTGGACTTGTATAGCCGTCGGGTAGTGGGCTGGGCGATGTCTGCCAAGCCGGATGCCGAGCTGGTCATCAAGGCGCTCGACAGAGCTTATGAGATGCGCGGCAGGCCACAAGGCTTACTATTTCACAGCGACCAGGGTAGCCAATACGCCAGCCGTAGCTTCCGCCAGCGGCTGTGGCGCTATCAGATAACTCAAAGCATGAGCCGACGGGGAAACTGCTACGACAACGCGCCCATGGAGCGGCTGTTTCGCAGCTTGAAAGCGGAATGGATACCGACGGTGGGTTACATGACGGCAGCGCTGGCCGAGCAAGATATCGGACGCTATCTCATGCAGCGGTACAACTGGACAAGGCCGCATCAGCACAACGGCTTCGTACCGCCGGCTGTAGCAGAAGAAAAACTTAATTCTGTGTCCGGGAATTGTTGACCACTACA
>NZ_JBSKHS010000036.1:0-1152 GCF_057128685.1 Pseudomonas artemisiae
TTTTTTATGTCTGTCGCTCAGGATTTAGGCGCTGTTCTGGACTTTGCTGAGCAGCCGCTCTCACGCCTCGACGTATTCACCGATCATATTCCCCAAGAATGGATTAGCACTGCCGCCGCTTTGGCCGAAAAGGCCACGATCCGACGTCGGCGCCTGCCCTCGGATATGGTGCTTTGGTTAGTCGTCGGGATGGCACTTTTCAGAGGAGAGCCCATCGTTGAGGTCGCGCGCCGACTTAATATCTGCGCCGACGGTCTGGCCAACGAGGTACTTTTGGCAAAGAGCGGCTTGTCACAGGCGCGTCAGCGCCTGGGCAATCAGCCTGTGTTCTGGCTATTTCGACAGTGCGCCAATGCCTGGGGATACGAGCGCTACCCGCACGATGACTGGCACGGACTTCAGGTTTTTGCTGTCGATGGTGCGCTGTTTCGAACCTCGGAAACACCGCAGTTGCGGGAGCACTTTGGCTCAGGTAACACCTCCTCCAATCGGCAGACGCCGTACCCGGTGTTGCGTCTTGTCGCGCTGATGAATGCACGGTCCCACATCATTGCCAATGCTGCCGTTAGCCCCTATCGCAAGGGCGAAATTCCACTGGCCAAGGACTTTGTCGAAAGCATACCCAATCACTCGGTGACCTTACTGGACAAAGGATTTTTCAGCGCTGATCTGTTGTTGAGTATCCAAAACGCTGAGCAAAACAGGCATTGGATGATCCCCGAACGCAAGGGAACGGTCAGGACGGAAGTCGAACATTATGGCGATGGCGATTATCTTGTGCAGATGAGAGTCTCGCCGCAGGCGCGTAAAAAGAATCCGGCTTTACCTGAGTACTGGCAGGTACGAGCTGTGACTTACCAAGTTGAAGGAAAAGAGAAAACTGTCTTCACCTCGCTACCCGCTTCGAAATTTAGCGCAGAGCAGGTCGCGACGCTTTATCACGAGCGGTGGGAAATCGAGTTGGGTTTCAGAGATATCAAAAGCTCTATGCAAGATAATGCACTGACGCTTCGCAGCAGGACTGTGGACCTGGTCTATCAAGAATTGTGGGGACTTTTACTGGCGTATAACGTGGTGCGCCGGGAGGCCAGTCAGGCTGCGGTCGCTCACAAGCGGGCGCCCAGCGAAGTAAGTTTCAAGTTTGCCTGTCAG
>NZ_JBSKHS010000037.1:0-864 GCF_057128685.1 Pseudomonas artemisiae
TTACTGAAGCAATTTCAGTACAGAGGAAGGGATCTGGTTGGCCTGGGACAGGATCGCGGTGGAAGCCTGTTGCAGGGTTTGCTGCTTGGTCAGTTCGGCGGTTTCGGAAGCGAAGTCCACGTCCTGAATGGTAGAGCGCGAAGCGGTAGCGTTTTCAATGATGTTAGCGATGTTGCTGACCGTGCTTTCCAGACGGTTTTGCTTGGCACCCAGGTCGGCACGGGTGGTGTTCACTTGGTCCAGGGCCGAGTCGATGGCGCTGATGGCCGAGTCGATGGCGGTGTGCGCGCCGCTTACGTCGGAACCGGTGATCGCGGCGCCGCTCAAGCCCAGGCCCGCGGCCGAAGCGTTCAGGCTGATGCCCAGGTCGATGTGCTGGTCGTCACCGGTCATGGCGCCAACCTGGAACTGCAGGCCAGAAGCCGAACCGTCGAGCAACTTCATACCGGTACCGAAGGTGGTCGACGTGGAGATACGGGTCAGTTCGTCGCTCATCTGAGTGAATTCAGCTTGCAGAGCGGTACGGTCGTTGCTGCTGTTGGAGTCGTTGCGGGACTGTACAGCCAGTTCACGCATACGCTGCAGGATGCTGGTGGTTTCTTGCAGAGCGCCTTCAGCGGTTTGTGCGATGGAGGTTGCGTCGTTGGCGTTCTTGGTCGCAACGGTCAGGCCCTTGATCTGGGTGGTCAGACGGGTAGCGATCTGCAGGCCAGCGGCGTCATCTTTAGCGCTGTTGATTTTCAGGCCCGAGGACAAACGCGTCATCGAGGTAGCGGTAGCGCTGGAAGCTTTGTTCAGGTTGTTTTGAACAGTCAGCGAAGCGATGTTGGTGTTAACGGTCAACGACATGACGAATCCCTCGGG
>NZ_JBSKHS010000038.1:0-846 GCF_057128685.1 Pseudomonas artemisiae
CGACCTGCCGTCCCTGGGCAGCCCGCTGAACCTGGCCTACCTGATTTACACCTCAGGCTCCACTGGCAAGCCCAAGGGCGCGGGCAACAGCCACCTGGCACTGATCAACCGTTTGCACTGGATGCAAAACGCCTACGGCCTTACGCCCACGGACCGGGTACTGCAAAAAACCCCGTTCAGCTTTGATGTGTCGGTGTGGGAGTTCTTCTGGCCCTTGCTCAGCGGTGCCGCGCTGGTGGTCGCCCCACCTGGGGCTCACCGCGACCCATTGGCGCTGCGCCAGGTGATCGTCGAGGGCGAGGTAAGCGTCTTGCACTTTGTGCCCTCAATGTTGCAGGCCTTCGTGGCCTCCGGCGAACTGGCGCAGTGCCCCTCGCTAAAGCAGGTGATGTGCAGCGGCGAAGCCTTGCCCTACGCGCTGCAACAGCAGTTCCGTCAGCGCCATGGCGCGCGGCTGCATAACCTGTACGGCCCCACCGAAGCGGCCATCGATGTGAGCTACTGGGCCTGCAACGAGGACAATGACCGCCACCAGGTGCCGATTGGCCGGCCCATCGACAACCTGCGGCTGTACATCCTCGATCAGTGCCTGGAGCCGGTGCCCCAAGGCGTTGCCGGTGAGCTGTACATCGGTGGCGTGGGCCTGGCTCGCGGCTACCACCGCCGGGCAGGGTTGACCGCCGAGCGCTTCGTGGCCGACCCGTTCGGTAAGGGCGAGCGCTTGTACCGCACAGGCGACCTGGCCCGTTGGCGAGTGGACGGCGCCATCGAATACGTGGGGCGTATCGACCATCAGGTGAAGGTCCGTGGCCTGCGCATCGAACTGGGGGAAATCGAAGCCTGCCT
>NZ_JBSKHS010000039.1:0-343 GCF_057128685.1 Pseudomonas artemisiae
CTTCCGCACCGGACGCGGACGCACGGTCGACGCCCTCTCGGGCATCGACCTCGAGGTGGCGGCCGGCGAGTTCGTCTCGCTGATCGGTCCGAGCGGATGCGGCAAGTCGACGCTCATGCGTCTGATCGCCGACCTCGACACCCCGACCGCGGGCGAGCTGACGGTGTTCGGCAAGACGGCGCCGCGGGCACGCCTCGACCAGGACTACGGCATCGCGTTCCAGAAGGCCGCGCTGCTGCCGTGGCGCACGGTGCGGGGCAACATCGAGCTGCCGATGGAGCTGCACGGGATGCCGCGCGCCGAGCGCCGCACGCGCGCCGACGAGCTGATCGAGCTGGTGGGC
>NZ_JBSKHS010000039.1:353-811 GCF_057128685.1 Pseudomonas artemisiae
CGACCGCGCTCGAGCGGGCACGCATCGACGGGCTCGTCGAGTCGCTCGGTCTCGCGAATCGGCTCACCCATCGCCCGCACGAGCTCTCCGGCGGCCAGCAGCAGCGCGTCGCGATCGCGCGCGCGTTCGCCGAGAAGCCGCGGCTGCTGCTCATGGACGAGCCGTTCGGTGCGCTCGACGAGATGACGCGCGAGACGATGCAGACCGAGCTCGCCCGCATCTGCGCGGAGACGGGCGCCGCGGTCGTGTTCGTGACCCACTCGATCCCCGAGGAGGTGTTCCTCTCGGACCGGGTCGTGGTGATGTCGCCGCGGCCAGGCCGCATCCGCGAGATCCTGACGATGGATCTGCGCGGTGAGCGCACCGAGGAGCTGCGCGAGGACGAGGCGTTCTTCGAGCGCGTCAGCGCGGTGCGCGAGGCCCTGCACGGGTCCCCCTCGGCGGGGGCGAAGGGCGTC
>NZ_JBSKHS010000040.1:0-748 GCF_057128685.1 Pseudomonas artemisiae
GGCGTGACCTGGGAACAGCGTACCGGCGAGGCGGACCAGGACTACATTACCGGCTTCCCCGCGGTTGAAACTGAGCATTCGGTAGGCGTTGAGCTAAAGGCTTCCCAACCCTGGACCCAGGCCATCAGCAACCTGCAGCTTTCGGCCATCCGCCTGCAGCTCGGCGCCAGCACGCTCTACAAGCAGGAAAGCGACGGCGACACCGTTGGCTATACCGTTAACTACCAGGTGCTCCTGTCCACTGATGGCTCCGACTACGTGCCCGTGATCAGCACGGCATTCAGCGGCAAAACCACCAACGGCTACCAGCGTTCGCATCGGGTGGACCTGCCGGCGGCCGAGGAAGGCTGGTCCATCCGTGTGCTGCGGACCACTCCGGATTCGACCGGCTCGAACATCCAGGCCACCACCAGTGTGGTCAGTTACACCGAGGTGATCGACGCCAAGCTTCAGTATCCCTATACGGCCCTTGCTGGCCTGAAGATCGATGCCAGCCAGTTCTCGTCCATCCCTGAACGTGCCTACCGTATCCGTGGGCGGATCATCTCGGTACCGGCCAACTACGAACCCTCAACCCGCACCTACGCGGGGACTTGGGACGGCACCTTCAAGCTGGCCTGGACCGATAACCCGGCCTGGATCTACCGCGACCTGATTTTGAATGACCGTTACGGGCTGGGCCGCTTTATCAGCGATGGGCAGGTCGATAAATGGGCGCTGTACCAGATCGCCCGGTACTGCGATGAGC
>NZ_JBSKHS010000041.1:0-677 GCF_057128685.1 Pseudomonas artemisiae
CGACAACGACACCCTGAGTTTCACCGCTACCCTGGCTGACGGCAGCGCCTTGCCGGCATGGCTCAAATTCGATGCCGCGACCCGCACCTTCAGTGGCACCCCGGATGCGAGCGCCGCCGGTACCTTTAACGTGACCGTGACCGCCAACGACGGTAAGGCTGGCACCGTCAGTGACACCTTCGCCCTGGCCGTACAGGACACCCCTGCCACCCCAGAAGCCCCGATCAAGGTGATTACCGGCACCTCTGGCAAGAACACCCTCACTGGTACCGCGGCCGATGAGCAACTGCTCGGCCTCGGCGGCGCCGATACGCTTAACGGCGCGGGCGGTAATGACCTCCTGGTCGGTGGTGCTGGTATCGACAAACTCACTGGCGGCACGGGCGCGGACATCTTCCGCTTCACCGCCCTGGCTGATAGCTACCGCACGGCCAGCACCAGCTATGCCGACACCATCACCGACTTTGTGGTGGGCGTGGATAAAATCGACCTCTCCGGCCTGGGCTATACCGGGCTGGGCAACGGTTATAACGGCACGCTGTTCTTGCAGTACAGCGCAAGCTCCAATACCACCTACATCAAGAACTACGAGCCTGATGCCAGCGGCAAGCGCTTGGAGTTGGCAGTCACGGGTAATCTGCTCAACACGCTCAAAGCGACGGACTTTATCTTCAACA
>NZ_JBSKHS010000042.1:0-522 GCF_057128685.1 Pseudomonas artemisiae
GGTTTGGGGTACGGTTCCTGGTTACCTGAAGCTTAGAAGCTTTTCCTGGAAGCATGGCATCGACCACTTCGTGTCCTGGGACACTCGTCATCAGCTCTCGGCCTTAAGATCCCGGATTTACCTAAGATCTCAGCCTACCACCTTAAACTTGGACAACCAACGCCAAGCTGGCCTAGCCTTCTCCGTCCCTCCATCGCAATAACCAGAAGTACAGGAATATTAACCTGTTTTCCATCGACTACGCTTTTCAGCCTCGCCTTAGGGACCGACTAACCCTGCGTCGATTAACGTTGCGCAGGAAACCTTGGTTTTTCGGCGTGCGAGTTTTTCACTCGCATTGTCGTTACTCATGTCAGCATTCGCACTTCTGATACCTCCAGCCAGCTTCTCAACTGACCTTCACAGGCTTACAGAACGCTCCTCTACCGCGTCACTTGCGTGACACCCGTAGCTTCGGTACCTGGTTTGAGCCCCGTTACATCTTCCGCGCAGGCCGACTCGACTAGTGAGCTATTACGCTTT